>NZ_JAMYNR010000029.1:0-70782 GCF_040319155.1 Mesorhizobium sp. M0954 | reverse complement strand
TTCTTTTTTTAATAACCCCCCGTTGGGCCCGGGGGGCTTCTTAATCCCCAAACTCTGGGGGGGCGCGGTTTTTCAACACCCAACAATTCGCCGGGGGGGGCCCGTAAAACCCCCCCCCCACGTCGACGAAGGTGACGATCGGGATCGAGAAGCAGTCGCAGAATCGCACGAAACGAGCCGCCTTGCGGCTGGCATCCGAATCGAGCACGCCGGCCAGCACCATCGGCTGGTTGGCGACGAAGCCGACGCTGCGGCCCTCGATACGGCCGAAGCCGGTGACGATGTTTTTCGCAAAATTCTGCTGGATCTCGAAGAAGTCACCCTCGTCGGCAACTTTAAGGATCAACTCTTTGATGTCGTAGGGTTTGTTGGCGTTGTCGGGGATCAGCCGGTCGAGCGACAGATCGTGATCGGTGACCGATTGGTAACATTCGATCTCGGGAATTTCCGCCGTGTTGGAAGCGGGCAGCAGATCGACCAGCCGGCGCATCTGCAGCAGCGCCTCGACGTCATTGTCGTAGGCTCCGTCGGCGATCGAGGACTTCGTCGTGTGGATAGAAGCGCCGCCGAGGCTTTCGGCGGTGACCGTCTCGTTGGTTACGGTCTTCACCACATCCGGCCCGGTGACGAACATGTAGGAGGTTTCGCGAACCATGAAGATGAAGTCAGTCATCGCCGGCGAATAGACGTCGCCGCCGGCGCAGGGCCCCATGATCACCGAGATCTGCGGGATGACGCCGGAGGCCAGCACATTGCGCTGGAAGATCTCGGCATAGCCACCGAGCGCCGCCACGCCTTCCTGGATACGGGCGCCGCCGGCGTCGTAAAGGCCGATGATCGGCGCGCGATTGCGCAGCGCCATCTCCTGGACCTTGACCACCTTTTCGGCATGGGCCTCGGACAGCGAGCCGCCGAACACGGTGAAATCCTTGGCGAAAAGATAGACCGGGCGACCGTTGACGGTGCCCCAGCCGGTAACGACGCCGTCGCCGGCGATCTTGGTTTTCTCCATGCCGAAATCGGTCGAGCGGTGCTCGACATACATGTCGAACTCCTCGAACGAGCCCTCGTCGAGGAAGACGTCGATGCGTTCGCGGGCAGTCAACTTGCCCTTCTTGTGCTGGGCGTCGATGCGGGCCTGGCCGCCGCCCATGCGGGCGATCTCGCGGCGGCGCTCGAGTTCCTTCAGCACGTCCTTCATGACCGGTCCCCGAAACGGAAAGCTGCATTGTGGTAATCATGCCCGCGAGAGAGCGCAAGCGCCGCTTCCTCATGGCTTTTGCTGCGCTGCAACATCAGGCCCCTTGCATTTCGATGCGAACTGGGCCATATGCGGCGGCATAGGCGCTTGGGCCGGGACACTCCGGCCTTCTCGATGAATGAGACTGGTTGCGTCTGTTTTCCCTCTTCCCGACATATCGGCAAGGTGGCGAAAAAGCCCCGTGGCATGAAGCCTGCGGGCACGACAGCGCAGCCGTGCGGACGATGACGTCCGCCCGCCTTGTCGTTTCATGACAATTTTCGACGGCAGGTTGCGCCCTGCCGCCATCGATGTTTGCGGCCAGGAGCCGCATGAAAGAAGAATATTTTGACCAATGAAAACACTTTGACCGGTAAGGACACTGCGGAACCGAACGGTTTCGCCGCACTTGGAATCACCGGCGCACTGCTCAAGGCCACCAATGCCGCCGGCTTTACCGATCCGAAGCCGATCCAGGCCCAGGCGATCCCGCCGCAGCTCGAAGGCCGCGACATTTTCGGCATCGCCCAGACCGGCTCGGGCAAGACGGCGGCGTTCGCGCTGCCGATCCTGTCGAAGATCATCGCACTTGGTACCAAGCGCCGGCCGAAGACGGCCCGAGCGCTGATCCTGGCGCCGACACGTGAACTCGCGGTGCAGATCGAGGAGATGATCAAGCTGCTCGCCAAGGGCGCGCATGTCTCGACCGCGCTCGTGCTGGGCGGCGTCTCGCGCTTCAGCCAGGTGAAGAAGGTTGCGCCCGGCGTCGACATCCTGATCGCAACGCCCGGTCGGCTGACCGACCTTGTGCGTGAAGGCGACCTGATGCTTGCCGACACCAAATGGCTGGTGCTCGACGAAGGCGACCGCATGCTCGACATGGGCTTCATCAACGACGTGAAGCGCATCGCCAAGGCGACGGCGCCGGACCGTCAGACGGTGCTGTTCTCGGCGACCATGCCGGCCGAAATCGCCGAACTGGCGAAAGGCCTGCTGAAGAACCCGATTCGCGTCGAAGTCGCTCCTCACAGCACCGCGGCCGCCGAGATCGTGCAGGGCGTCGTCTTTGCCCGCACCAAGCAGAAGCGCCAGGTGCTGGCCAACATGCTTGCCGATGAGGCGATGAAGTCCGTCATCATCTTCTCGCGCACCAAGCATGGCGCCGACAGGGTGACCAAGGATCTCGAGCGCGACGGCTTCAAGGCCGCCGTCATCCACGGCAACAAGTCGCAGAATGCCCGTCAGAAGGCACTCAACGATTTCCGTGAGGGTTCGGTGCGCATTCTCGTGGCGACCGACATTGCGGCACGCGGCATCGACGTGCCCGGCATCAGCCATGTGGTGAATTTCGACCTGCCGGACGAGGCGGAGAGCTATGTCCACCGCATCGGCCGCACCGGCCGCAACGGCATGGACGGCATCGCCATCACACTCTGCGACCCGTCTGAAAACAGCAAGCTGCGTCAGGTCGAGCGCATCATCCGCACCAAGCTGCCGATCGTTGCCGACCATCTCGGCAGCCCCGATCCGCAGCGCAATCCCGCCGAGAAGAACGAGCGCAGCTTCGAACCGGCCAACGATCGCAACGACCACAATGGCCGTCGCGACGGCAGGCGGCCCGGCGGCGCAAACAACGGCTTCGGCAAGAAGCGGTTCGGCGACAAGCCGGCCTTTGCGGGCGAGCGCAAGCCGGAAGGCGCCAAGCCCTTCAAGGGCAATAACAAGCGCCGCTTCGGCGGCAAGCGGCCAGCAGCGCGGGCCGCATAATCTGACCGTGTTGCGGTCGGCCAAGCCTGGCTTGGTCACACACGATTGAAGAGGGCGACCGGAGCGATGCTTCGGTCGCCCTCTTGCTTGGGGGCCTTTGGGTCACCTTACCACCGCCTCGATCGACACGACGATCCGCTGCGCGAGGAAAGCCGTGGTCGATGCGACAGCGCGTCGCCGGCAATGACGTGGTTGTCCGGGTCTCCGGTATCGTCGACCGGCACCAATTCATGTGCGGCGCCCCAGCGACCCGCAAACACGATCGCTCGCCCATCACCGATCCTACTCGACTGGCGGCTTGCGGTCGAAATTCAATGGCCGCGCATTCCAGCGGGTGACCGTGCTGATCACCCATCGGCAGAACGGCCTCGGCAGCATCCTGAGCAACTTCAGCGTCCAACTCAGGCGGCGTGGGAAAGTGACTTCGAAGCCGCCGTATTCGATGCCTTGCGCGATGCGGCGCGAGGCCAGATTGACCGGCATCAAGCCCGGCATCGGCAGGAAGTTCTTTTCGGTCAGCCGCGTGTCGACAAAGCCCGGATTAATCACCTGGATGCGGACGTTCATCTTGTCGAAATCGTATTTCAGCGACTCGGCCAGGATATTGACCGCCGCCTTGGTGCCGCCATAGGCGGCGGTGGTGGGCCAGCCGAAATAGGCGGTGACCGAACCGATCAGCACGACATGGCCGCGCGAGCGCACGCGCATGCGTTCGATGACCGGCAGCAGGCCATTGATGATGCCAAAATAATTGACTTCGAAAGACCGACGGAAATTGCGCGCCACAAGATCCTCGCCCGGCGTTGCGATATAGCTTCCAGCGTTGAACACTGCCAACACGATCGGACCGAGATCTTTCTCGATCGCTGCAACCGTCTTCGCCATGCGTTTTTCGTCGGTCACGTCGCAAGGATAGGCTGCGACACGGCCCGCCATCTGCGCCGTTTCGACGATGAGCGTATCGATCGGATGGTCATCTGGCGCAGTCACCGCGACGACATAGCCCCGAGCGGCAAGATCCTTGGCCAGCGAACGGCCGATACCGCTGCTGCCGCCCGTAATCCAGGCGACGCCATGCTTCGGATTGGCCCGATAGAGTGTCATGTTGCGCCCCGCCGGCTCTTCTTAGCCTGTGCTCTACCGGTGAAGAAATCGAATGAAAAGAGTGCTTTTCGGTACATGGTTGAAATGAATACCGGTCGGGCGCTCCTGGCTGCAGGAATTGCAGTGTGCGAAATGCGACTGGACCAGGCAAATTCTTGCCTTGAAACCGAAGCTTCGGGTTTCTAGGGTTTCGCCGCACCCACAAAGGAATCTCCATGCCCCGTTCTGTGATCGACGTGATCGGCAACACGCCCCTGATCCGCCTCAACAAGGCCTCGGAAGCAACCGGCTGCGAGATCCTGGGCAAGGCCGAATTCATGAATCCCGGGCAGTCGGTAAAGGACCGCGCCGGCCTGTTTATCATCCGCGATGCGGAACAGCGCGGGCTGCTGCGGCCCGGCGGCGTCATCGTCGAGGGGACGGCTGGCAACACCGGCATCGGATTGACACTGGTTGCCAAGGCGCTCGGCTACCGCACGGTGATCGTCATTCCCGATACCCAGAGCCAGGAGAAGAAGGATACGATCAAACTGCTCGGCGCCGAGTTGATCGAAGTGCCCGCCGTGCCTTACAAGAACCCGAACAACTACGTGAAGCTGTCGGGCCGGCTGGCCGAGCAGATGGCCAAGAGCGAGCCGAACGGCGCGATCTGGGCCAACCAGTTCGACAATGTCGCCAACCGTGACGGCCATATCCGCACCACGGCCGAAGAAATCTGGAACCAGACCGACGGCAAGGTGGATGGTTTCGTGTCGGCGGTCGGTTCCGGCGGCACTCTGGCAGGCGTCGGTTTCGGGCTGAAGGCCAAAAACAACCAGGTCAAGATCGCGCTGGCCGATCCGCTGGGGGCAGCGCTCTATTCCTTCTACACCAGCGGCGAGCTGAAATCCGAGGGCAGTTCGATCACCGAAGGCATCGGGCAGGGGCGGATCACCGCCAACCTCCAAGGCTTTACGCCCGATTTTGCCTTCCAGATCCCCGACGAGGACGCGCTGCCGATCGTATTCGACCTGATCCAGGAGGAGGGGCTTTGCGTTGGCGGTTCGACGGGCATCAACATTGCCGGCGCCATTCGCCTGGCGCGCGAGCTAGGCCCCGGCCACACTATCGTGACCATGCTTTGCGACTACGGCACGCGCTACCAGTCGAAGCTGTTCAATCCTGAATTCCTGCGCGAAAAGAAGCTGCCGGTGCCGGGGTGGATGGAGCAACAGAGCACGATTTCAGTACCGTTCGAAAGGGTTGCGTGATGGCGCACAAGACCGAAGCGCTGTTTCGTGACGACGCCTATCTGGGGACGGCCGACGCCACCGTCGTCGCAGTCAATGATCGCGGCGGCATCATTCTGGACCGGACGGTGTTTTACGCCACATCGGGCGGGCAGCCGGGCGACACCGGCAGCCTCGAACGCGCCGACGGCACCGGCATAGCGATTGCCGCTACGATCACCGGCGAAACCAAGGACGAGATCATCCATGTGCCGGCGCCGGAGCAGGCAGTTCCAAAGGTGGGCGAGCGCATGAGGCTCGCCATCGACTGGCCGCGGCGGCAGTTGCTGATGCGCATGCATTCTGCCTGCCACCTGCTTACCGTCGTCTGTCCGTTCCCGATCACCGGCGCCGCGGTTTCCGAGGACGACAGCCGTATCGATTTCGACATCCCGGATGCCGGCTTTACCAAGGAAGACGTGACGGCCAGACTGATGGAACTGGTGCGAGCCGACCACCCGATCTTCACCCGGCTCATTTCCGACGAGGAACTGGCATCCAATCCGGGCTTGGTGAAATCCAAGAATGTGCGGCCCCCGGCCGGCACGGGAAGGATCCGATTGGTCTGCATCGGCGAGAACGCTTCGATCGACAGCCAGCCTTGCGGCGGCACCCATGTAAAGAGCACCAGCGAAATCGGCGAGATCCATATCGGCAAGATCGAGAAGAAGGGCCGCGAGAACCGGCGCTTCCGCATTCGCTTTGGTCCTATGCCGCCAGCCTGATATAGGACTGCGACGGGCGGGACAGGAGAGAAAAGATGGCCGACGACAGTCCTTTCACCATCGATGCCGATTGGTTACAGAAGCGGCTCGGCGAACCCGGCCTGACGATTGTCGACGCGTCCTGGTATCTGCCGGCGCAAAAGCGTGACGCGCGCGCCGAGTACGACGTAGCGCATATTCCAGGCGCCCGCTTCCTCGACCAGGATGCGGTTTCGGACCCCGACGCGGCTCTGCCGCACACGCTGCCGTCGCCGCAGCATTTCGCGCAATATGTCGGCGCGATGGGTATTTCGGCCGATGACACGATTGTTGTCTATGACGGGCCAGGGTTCTTTTCTGCACCGCGCGCCTGGTGGTTGTTTCGCGTCATGGGCGTGTTCCAGGTCTATATACTCGACGGCGGGTTCGATCGTTGGAAAGCCGCCGGACGGCCGGTGACGGCGGAGCCGACGAAGATCGCGCCTTGCGTGTTTTATGCCAACTTCGATGCCGCCCGCGTCGCCAGCCTTGCCGACATGCGCCGGATCGTCGAGACGGGGGAGAGCCAGATCGCCGACGCGCGCTCGCCTGGCCGTTTTGCCGGCACCGAGCCGGAGCCGCGCCCCGGCATACGCTCCGGCCATATGCCGGGCGCGCACAACGTGCCATTTTCGGCGCTTTCGGAAAACGGCGAATTGTTGCCGAAGGACAGGCTGCGAAAAGTGATCGAAGGAGCCGGCATCGACCTGTCGAAGCCGGTCGTCACCTCCTGCGGGTCGGGCGTCACCGCGGCAGCTGTCACGCTGGCTTTGGAGACGCTTGGCCATGCCGACAACAGGCTTTATGACGGTTCATGGACCGAATGGGGCGGGCTTTCCGACACGCCCGTCGTGACGGGCAAGGACTGACGGGGATGGAAGACGGATCGCTGGAAGACATCGACGTCACCGTGACGTTTCTCGAAATGCATGTGCCGCCTGCGTATTCGCCGCCGCTGCCGTACAACCGCCAGATCGCGCTGCTCAAGACCAAAGACATTCCGCTGCATTTCTACCGCTATTTGATGGATCGGGTGGGCCGCAAATGGCACTGGGTCAATGTGCTGAGGCTGAGCGACGAGGAGCTTGCGGCGGGCATCCACCGGGAGGACCGCGACATCAGGGTGCTTTATCTGGATGGTGCGCCGGCCGGCTTCTTCGACCTCAAGCCGCATTTGCCGGAGGAAGTGGAACTCGCTTATTTCGGAATGATGGAGCACGCGACCGGGCAAGGCATCGGCCGCTGGTTCCTCGGTGCGGCAATCGCCGCGGCATGGTCGCACGGGCCAAAGCGGGTGACGGTGCAGACCTGCACCCTCGATCACCCAGCAGCACTGCCGCTCTATCAAAAACTCGGCTTTACGCCAGTGGCGCAAAAAAAGGAGGTCGTACATCCGATGTCTTTTGCCGAGCGCGCGGCCAGCGTCATGCGGCCCTGATTTTCAGGCCCGTTCATCCGCGCTTCAGCTTGTCTTTGCAATGTCCCAGAGTCTCTGGATCAACACTCAAAGGCGAGCTCGACTTGAATGAGCTTGGCTCTTTCCATATCGCTATCGTCTAAAAACCCGATGGGTGATGGAGGATCGCACGATGGCAATACGCGTGGTAATGGCCGGCGCGACCGGCTGGGTCGGCAAAGCGCTGGTTCCGGCGATCGGGGCGCAAGGCGACATGGCGCTGGCCGGGGCTGTATCACGCAGCGGCGCGGGGCAGGATTCCGGTCTGCTGGTTGGTATGCCGGCTAATGGTATTGCCGTTTCGGCCTCGCTGGCCGAGGCGCTGGAGGCGCCGTCGGACGTGCTAGTCGACTTTACCAAGCCGCATGTCGTGAAAGACCATGTGCTGCTCGCCATCGACAACGGACGGCACACGGTGATCGGCACGTCGGGACTGGGAGCTGCCGACTATGCCGAGATCGACGCCGCGGCGCGCGCCAATGGCGTCGGCGTTGTTGCCGCTGGCAACTTTTCCATCACCGCCACGCTGATGAAGCGGTTTGCACTTATGGCGGCAAAATACGTGCCGGATGTCGAGGTCATCGATTATGCTAGTGCAAAGAAGCCCGACGCGCCCTCCGGAACCGCACGAGAGCTTGCTGAAGCGCTGGCCGACATCCGCAAGGCCTCAACGGCAAAGCCGGTCTCCGAGGTCTCCGGCGTGCCGGCCACACGCGGTGGTGCGGTCGGCGCAGGCGAGGGGGTGCAAGTGCACGCGCTTCGCCTGCCGTCCTACATCCTGTCCTGCGAGGCGCTGTTCGGTTTGCCAGACGAGCGGCTGACCATACGCCACGACGCCGGCTCGTCCGCAGCGCCTTACGTGGCGGGCACGCTGCTGGCCATCAGACGGGTACAGCAGATCAAAGGTCTGGTTCGTGGTCTCGACGCGCTGATGGATTGATCCATTTCGGCAGGAATCGGGTGGGAAACGCTGTCTTGCGAGCATAATTTCCGGTCGACGACACCGGAGATTTTGTCATGACGCTAAAATTCAAAGCCTTGCCAACCAATGCTGTCCGGGCACTTCAGCGCGGCGGGCCGGATGCTTATGGCTTGAAGCCAGAGCGGCAAATTTCGGATGGCGACGGCGTGCCTTGCCGTCATTGCTTGAAAAATATTGCTTTGGGAGAGGCCTATCTTGTTTTGGCCTATCGACCTTTTCCGGAGCTGCAGCCTTATGCCGAAACGGGGCCGATCTTTCTGCATGCGAAAGAATGCGAACGCGCCGCCGAGGGGAAAATGCTTCCCGAAATGCTCGAAAGCAGCGATTACATTGTGCGCGGTTATGGCAAGGACGACCGCATCGTTTACGGCAGCGGCGGCGTCATTCCGACCGACGCCATTGCCGCACGGGCAGAGACGTTGTTCGAACGCGACGACATCGCTTACGTCCACATCCGCTCGGCGCGCAACAATTGCTATCAGTGCCGGATCGACCGCGCGTAACCGGACAGGCTGCACCGGCTTGGCTGTCGTACTCCCGTCGCATACCAGCGGTAGAAAGACACTGTCGATGGATTTGCCGACCGCGGATGAACCGGCGGGAATTTTCGACAACCGAGGAAGCGGGGCTTTGGCTCCGCTTTTTTGTTGTCCGGTTATTCTGCGCGCCCGACACTTTTCAGTCTTTCGACATAAGAAAAACCCGTCGGACGAATCCGACGGGCACTGGAGGGGCAGATTCGGAAGCTCAGGCTGCGAGAACGGCCTTCGGCTCGACCAGCTCGTAACCGAGCGCTTCGGCCACCGCGCGATTCGTGATCTTGCCCTTGTGGACGTTCAGCCCGTTGCGCAGATGGTGGTCGTCTACCAGCGCCTTGAGGCCCTTGTCGGCGAGCTGCAGGCCATAATGCAGCGTCGCATTATTGAGCGCGTGGGCCGAGGTGACCGGCACCGCACCCGGCATGTTGGCGACGCAATAGTGGATGACGCCGTCGACCTCATAGGTCGGCTCGGCATGGGTGGTGGCCTGCGAGGTCTCGAAGCAGCCGCCCTGGTCGATGGCGACGTCGACCAGCACGGCGCCTTTCTTCATGCCCGACAGCATCTCGCGCGTCACCAGCTTGGGCGCTGCTGCCCCCGGGATCAGCACGGCGCCGACGACGATGTCAGCCGAAAAACATTCTTCTTCCAGCGCCTCGACGGTCGAGTAGCGGGTGTGGACGCGGCCGCCAAAGATGTCGTCGAGCTGACGCAGGCGCGGGATCGAGCGGTCAATGATGGTGACGTCGGCGCCAAGGCCGGCGGCCATCCGTGCAGCATGCAGGCCGACGACGCCGCCGCCGAGCACGGTTACCTTGCCGGGGAGCACGCCGGGCACGCCGCCAAGCAGCACGCCGCGGCCGCCATTGGCCTTTTGCAGCGCCGTTGCACCCGCCTGGATCGACAGGCGGCCGGCAACTTCCGACATCGGCGCCAAGAGCGGCAGACCGCCGCGCTCGTCGGTGACGGTCTCGTAGGCTATCGCGGTCACGCCGGAGGCCAGCAGGCCCTTGGTCTGCTCCGGATCCGGGGCAAGATGCAGATAGGTATAGAGGATCTGGCCGTCGCGGAGCTGAACCCATTCGTTGGGCTGCGGCTCCTTGACCTTCACGATCATGTCGGACTTGGCAAAAACGTCGGCTGCCGTCTTGGCGATCGTGGCGCCGGCGGCACGATACGCGTTGTCGTCGGCGCCGATGCCGGCGCCGGCGCCGGTCTCGATCAGCACTTCATGGCCATGCGCGACATATTCGCGGACCGAACCCGGCGTCAGGCCGACGCGATATTCGTGATTCTTGATTTCCCGGGGGCAGCCGATGCGCATCGTTCTTCTCCTGATCCGGCCCTTTGGGGCTCGTTCCCTGTCTAGAGATAGTGAACCACGAATCGTTCGGTAAGTGTTTGCGAATGCGCTTGCCCGAGAGGCCACTGTTCGATAATCGTTGCGCAAAACATTAGAATTGTCGCAGGAACCCGCAAAAATGCCGCTCGACAGGATTGATATCGCCATTCTCGAGACGTTGCAGAAGGATGGGCGGATACCCAACGCAGCGCTCGCCGAGAAGGTCGGCCTGTCCCAGTCGGCCTGCTCGCGGCGGCTGGACAATCTGGAGAAATCCGGAACCATCCGCGGCTATCACGCCCGGCTGTCCAACGCCGCACTTGGGCATCAGATGACGGCGATCGTGCATATATCGCTGTCCGGGCAATTCGAGAAGACGTTGTCGGATTTTGAGGCAGCGATAAAGCGCTGCCCGAACGTCTTGTCCTGCCATTTGATGTCGGGCGAATATGACTACATCCTTCGCATAGCGGCAAAGGATCTCGTCGACTACGAACGTATCCACAAGGAGTGGCTGTCGGCAATGCCGCATGTGACGAAGATCAATTCGTCCTTTGCCCTGCGCGAAATCGTCGATCGCACAGCCGTGGGAATGAAGCCTGAACTCGCCTAGGCCCCGAACTCGCCTAGGCCTTGGATGCCTCAGTCACCACACGGTCCATCGGAATATCGTGCGGCTGCGGGTAGATGGTGACGATGCGCTGCAACTCGTAGCCGACGCCGATGACCAGCGGCTTGAACGACATCGCGGCAAGCGTGCGATCGAAGAAGCCGCCGCCATAACCCAAGCGGAACTGCCCGGGATCGATGCCGACGATCGGCGAAATGACGACGTCGGGCAACACCGGATCACCGTCAGCCGGTATCGGGATATTCCAGACGCCCTTCTCCAGCCGGTCTCCGTGGGCATAGGCGCGAAAGACAAGCGGCCGGTCTTTCTCGACGACGACGGGCAACGCCGTGCGCCCGCCCCGCGCGTTAACGGTTTCCATCCACGGGCGCAGGTCCGGCTCGCCGCGAAACGGCCAGTAGAGGCTGACCAAACGGCCGGCGATGTCGCCGATCACCGCGTCGAGCCCTTCGGCAATGCGCTGCGACATAGCTGCGCGCGTGTCGCCTGAAACGGCAAGGCGGGATGCGATCAACCGCTCGCGCTCGGCCTTGCGCCAGCGCCTTACGTCGGTCCAGTCGGATAGCGGCGCTTGGAACTCCGGATCGAGCTCGTGCATAAAACAAGGAGGCGAGGCGTACTGCGCTGAGCCTTCGTCTTCATCGCTAGCCATGCTTCACCTGCAATATACAGTTCCAACCAAGTAGTATCCTGGACGCAGGCTATATCCGGGAACGAGTCCGCAGCATGCGTATTCACGACATCAAGCGACGACTCCCAGGCAGTTGCAGCGCAGGCATTGCTGCACTGCACAACGATACTTACATCAGCCTTGGCGAGAGGGATGAGTGAGATGAACACAGCCAACCATCACGTCGTCGTCGTAGGCGCCGGTTTCGGCGGCCTCGAATTCACCCGCGCACTTGCCGGCGCGCCGGTGCGCATCACCATGATCGACAGGCGCAATCATCACCTCTTTCAGCCGCTGCTCTACCAGGTGGCGACGACGGCGCTGGCAACCTCCGAAGTCGCCTGGCCGATCCGCCATCTCCTGCGCAAACGCAAGGACGTGACGACGCTGCTTGCCACTGTGACTGGCATCGACCGCACCGGCAAGCGGGTGCTGCTGCAGGACGGCGGCACCGTCGGTTACGACACGCTGGTGCTGGCCACCGGCGCGCGGCACGCCTATTTCGGCCATGACGAATGGGAGCCATTCGCCCCGGGCCTGAAGACGCTGGAGGACGCCACGACCATTCGACGGCGTATTCTTTTGGCTTTCGAGCAGGCCGAGCGGGAAACCGATGCCGCCCAGCGCCAGGCACTGCTGACGCTGGCGATCGTCGGCGGCGGGCCGACCGGCGTGGAATTGGCCGGCACCATTGCCGAACTGGCGCACGACACGCTGCGCGGCGAGTTCCGCAACATCGACACGCGGCAGACGCGTGTGGTGCTGATTGAGGCCGGCGACCGCGTTCTTGCCAATTTCGCGCCGGAACTCTCCGATTATGCAACGAAGGCGCTCGAACGGCTCGGCGTGACCGTCGAACTCGGCCGGGCGGTTACGCGCTGCGATGCCGAGGGTGTCGTCTTCGGCGACACACATTTGCCGGCCAGGACAATCCTGTGGGCGGCGGGCGTCGCCGCTTCGCCGGCCGCCGAATGGCTCGGCGCGGCAGCGGACCGCGCGGGCAGGGTGCTTGTCGAGCCCGACCTCACTGTACCGGGAAACCCGGAGATTTTCGTCATCGGTGACGCAGCGCACGTCCTGCGGCCGGATCGCCGGTTGGTGCCGGGCGTCGCGCCCGCCGCCAAGCAGCAGGGACGGCACGTCGCCACGGCGATCAAGGCAAGGCTTGCCGGTGACGCGACACCGCGTCCTTTCAGCTACAGGCATGACGGCGACCTGGCGACGATAGGCAAGCGCGCGGCGGCCATCGATTTCGGCTGGATCAAGCTTACCGGCCGGCTTGCCTGGTGGCTATGGGGCTTGGCGCATATTTACTTCCTGATCGGCTTTCGTAACCGGCTTGCGGTTTCCCTGAGTTGGCTATGGATCTACTTCACCGGTCAGCGCAGCGCGCGGCTGATCACGCAGGGCGACGACGATAAGGGCTGATTGTTCGCTGCCGGACATTCATCGGCGCGTCACCTCCTCTTGATGGAATCGGCTTCTGGACTCGGCTGGATTTCGGCGCGAAGCTTTGCTTCGGGCAGGACTTGTCACGTCGTGGAAGAAAGAGAAAACGAATGTCCCAATTGCGCCACCTCGTCTCACGCCGCGATTTCCTCGCCGGCGTTGCCGCCAGCGGAGCGCTGATCATGCTGCACCCGTTCTCCGCCCGGGCTCAAGCCAATCAGGCGCATCTGAGGATTATGGAGACGACCGACATCCACGTGAATGTGCTGCCTTACGACTACTACGCCGACAAAGCTAACGACACGATGGGGCTGTCGCGAACGGCATCGTTGATTGAAGCCGTGCGCAAGGAAGCAACCAACGCGATGCTGATCGATAATGGCGACCTTCTGCAAGGCAACCCGATGGGCGACTACATCGCCTACGAGAGGGGGATGAAGGATGGCGATCTGCATCCGGTCATGAAGGGCATGAACCTGCTCGGCTACGAATGCTCGACGCTCGGCAACCACGAGTTCAACTACGGCCTGTCGTTCATGGACAAGGTGCTGGCCGGTGCCAATTTCCCGTTTGTCTGCGCGAATTTGACCCGCGGCACGGAGCTCGCCGCGAACCCGCGCGACGACAAGCTTTATCTCAAGCCTTACGTCATCCTCGACAGGAAGATCAAAGACGGGTCGGGCGCCGAGCAACCGATCAGGATCGGCATCATCGGCTTCGTGCCGCCGCAGATCATGGTCTGGGACCTGAAAAATCTCGAGGGCAGTGTCAAGACGCGCGACATCGTCGAGGCGGCCAAGGCGTGGGTGCCGCAAATGAAGGAAGAAGGCGCCGACATCGTCATTGCGCTCTCCCATTCCGGCATCGACGTGAAGCAAAGCGACATGATGGAGAACGCCTCCTTCTTCGTTGCCGGTGTCGAAGGTATCGATGCGGTGTTCACCGGCCACCAGCATCTGGTCTTCCCCGGCAAGAAGGACTTTCAGTCGCTGGACGCCGTCGATACGGCGAAAGGCACGTTGCAAGGCAAGCCCGCCGTCATGGCCGGCTTCTGGGGCTCGCACATGGGGCTGATCGATCTGTTGCTGGAGCGCGACGGATCGACATGGAAAATCGTTTCGACGACCTCTGAGGCCAGGCCGATCTTTGAGCGGGTCGACAAGACGAACAAGCCGACCGTCGCGGACGACCAGCGCATCATCGACGCGCTCAAACAGGACCACGAGGCGACGCTTGCCTATGTGCGCCGGCCGGTCGGCAAAACCTCGGCGCCGCTCTATTCCTATTTTGCGCTGGTCGCCGATGATCCATCGGTGCAGATCGTCAGCCAGGCGCAGACCTGGTATTTGAAGGACATCCTGAAGAACACAGAGTGGAAGGATATGCCGCTGTTGTCGGCGGCGGCACCGTTCAAGGCCGGCGGGCGCAACGGCGCCGACTATTACACCGACGTGGCGGTGGGCGATATCGCCATCAAGAACGTCGCCGATCTCTACCTCTATCCAAACACGGTGCGCGCCGTTGAAATCACCGGGGCAGAGGTGAAGGAATGGCTGGAAATGTCGGCCGGCATCTTCAACCGGATCGAACCGGGCAAAGCCGACCAGGCGCTCATCAACACTGACTTCCCATCCTATAATTTCGACGTGATCGACGGCGTCACATACAAGATCGATCTGTCGCAGCCACCGAAATATGATTCGAAGGGCGGGCTGGTGAATGCTGGCTCGACCCGCATCATTGACTTGATGTTCGACGGCAAACCGATTGACCCCAAGCGGAAATTCGTCGTCGCCACCAACAACTACCGAGCCGGCGGCGGGGGCAATTTCCCGGAGATCAATGCCTCGAAGATCATCTACGAAGCGCCCGACACCAACCGCGATGTGATCGTGCGCTATATCGTCAGCAAAGGCACCATCAACCCGTCGGCGGACGCCAACTGGTCGTTTGCGCCACTGCCGGGAACCAGCGTCGTATTCGAGACCGGCGCCAAGGCGAAGGAGTTTATTGCGCAAGTGAAGTCGCTGAAGATCGAGCCGGCGGGCGAGGGCGAAGCGGGCTTTGCAAAATACCGCATCACTCTTTGAGGCGAGGATTTGAACGTCGGCTCGAAACTGTCTCAGCGTTAAGATACTGCCCCGATACGGCCAATCCGTTTGAGACAGGGGGCCTCTTCAAGCAGGTGGTGCGAAACGCCGCTTGACGGCGGCATGACCGGATCCAGCGCGTCCGTCGAAATCCCGCCGGAATAATCGTGTGGCAGTCGGTCGATCGAGGCGGGAAGCGGTCGTCGAAGCCGAGCGGGGTTATCTTTCCAAGGCGCCCTGTGGCGGTAGCGCCATTCTGGCCAGCAAGCATCGCAGCAGACAGACCACAAAGGCCATTAAATTCGGGGAAGGGTCCCCAGCAGCGTTGGAATCGCTATGGTTGCAACCGTCCATATGCGCTAGTTTTAGTCATGCGTTATGTCATCGTCATCACGACTGTCACCTTTTTCCTGATCTGGGACGGCATTTACAACCAAGGCCGCTACCTCGACAGGACGGTCAGGGAGGTGACCCGCATCGTGCACTATGTAACGAGCATGGTGTAGTTTCTCTTCGCACCTACGGTTCGCAGACGCGACAAACCTGCCGATTGACGGCACGCTGCCGCTGACACAAAAGAACGCCGGTCCAACGGTCGAGGAGGCTGGGTTGATCCGGCATATCGTTTTCTTCAGCGCACGGCATAAAGCGGATGTCGAGGCAGTGCGCACGGGCCTCCTGGCGCTTGGCAAGATACCTCATTCGCGTCATTTCGAGGTAACGCTCAACACCAAGGTCGACCCGCTCTCGGATGAGATCGATGTGGTCGTCTACGCCGAGTTCGAGGACGAAGCGGCGCTCGCCGCCTACAAGGCGCATCCGCTCTATGCAGAGACGACCAGCCGGGTCAAACCTCTGCGCGAATTACGCTATTCGGCCGACATCGTTGCAAGTTGACCGCCTCCCAAGGCAGATTTGACGTCGCGGAGGGGCTCCGCGCCGTAGCCCGCTTCACTCCGTCTGAGCCGCGGAGGTTTCGGTCGGATCGACGCCCGGCCGCTTTGGCGCGTTCCAGATCAGCACGGCGATAACTGCTATCGCAATAACGGCTAGGGCGATGAAAAGGTCTCTTCCCATAGCAATGAGCTAGGATGATTTTTGCGGGCGGCAAGTCGGCTCCTCGCGGCCGAGGCCTGCGATCGCCGCTGAGGCACCGGCTAAGCCCTTGAACCATTTTCAGGAATGAGGCACATCGCGCGGGACATGACCGAAAACACCCCCGCAAGGCCTCATCCGCTCGATCACCTGGTGCTGCCGACAGCAAGCCTCGATGTTGCGCGGGCGCGCTTGGCCCTGCTCGGCTTTACCGTTGCGCCGACAGGTATCCACCCTTTCGGAACGCAAAACTGCTGTGTCTTTCTCACCGACGGCACCTATCTCGAGCCGCTCGCGGTCGCTGACCGGCAGGCCGTGGCAACGGCGATCGCGAACCGCAATGTCTTTGTCGTGCGTGATCGCACGTATCGCGAAGAAAACGGCGATGAAGGATTTTCTGCCGTGGCGCTGGGCACCGAAAGCGCCGCCGCGGACCACGCGCGCTACATGGAAGCCGGTCTGTCGGCGGGAAACGCGCTAAGCTTTTCGCGCGCCTTCACCGATGCGGCGGGAAAGAGCGATACCGCATCGTTCAAACTGGCCTTCGCGGCTACAGGCAAGACAGCGGACGCTTTTCTCTTCGCCTGCGAGCGGATCAATGCGCCGAACGTCGACCGCACTGCGTTGCAGGCCCACGCTAATGGCGCAACCGGCATTGTCGAAGTCGTGGCAGTCACTGGCGAACCTTTCGAACAAGGCCGTTTGATTTCGATCGCAGCCGGAATCGAGGCGCAGGGCGGCGGCACTGTCTATGAGCTGCCGAATGCCGTCGTGACCGTTCTGGATCCTGCAGCCTATTCGGCACGCTTCGGCATTCCTGCCGGCGCACCATCTGAACTCCGCTTTGCCGGGATCGTCTTTTCGATTAGGCACGGCGATGCCGTCGCCAAGCTGCTTGCAGCCAATTCTGTCGAACACCACATGCGCGGCGGTGATACCATCGTGCCGCCGGCGCCAGGGCAGGGCGCAGCCTTCATTTTCCGGGAGATCGCATGAACAAGCTCAATCCACTGATGCCGAACTCTTCCGTTGCGGTCGGCAAAGTCATTTTCGGCAACAGCGCGCCCCTATCGCTGATCGCTGGTCCATGCCAGCTGGAATCGCGGCAGCACGCTTTCGACATGGCCGGTGCGCTAAAGGAATTGACCGACAGGCTCGGCATTGGGCTCGTCTACAAGACCAGCTACGACAAGGCCAATCGCACCTCGCTTGGCGGCACGCGCGGCGCGGGACTTGAAGCGGCAATGCCGATCTTCGACGACTTGCGCAGGAATTTTGCGCTGCCGATCCTGACCGACGTCCACACTGAGGAACAATGCGCGATCGTCGCTCCGCATGCCGATATCCTGCAGATTCCTGCCTTCCTCAGCCGCCAGACCGATTTGCTGATTGCTGCGGCAAGAACCGGCAAGGTGGTCAATGTGAAGAAGGGGCAATTCCTCGCGCCGTGGGACATGAAGAACGTCGTCGCCAAGATCATCGGCTCCGGCAACGCCAATGTCTTGGTCACCGAGCGCGGCGCATCCTTTGGTTACAACACCCTGGTGTCCGACATGCGGGCGCTGCCGATCATGGCCGAGATCGGCGCGCCGGTGATTTTCGATGCCACCCATTCCGTGCAGCAGCCGGGTGGGCAGGGCGGTTCGTCTGGCGGCGACCGGCGCTTTGTCGAGACGCTGGCGCGCGCGGCCGTCGCGGTTGGCGTCGCCGGCGTCTTCATCGAGACGCACCAGGACCCCGACAACGCGCCTTCCGACGGTCCCAACATGGTGCCGCTAAAGGATCTTCCCGCATTGCTTGAACGGCTGATGGCGTTCGATCGCATTGCCAAAAGCGTGGGTTGAACCAGCAGTTGCGCCACAGCAGCGCCGCCAGGAAACTTTGAAGAATTTCGAACCTGCCTGGAACCTTAGCCCGCGGCCCTCATTGTCAAAATCTAATGTCAACGACGACGAGGAGCACACCATGACGACCCAGACGGGACACACCGAAGCCATCGCCGCTTCGCGGGTTATCGGCACATCGGTCTACAATACGGAAGGCACTCATATCGGCGACATCGAGGACGTCATGCTCGACAAGCTGTCGAACGGAATCATGTTTGCCGTGATCGGTTTTGGTGGATTTCTCGGCATCGGCGAGAAATACCACGCCATTCCGTGGGCGAGCCTTGACTATGACGAGAACAAGGGCGGCTATGTCGTGCCGTTCACCAAAGACCAGCTGATGGCCGCTCCTTCCTATTCGATCAACGAGTTGACCGGCGCCGACGGCGAGGCCGCGCGTGATGCCTCATATAACTACTACAAGGTCGAGCCTTACTGGCACTGACCTTACTGGCACTGACTAAGTCTCCTGGAATCAAAAAGGCCCCCGGGAAATCGGGGGCCTTTCGATGTGGCGGGATGCTACTGCGCAATCTGCAGGGCCGGCAAAGGCGACGATCCCTGCGGGGGTTGCTGATTGTCGCACGACGTCAGGAACGCAGCCGCGATCAGGAACAAACTCACAATACCGCTCAACTGGGACATGGCGAAACTCCTCCTGTTTCGCCCCGCGCGACAACAGCCATAAACCAGAAACCGGCATGCCGCGTATGACAAATGATGACAGCGCTTCGTGCTTCGTGAATCCGTAGCGCGCGGGCAATATTTGCAAGTGCCCCGATTGCGTTTTGCGGCGCTTTGGCTAAGAGGTGCGCGACGCTTCAATCGATCAATCGGGGACATCGCAATGACGGCCATCATCGACATTGTCGGGCGTGAAATCCTGGACAGCCGCGGAAATCCGACCGTCGAGGTCGACGTCGTGCTCGAAGACGGTTCGATGGGTCGCGCCGCGGTGCCTTCCGGCGCCTCGACCGGCGCGCATGAGGCGGTCGAACTGCGCGATGGCGGCCCCCGCTATCTCGGCAAGGGCGTGCTCACGGCGGTCGAGGCGGTGAACGGCGAGCTGTTCGAGGCGATCGGCGGCATGGAGGCAGAGAATCAGATCCATATCGACCAGACCATGATCGAGCTCGATGGTACGCCCAATAAGAGCCGGCTCGGCGCCAATGCCATCCTCGGCGTGTCGCTGGCTGTGGCCAAGGCTGCGGCCGAAGCGGCCGACCTGCCGCTCTATCGTTATGTCGGCGGCACCAAGGCCCATGTGCTGCCGGTGCCTATGATGAACATCATCAATGGCGGCGCGCATGCCGACAACCCGATCGATTTCCAGGAATTCATGATCCTGCCGATCGGCGCGCCGACGCTGCGCGACGGCGTGCGCTGGGGCTCGGAGATCTTTCATACGCTGCGAAAGAAGCTGAAGGACGCCGGCCATAACACCAATGTCGGCGACGAGGGCGGCTTTGCCCCCAACCTGAAGAGCGCGCCGGCCGCGCTCGACTTCATCATGGAATCGATCGAGCAGGCTGGCTTCAAGCCCGGCGAGGAGGTTGCGCTGGGCCTCGACTGCGCGGCGACCGAATTCTTCAAGGATGGCAACTACGTCTATGAAGGCGAGAGGAAAACCCGCGACCCGAAGGTGCAGGCCAGATATCTGGCCAAACTTGCTGCCGACTACCCGATCATCACCATTGAGGACGGCCTGGCGGAGGATGACTGGGACGGTTGGAAAATACTGACCGATCTCATCGGCAAGCAAACGCAGCTGGTTGGCGACGATCTGTTCGTCACCAACACGGCGCGGCTGCGCGACGGCATCCGCATGGGTGTCGCCAATTCGATCCTGGTCAAGGTCAACCAGATCGGCTCGCTTACCGAAACGCTCGACGCCGTCGAGACCGCGCACAAGGCCGGCTATACCGCGGTGATGTCGCACCGCTCGGGCGAGACCGAGGATTCGACCATCGCCGACCTCGCCGTTGCCACCAATTGCGGGCAGATCAAGACGGGCTCGCTGTCACGCTCGGATCGCATGGCCAAGTACAACCAGCTCATCCGCATTGAGGAGGAGCTCGGCAAGCAGGCGCGATATGCCGGCAAGTCGATCGTGAAAAGCTGATTTCGAGAGAAAATCCGTGGCGGCGAGGGCGGGGACATTCCCGCCCTTTTTTGCTTCCTGGCTCTGAATCCAACAGGCTGTAACCGTCCATTAAGCACAATCGGGCGACAAAGGCGGCGTAGAGGATTCGGACCATGTGGACACGCCAGCACAAGCAAAGAAACACCGGCCGGCTGATCATCCCCTCGCTCTGCGTGGTGTTCCTGACTTATTTCGGCTTCCATGCCTATCATGGCGAGTTCGGCATCTATTCCAAGTATCAGCTCGAAGCTGAGACTGCCGAATTGCAGGGCAGGCTCGATGCCGTCAGGGCGCGCCGGATCGATCTCGAGCGCCGCGTTCAGCTGATGCATGAGGGCACCCTGGAGAAGGACATGCTGGACGAGCAGGCGCGCAAGGCGCTTAATCTGTCCCACGCGGACGAGATCACCATCATGCTGCCGGTTGCAAGATAACCGGATTTCAGTTAATCGGTGATATTTGCAATGATTTTAATTGCTTAGATGCATGACAGCCATGCGTTTTCGGCATGGCGAAAGCCTTCCCTGCATGTTAGCCTGCCTCAAATCGGTGGGAGAACTGATCTCCCTCGCTGTCCGCCAAGAGACGCCAACAGGGAGTGATGCATGGCCACCGCCACCAGAAAAGCGCCTGCCAAATCCAAATCGGACGGCAAAACGCCGGGCCTTTCCACCCCAAAGCCTGTTGAATTCACCAAAGACCAGGAGCTTGCCGCCTACCGGCGCATGCTGCTCATCCGCCGCTTCGAGGAAAAGGCCGGCCAGCTTTACGGCATGGGCTTCATCGGCGGTTTCTGCCACCTCTACATCGGGCAGGAAGCGGTCGTTACCGGCATGAAGATGGCGCTGATCGATGGCGACCAGATGATCACCGCCTATCGCGACCATGGTCATATGCTGGCCATGGAGTTGTCGCCGCGCGGCGTCATGGCCGAACTGACCGGGCGCCGTAGCGGCCTGTCCAGAGGCAAGGGCGGCTCGATGCACATGTTCTCCAAGGAGAAGCATTTTTACGGCGGCCACGGCATCGTCGGCGCGCAAGTGTCGCTCGGCACCGGCATTGCGTTCGCCAACCGCTATCGCGGCAACAACAATGTGACGCTGACCTATTTCGGCGATGGCGCGGCGAATCAAGGCCAAGTCTACGAAAGCTTCAACATGGCCTCGCTGTGGAAGCTTCCGGTGATCTACATCATCGAGAACAACCGCTACGCCATGGGCACCTCGGTCTCGCGCTCGTCGGCCGAGACGGATTTCTCGCACCGCGGCGCGTCCTTCAAGATTCCAGGCATCCAGGTCGACGGCATGGATGTGCGCGCTGTAAAGGCAGCCGGCGACCTCGCCGCCGAATGGTGCCGCGCCGGCAACGGGCCGCTCATTCTCGAAATGCAGACCTATCGTTACCGCGGCCATTCGATGTCGGATCCGGCTAAATACCGCTCCAAGGAAGAAGTGCAGAAAATGCGCTCCGAACGTGACCCGATCGAGCAGGTTAAGGCGCGGCTGCTCGATAAGAAATGGGCAAGCGAGGACGAACTCAAGGCCATCGACAAGGAAGTCCGCGACGTTGTCGCCGACGCCGCAGAATTTGCCCAGAACGACGCGGAGCCAGATCCGTCCGAGCTCTGGACCGACATCGTACTTTAACGAGAGGGCAAGGACATGCCGATCGAAATTCTCATGCCCGCCCTCTCGCCGACCATGGAAGAGGGTAATGTTTCGAAGTGGTTGAAGAAAGAAGGCGACAAGGTCGCGGCCGGTGACGCCATTGCCGAAATCGAGACCGACAAGGCAACGATGGAAGTCGAAGCCGTCGACGACGGCACGCTTGCCAAGATCGTGGTTCCTGCCGGCACCGAAGGCGTCAAGGTCAACACACTGATCGCTGTGCTGGCCGTCGATGGCGAAGACATCGACGAGGCGGGCGAAGGCATTGGCGAGGAGGCTGTCGTGTCGCAAGCGGCAGCGCCCGCGGCTGCTCCGCCCCCCGTTGCTGCTCCGGCCAAGAGCGAAGCGGCAGCACCTGTTGCCGCCGCACCCAGGCTGGAAATTGCCGCCGATCCGGACATCCCGGCCGGCACCGAAATGGTCTCGACCACGGTGCGTGAAGCGTTGCGCGACGCAATGGCTGAGGAAATGCGCCGCGACGGCGACGTCTTCGTCATGGGCGAGGAAGTCGCCGAGTACCAGGGCGCCTACAAGATCACACAAGGCCTGTTGCAGGAATTCGGTCCGCGGCGCGTAGTCGACACGCCGATCACCGAGCACGGCTTTGCCGGCGTTGGTGTTGGCGCGGCGATGGCCGGCCTGAAGCCGATCGTCGAATTCATGACCTTCAACTTCGCCATGCAGGCGATCGACCAGATCATCAATTCAGCCGCCAAGACGCTCTACATGTCCGGCGGCCAGATGGGCGCCCCGATCGTCTTTCGCGGCCCGAACGGCGCGGCTGCCCGCGTCGCCGCGCAGCATTCGCAATGCTATGCCGCCTGGTACAGCCATGTTCCCGGGTTGAAGGTGGTGATGCCCTATACCGCCGCCGACGCCAAGGGTCTGCTCAAGGCGGCGATCCGTGACCCGAACCCGGTCATCTTCCTCGAGAACGAAATCCTTTACGGCCACTCCTTCGACGTGCCGAAGATGGACGATTTCGTGCTGCCGATCGGCAAGGCGCGCATTCACAAATCCGGCAAGGACGTGACCATCGTCTCGTTCGGCATCGGTATGACCTACGTGATCAAGGCCGAGGCGGAGTTGCGCGGCATGGGCATCGATGCCGAGATAATCGACTTGCGCACCATCCGCCCGCTCGACTTCGACACGATCATCGCCTCGGTCAAAAAGACCAATCGCCTCGTGGTGGTCGAGGAAGGCTTTCCGCAGAACTCGGTCGGCGACCATGTCGCCAATCAGGTCTCGCAGCGCGCCTTCGATTTCCTCGATGCACCGGTCATTACAATTGCCGGCAAGGACGTGCCGATGCCCTATGCGGCGAACCTCGAAAAGCTGGCGCTGCCCAATGTCGGCGAGGTCGTCGAGGCGGTCAAAGCCGTCACGTATCGCTGAGCAGGGCGGGAGGACAAAATGCCTATCAACATCACCATGCCGGCGCTGTCGCCCACAATGGAAGAGGGCAACCTTTCCAAGTGGCTGGTCAAGGAGGGCGACAAGGTTTCGCCCGGCGACGTGATTGCCGAGATCGAGACCGACAAGGCAACGATGGAAGTCGAAGCCGTCGACGAAGGCACGGTTGCCAAGCTGGTGGTTCCGGCCGGCACTGAAGGCGTCAAGGTCAATGCGCTGATCGCGGTGTTGGCGGCTGAGGGCGAGGATGCGGCGGCCGCCGCGAAAAGCGGTGACGGCGCCGCGCCGGCAAAGGCTGAGGCGAAGCAGGACAAAGCACCAATCTCCCCACCCGTGGGGGAGATGTCGACGAAGTCGACAGAGGGGGGCGCTGTCCCTCCTGCCGCAGGGAGCGAGGCGCCCCCCTCTGGCCTGCCGGCCATCTCCCCCACACGGGGGGAGATCAGCCAATCCGCAAACGGTGAGCGCATCTTCGCCTCGCCGCTGGCCCGGCGCATCGCCAGCGAAGCTGGTATAGATGTCGCGGCGCTGACAGGCTCCGGCCCCCGCGGCCGCGTGGTAAAGGCCGATGTCGATGCCGCAATTTCCAGTGGCGGCGCCAAGGCGGCACCAGCAGCAAAAGCGGCGCCCGCCGGCGCTCCGGCGCCTGCGGCCGCAGCACCCAAACCAATGTCCGACGAGCAGGTGCTCAAACTGTTTGCCGAAGGCTCCTACGAGCTGGTCCCCCACGACAATATGCGCAAGACCATTGCGCGGCGGCTGGTCGAGGCCAAAACCACCATCCCGCATTTCTATCTGACGCTCGACTGCGAGCTCGACGCGCTTCTGGCCCTGCGCACGCAGATCAATGCGGCCGCCCCGGCGAAGAAGACCGAGAAGGGCGAAACGCCGGCCTACAAGCTTTCGGTCAACGACATGGTTATCAAGGCTCTGGCCATGGCGCTGATGGCGGTGCCGGATGCCAATGTGTCGTGGACAGAAAACGCCATGGTCAAGCACAAGCATGCCGATGTCGGCGTTGCCGTGTCGATCCCCGGCGGCCTGATCACCCCGATCATCCGGCGTGCCGATGAAAAGACGCTGTCCGTCATCTCCAACGAGATGAAGGATCTTGCCGGCCGCGCCCGTAGTCGCAAGCTGAAACCGGAAGAATATCAGGGCGGCACCACGGCGGTGTCCAATCTCGGTATGTTCGGCGTCAAGGATTTTTCTGCCGTCATCAACCCGCCGCATGCGACGATCCTGGCGGTCGGCGCCGGCGAGCAACGCGCAGTGGTGAAGAACGGCGAGATCAAGATCGCCACGATCATGTCGGTGACGTTGTCGACCGATCACCGCGCCGTCGACGGTGCGCTCGGCGCCGAGTTGCTCGTCGCCTTCAAACGCATGGTCGAAAACCCGATGGGCATGCTGGTTTAAGAGAGGGGAACAGGGCGGTGCGGAAATTCTTCACCAGCCTTTTTGCCTTCTTTCTTTCCGGTTTGGCGGGCGGATTGGTGGCGCAGTGGCTCGCCGTCGCTACCAATGCCGACGTAGAGTACATCCTTGTGTTCATGATCTCGGCTCTCGTCACCGTCCTCGTGACGGTCGCGTTCTTCATCGCACAATTCATGTCGGACCCACGACGGGCAACAAAGCTGACGGCGATCATAGGGGTAGCGTTTTTTGTGCTCGTTGGAGTTGCCCTGATCGGCTGGACTTTCTCCCAGCCCCCAGGCAAGAGCCAGTGGTCGGGCGATCTTCCCGTAGTCGCAGGTCTCGTCCTGCCAGGCATCGCTACGGTGCTGGTCCAGTGGCTTTTCGTGCGCTGGCGATTGGCGCGCTCGCAACCGGGTTTCGGCGGGGCAGGCACATGAAGACGGTCCTCTGCTACGGCGATTCGCTTACCTGGGGCTATGACGCGGCAAACCTCGGCCGGCATCCGCTGGAAGATCGCTGGCCGAGCGTGCTGCAGGCGGCATTGGGCAGCGGCGTCGAGGTCATCGCCGAAGGCCTGAATGGCCGAACCACCGCCTTTGACGATCACTTGGCCGGAGCGGACCGCAATGGCGCAAGGCTGTTGCCAACCATCCTGACGACGCACGCACCGATCGACTTGATCGTCATCATGCTCGGCGCCAACGATATGAAGCCGTGGATTCATGGTAATCCGGTCGCGGCCAAGCAAGGCATGCAACGCCTGATCGATATCGTGCGCGGTCACGATTACCCGTTCGATTGGCCGGCGCCGCAGATCCTGATCGTCGCGCCGCCCGTAGTCAGCCGCACGGAAAACGCCGAGTTCAAGGAAATGTTCGCCGGCGGCGATGACGCGTCAAAGCGGCTGGCGCCGCAATATTCCGCCCTTGCCGACGAGGCCGGCTGCGGCTTCTTCGATGCCGGCACGGTAGCCAAAACCACGCCGCTCGACGGCGTCCACCTGGACGCAGAAAACACGCGGAACGTCGGGCAAGCGCTGGCGCCGCTCGTGCGCCTCATGTTGGAATTGTGAAGGAGAAAGCCGTGGCTGAGAACTACGACGTCATCATCATCGGCTCCGGCCCCGGCGGCTATGTCACTGCAGTGCGTTCGGCCCAGCTTGGCTTCAAGACGGCGATCGTCGAGCGCGAGCACTTGGGCGGCATCTGCCTCAACTGGGGCTGCATTCCGACCAAAGCGCTGCTGCGCTCCGCCGAGATCATGCACTATTCGGATCATCTGAAGGACTACGGCCTGAAGATCGATGGCAAGGTCAGCGTCGACACAGCCGCCGTCGTCGATCGCTCGCGAAAGGTCTCGCTGCGGCTCAACGGCGGCGTCGGCTTCCTGATGAAAAAGAACAAGGTTGACGTCATCTGGGGCGAAGCCAAGCTGACCAAACCTGGCGAGATCGTCGTGTCGAAATCGTCGAAGAAGCCGATGGAGCCGCAGCCGCCGGCGCCCAAGGGCGTCAAGGGCGAGGGCACCTACAGCGCCAAGCACATCATTCTGGCGACCGGAGCGAGGCCGCGCGCATTGCCCGGCATCGAGCCGGACGGCAAGTTGATCTGGACCTATTTCGAGGCCATGGTGCCGAAAGAGATGCCGAAATCGCTGCTGGTGATGGGCTCGGGCGCCATCGGCATCGAGTTCGCCTCGTTCTACCGCACCATGGGCGCCGAGGTGACGGTGGTCGAACTGCTGCCGGCTGTGATGCCGGTCGAGGACGCCGAGGTCTCGAAATTCGCGCAGAAGCAGTTCGAGAAGCAGGGCATGAAGATCATTCTAGAAGCCAAGGTGACCAAGGTCGAGCAGGGCACTAACTCGGTCACGGCGCATGTCGAGATGAAGGACGGCAAGGTCGAGAAGATCACCGCCGATCGTATGATCTCGGCCGTCGGCGTACAGGGTAACATCGAAAACCTCGGCCTCGAGACGCTCGGCGTGAAGACGGACCGCGGTTGCGTCGTCGTCGACGGCTACGGCAAGACAAATGTGCCGGGCGTCTACGCCATCGGCGACGTTGCCGGACCGCCGATGCTCGCCCACAAGGCCGAGCATGAGGGCGTGGTCTGTGTGGAAAAGATCGCCAATTTCCCCGGCGTGCATGCCATCGACAAGCTGAAGATCCCGGGCTGCACCTATTGCAATCCGCAAGTCGCCTCGGTCGGACTGACGGAAGCCAAAGCGAAAGCCGATGGCAAGGACATCCGCGTCGGCCGCTTCCAGTTCGCCGCAAACGGCAAGGCGATTGCGCTGGGCGAAGACCAAGGCTTCGTCAAGACCATTTTCGACAAGAAGACCGGCCAGTTGCTGGGTGCCCACATGGTCGGCGCAGAAGTAACCGAACTGATCCAGGGCTTCGTCGTGGCGATGAATCTGGAGACCACCGAGGAAGAGCTGATGCACACGATCTTCCCGCACCCGACGCTGTCGGAGATGATGAAGGAGAGTGTACTCGACGCCTATGGCCGCGCACTGAATGCATGATAAATTAGTTGGGCGAGTCTCACACGGAAGACACAGAGGAACTCGACGGCAGAGCAATTCGTTTCGCAGGCATCATCCATCATACAAGGAGAGGGCATATGGAAATGAACGGCGTGGGCTGGGTTGCAGCCATCATCATCGGCGGCCTGGCGGGATGGCTCGCCGAGATGGTCATGAAGAGCAATACCGGCATCCTCATGAACATCGTTCTCGGCATTGTCGGCGCAATAGTGTTGAATGCCATCTTGCAGGCCCTGAACATCGGCATCTTCGGCGTCGGCTGGATAGCCTATCTGATCACCGGCTTCATCGGTGCCTGCATTCTGATTGCGGTCGGACGACTGGTGCGCCGCTAACCTCTGTCGGCACTTGCTATGCGAAAAAGGCCACCGCGGCATGCGTGATCGCGGCCTTTTTCTTTTCTCCGAAAAGTCCTAGATGACGTGGGTAGAGCGAGCGCTGGACAAGCGCTTGCCAATGAGCCGGGTTTCACATGGTCACCGTCCTCGACACGATTGCCAATGCGCCGCGCCTGCGGCATCCCGAAAAGGCGCACAAGCCGGATCAGGACGTACTGCGCAAGCCTGACTGGATCCGCGTCAAGGCGCCGATGTCGAAAGGCTATGCCGAGACGCGCGAAATCGTGAAGTCTCACAAACTGGTGACGGTTTGCGAAGAGGCGGGCTGCCCCAATATCGGCGAGTGCTGGGAGAAGAAGCACGCCACCTTCATGATCATGGGCGAGATCTGCACGCGGGCCTGCGCCTTTTGCAATGTCGCCACCGGCATCCCGACCGCACTCGATCCCGACGAGCCGGCGCGCGTCGCGCATGCGGTCAAGCAAATGGGCTTGAGCCATGTCGTCATCACCTCCGTCGATCGCGACGATCTGGCCGACGGCGGGGCCCAGCATTTTGCTGATGTCATCCGTGCGATCAGGGCAGCAACCCCGTCGACGACGATCGAAATCCTGACGCCCGATTTCCTGCGCAAGGACGGTGCGCTGGAGATCGTGGTGGCGGCCAGGCCGGATGTTTTCAACCATAATCTCGAGACCGTGCCGTCTAACTATCTGACGGTTCGGCCGGGCGCGCGCTATTTCCACTCGATCAGGCTCTTGCAGCGGGTCAAGGAGCTTGACCCCTCGATCTTCACCAAGTCCGGCATCATGGTCGGCCTTGGCGAGGAGCGGAACGAAATTCTGCAGCTGATGGACGATTTGCGTTCGGCCAATGTCGACTTCATGACCATCGGCCAATATCTGCAGCCGTCGAAGAAGCACCATCCGGTGATCCGCTTCGTCACGCCGGAGGAATTCAAGTCCTTTGAGACGATCGGCAGGACCAAGGGCTTCCTGCTGGTAGCGTCGAGCCCGCTGACGCGCTCGTCGCACCATGCCGGGGACGACTTTGCCAGGTTGCGCGCGGCGCGCGAAGCGTTTCTCAAAAAGTCCGCCTAACACTGGTTTTATGCCACAATTCGAAGCCCATCGCCGCGTTGCGCATACGCCGGAGCAGATGTTCGCTCTGGTCGCCGATGTCGAATCCTATCCGCAATTCCTGCCGCTTTGCGAGGCACTGACGGTTCGCTCACGCAAGGAACGCGACGGGCGCACCTTGCTCATCGCCGACATGAGCATCGGCTACAAGGCGATCCGCGAGACCTTTACCACGCAGGTGCTGCTGAAGCCGGACGAGAACGCCATAGATGTCAAATACATCGACGGCCCTTTCAAATATCTGAGCAATGTCTGGCGCTTCGACCCGGCGGACGGCGCTGGTTGCAACGTCTGCTTCTTTATCGACTACGAGTTCAAGAGCCGCATTTTGGGTGCGTTGATGGGAACCATGTTCGACCGCGCCTTCCGCATGTTCTCCGAGGCGTTCGAGAAACGGGCCGAAATCATCTACGGCGCGCCATCGACGGCCTGATCCGCAGCGAGCGCGCGCAGACCCAGTTCAAGCGCATGACGGACCGTCTCCCTGCGGATGTAATCGCGGCCCTTGTCGGCGAACAGCTGGCATTCGCTGACTACCGGCCGGCCAGCCACGGCAACGCCGAACCAGACCAGGCCGACAGGTTTTTCCGCCGAGCCGCCGTCCGGACCGGCGATGCCGGTCACCGCCAGGGCGAGCCCGGCCGGCGAATGCGCCAAGGCTCCGGCCGCCATCTCCACCGCAGTCTCGCGCGAGACCGCGCCGTGCGCCTCGAGCGTAGCGGCCGAGACGCCGAGCATCTCGGTCTTGGCCTGGTTGGAATAGGTGATGAAGCCGCGATCGACCACCGCGGAAGAGCCGGCGATGTCGGTCAGCGCGGCGATGATCATGCCGCCGGTGCAGCTCTCCGCCGTCGCCAGCATCATGCCGCGCTGCTGGCAGGCCTTAAGCAGGGCATCTGCGAGACCGCTATTGCTCATTCAGGGACATCCCCTGGAAACACAACGCTGGCAGTCGCGATGGCCGCTATGCCTTCCTCACGGCCGACGAAGCCGAGCTTCTCATTGGTTGTCGCCTTGATCGAGATGCGATCGCGCGAAATTCGCAGCATTGCCGAAAGCGCTTCGGTCATGGCCTCGCGATGCGGGCCGACGCGCGGCGCCTCGCAGATCAGGGTGATATCGGCGTTGGCGATGCGTCCGCCGCGCGCGCGCACCAGCTTCACCGCGTGTTCGACGAAGATGCGTGAAGCGGCCCCTTTCCACTGCGGGTCGGAGGGCGGGAAATGCGTGCCGATGTCACCGGCGCCGCAGGTGGCGAGCAGGGCGTCGGTCAAGGCGTGGAGACCGACATCGGCATCCGAATGGCCGGACAACTTCCTATCGTGTGGAATGGCGACGCCGCACAGGGTGACATGGTCGCCGGGCACGAACGCATGGACGTCATAGCCATTGCCGGTTCGGATGTCGGGAAAACGCGGGGCGCTGGAAAGCCGCTGATCCGCCATTGCAATATCCCGTGCCCAGGTCAGTTTGACGTTGTCCGGCGAGCCGGGAACGATCTTCACCGGAATATGCGCCCATTCGGCGATTGCCGCATCGTCGGTGAAATCCGCTTTGCCCAGATGATGAGCCTTTTCGTGCGCAGCCAGGATCGGCCAGAACGGAAAGCCTTGCGGTGTCTGTGCGGCATGAAGCCCGGCCCTGGACACGGTTTCGCCGATCATGCCTTCGGCCGTTTCGCGCTTGAGCGTATCGGCAACCGGCAAGGCAGGCAGTGCCCCCTGGCGCTCGCCAATGGCGGCGATCGTGCGGTCTATCAGTTCCGCATCGACAAACGGCCGGGCCGCATCATGGATCAAGACCCGGCCCGGCGCATTGCTTCTCAACGCCAGCAGTCCAAGGCGGACGGACTCCTGCCGTGACGTACCGCCGGTCACCGCGACGACACGGTCGGCGTTCGCACCGGCCGCACGGCGGAAAAGCGCGCCGTCGTCGGCATGGATAGCAACGACGACAGGTCCAATCTTCGGATGCGTCAGAAAGGCGCCGAGCGTGCGTGCGATAACGGCGCCGCCGCCGATTTGCTGGTACTGCTTCGGCCCCTTGGCCTGTCCGGCGCGCGCGCCGCGGCCGGCAGCAACGATGACCACGGCGACCTTGTCGTCCGCAGCTTGCTTTTCGCTCGCATCTCTCATGCCGAGACGCTTAACGCATGATCCCGAAAAGTGGTATCGCTTTTGGAAGACCCAGGATTGATGCGGTGCGGCGATCCGTATTTTTCCCAAATGCGCCTTAATGTCACGACATTGCGCGTTGCACATTGCCGCCGTTCTGGCTAGAGAATGTGCAGCAACCGAAGGTGCTTGGTTTTTGTGCATGCCTGATGTGACCAAATTGGCTTCGCCGCTGGATGTGGGTGGCGTGAGAATCCGCAATCGCGTATTTCTCGCGCCCATGTCGGGCATCACCGACGAACCGTTCCGGCAACGCGCCCATGCGCATGGCGCCGGGCTGGTCGTATCGGAAATGGTGGCGAGCGGCGAGCTTGCAAAGGGCAGGGCTGGTTCCGGCCTGCGCATCCGTCATTCCGGGCTGCCTGTCCACATGGTCCAGCTTGCCGGCCGTGAGGCGGCGCACATGGCCGAGGGCGCGCGAATCGCAGCCGGCGAAGGCGCCGACATCGTCGACATCAACATGGGCTGTCCGGCCAAAAAGGTGACGGGCGGCTATGCCGGTTCGGCACTGATGCGAGATCTCGACCACGCGCTGTCGCTGATCGAAGCGGTAGTCGGCGCGGTCGACGTGCCGGTCACGGTCAAAATGCGGCTCGGCTGGGACGAAGGCGCGCTCAACGCGCCGATGCTGGCGCGACGCGCCGAGCAGGCCGGGGTGATGATGGTGACGGTGCATGGCCGCACACGTTGCCAGTTCTATCAGGGCACGGCCGACTGGCGTGCCATCGCACGCGTCAAGCAGGCCGTCTCGATCCCTGTGGTTGCCAATGGCGATGTCGGCTCGCCGGCGGAGGCAGCGTCGATCCTCGAGCAGTCTGGCGCCGACGCGGTGATGGTCGGCCGCGCGCACTATGGCGCGCCTTGGACGGCCGGCAGCATTGTAGCGGCCGCGCTGGCCGAGCCGGTATCCGGCATGCCGGAAAGCCCGCAAGCGCTGTCCGACTACGTCATTGCCCATTACGAAGACATGCTGGCGCTTTATGGCGAGGAAAGCGGAGTGCGCCAGGCGCGCAAGCATCTCGGCTGGTATCTCGACCGCCACGCCGCCACAAGCGACGACCGGCGCAAGGCCATACTCACGTCTTTCGAGCCTGGGCGCGTCATTGCCTTGCTGCGCGACGTATTTTCGAGCGCTCCCGAAGCAGCGAACCTGCGGAGTGCGGCATGAACGCCACCGTCACACAGAGCACGGATATGGCGGACGCCGCGCATATTGTGCTCAACACCATTCGTCGGCCGGTGATCATGGTCGATCCGCAAGGCTTCATCACCTTCGCCAATGCCGATGCCGAGGATTTTTTCCGTTCGAGCGCCACGATGCTCGCCCGCAACACGCTGCACAAGCTCATTCCTTTCGGCAGCCCGCTGCTGACGCTTGTCGACCAGGTGCGCGAGCGCCGGGCGCCAGTCAACGAATACCGGGTGGACGTGTCGTCGCCGCGGCTCGGCATCGAGAAGGTGGTCGATCTCTACGTCGCGCCTGTGACGGAATTTCCAGGCTCCGTCGTGGTAATGTTCCAGGAACGCTCAATGGCCGACAAGATCGACCGGCAGATGACGCATCGCGGTGCGGCGCGCTCGGTCACCGGCCTTGCCGCGATGCTTGCCCATGAGATCAAGAACCCGCTGTCCGGCATTCGTGGTGCCGCGCAGCTGCTTGAACTGTCGGCGTCCGACGAGGATCGCGCACTGACCAGGCTGATCACCGACGAGACCGACCGCATTGTCTCGCTGGTCGACCGCATGGAGGTGTTTTCGGACGAGCGGCCGATCGACCGCTACCCCGTCAACATCCATGTCGTGCTCGACCATGTCAAGGCAATCGCCAAGAACGGTTTTGCCAAGAGGATCAAGATATTAGAGGATTATGATCCATCATTGCCTCCGGTTTTTGCCAATCGCGACCAGCTCATCCAGGTGTTTCTCAATCTGGTAAAAAATGCCGCCGAGGCGATCGGCAGCGATCCGCAGGGCGAGATCATGCTGTCGACCGCCTTCCGCCCGGGCATCCGTGTTTCCGTGCCCGGAACGCAGGACCGCGTGTCGCTGCCATTGGAATTCTGCGTGCGCGACAACGGTTCGGGTGTCTCCGAAGATATTCTGCCGATCCTGTTCGATCCCTTCATCACCACTAAGCCGAACGGCTCCGGTCTCGGTCTGGCGCTGGTCGCAAAGATCGTCGGCGAGCATGGCGGCATCATTGAATGCGAATCGACGCCGCGCGGGACCACCTTCCGCATCCTGATGCCGGCGTGGAAAGAAACCCAGTTTGGCACCGACGACGACGTTGAAGGAGACCGCAAATGACCGTTCGCGGCAATATTCTCGTCGCTGACGACGATGCGGCCATCCGCACAGTCCTCAACCAGGCGCTTTCGCGCGTCGGCCACGACGTGCGTGTCACCTCCAACGCTTCGACGCTGTGGCGCTGGGTGGCGGCGGGCGAGGGCGATCTGGTCATCACCGACGTTGTCATGCCCGACGAGAACGCCTTCGACATGCTACCGCGCATCAAGAAGGCGCGACCGGAACTGCCGGTCATCGTCATGAGTGCGCAGAACACGTTCATGACAGCAATTCGTGCCTCCGAAACCGGGGCCTACGAGTATTTGCCGAAACCGTTCGACCTGACCGAGCTGCTCAACATCGTCAACCGCGCTCTTTCCGAGCCGCGGCGGCCGAAGATCGATACGCGGGCCGACGAGCCGCCGGAAACGATGCCGCTGGTCGGCCGCTCGGCGGCCATGCAGGACATCTACCGCATGCTGGCGCGCATGATGCAGACCGACCTGACGGTGATGATCTCGGGCGAATCGGGTACCGGCAAGGAACTGGTGGCGCGCGCGCTGCATGAATACGGCCGTCGTCGTGGTGGCCCCTTCGTCGCCATCAACATGGCGGCGATCCCACGCGACCTGATCGAATCGGAACTATTCGGGCACGAGAAGGGCGCCTTTACCGGCGCACAGAACCGCTCCACCGGCCGTTTCGAGCAGGCCGAAGGCGGCACGCTCTTCCTCGACGAGATCGGCGACATGCCGATGGAAGCGCAGACGCGGCTGCTGCGTGTGCTGCAGCAGGGCGAATATACCACGGTCGGCGGCCGCACGCCGATCAAGACCGACGTGCGCATCGTGGCTGCCACCAACAAGGACCTGCGCACGCTGATCAATCAGGGGCTTTTCCGTGAGGACCTGTTCTACCGTTTGAACGTTGTGCCGCTCAGGCTGCCGGCGCTGCGCGAGCGCTCGGAGGACATTCCGGACCTCGTCCGCCACTTCTTCAAGCTCGGCGTCAGTGAAGGCTTGCAGACCAAGCGCATTTCCACCGGCGGCATCGAGCTGATGAAGCGCTACCCATGGCCCGGTAATGTGCGCGAACTCGAAAATCTCATCCGCAGGCTGGCCGCACTGTATTCGCAGGACGAGATCTCCGCGGAGATCATCGAGGCGGAGTTGAAGACCGGCGAAAGGCCTGTCGTTCCAGGTGGCGGCAACCTCATTCCCGACGACCTTTCCATCGGCCAGGCGGTGGAGCATTTCCTGCAACGCTATTTTGCCTCGTTTGCCGGCGACTTGCCCCCTGCCGGGCTCTATCAGCGAATCCTCTCCGAGGTCGAATATCCGCTGGTCCTCGCCTCAATGACCGCGACGCGCGGTAACCAGATCAAGGCTGCGGAATTGCTGGGGCTCAACCGCAACACACTGCGCAAGAAGATTCGCGAACTCGGCGTCAACGTCTACAAATCGTCCAGGCAGGTCTAGACGAATCCCTTTACGAGCGCTTTCCAGGGGATCGATTGCCGAAAGATTTCCGTCTCGGCCACACTTGTTGCATAATCGCCACAATGCGTTGCATACATCCGACGCAATCACTGGCTCTAGACGGCGACATGGCCCTGCACGCACCGACACTGAGCAAATCGCTTTTCAGCAATACGGGCGCGCGAGACGGTCGCCGGCTGCTTGCGCTGCCGGGCGTGATCGCCGTTGCCGGTGCGCTGGTGACGGCGGCGATCTCATTCGCCATTCTGGTCGGCGCGACGCCGATCACGCCCGACGCGAGGACGACGCTGGCGCTGATTGCGCTTAATGCGGCGTTCGTCCTGTTTCTGATCTTGCTGGTCGGCCGCGAGGTGCATCGCATCCTGATGGCACGACGGCATGGCAAGGCTGCGTCGCGCCTGCATGTGCGCATAGTGGCGATGTTTGCGCTAGTCGCCGCCATCCCCGCGATCATGGTGGCGATCATCGCGTCGATCACGCTCGACATCGGCCTCGACCGCTGGTTCGAGATCCGCACCAAGACGATCGTCAATTCGTCATTGTCGATCGCTGACGCCTATGTGCAGGAAAACGCCCGAAATCTTCAGGGCACGACGTTGTCGATGGCTTACGACCTCGACGCTTCGCGCACGCTCTACGGTCTCGATCGCACCGGGTTCCTCGATCTCATGAACAAGGAGGCGGTGGGACGCTCGCTGGCGCACGCAGCACTCATCAAGCCCGATGGTTCCTTCGTTATGAGCGCCAAGACCGACGCGGACTTTGCCATGCCGGAGCCGCCTGAGGGCGCCGTGGCAAGCGCTGCCGACGGCAAGCCGGTGCTGATAGAGCCGCGCACCCGCAACATCATGGGTGCGATCGTCAAGCTGCGCGAGATCGACGGGCTCTATCTCTACACCATCCGCCTCGTCGATCCCGAGGTGATCAAGGCACGGCAGATCGTCAAATCCAACACCGCCGAATATCGCGGTCTCGAAGACAATCGCCGCACCTCGCAAGTGGCTTTCGCGCTTCCCTATCTGTCGCTGACGCTGATCATCATCCTGTCTGCCATCTGGACCGGCATTGCGGTGGCCGACCGCCTAGTGCGGCCGATTCGTCAGCTCATCGGCGCGGCCGATGAGGTCGCCACCGGCAATCTCGACGTAGCCGTGCCTGTCCGCCCCTCCGACGGTGACGTCGCCTCGCTCGGCGACACCTTCAACAAGATGCTGATGGAGCTGAAATCGCAGCGCAACGAGATCCTGTCGGCCAAGGATTTGATCGACGAGCGGCGGCGCTTTTCGGAGGCGGTGCTTGCCGGCGTCACCGCCGGGGTCATCGGCGTCGATCCATATGGCATCGTCACCATCGTCAACCGTTCGGCGGAAACGATGCTGGCCATATCCGCCACGGCAGCGCTTGGGCAGAACCTTTCGGCCGTGCTGCCGCATGTCGGCCGCGTCTTCGAGATCGGCCGCAAGTCGGGCAAGCCGGTCTATCGCGAACAGGTCACCTTCTATCGTGCCGGCACTGAACGGACCTTCAACGTACAGATCACGATCGAAGCCGGCGACGACGGTTCGGAGGATAAATCCTACGTCGTTACAGTCGATGACATTACCGATCTGGTCCAGGCACAGCGTTCCTCCGCATGGGCCGACGTGGCGCGACGCATCGCCCACGAGATCAAGAATCCACTGACGCCGATCCAGCTTTCGGCCGAGCGTATCAAGCGGCGTTACGGCAAAGTCATCACCGAGGACCGTGAGGTTTTCGATCAATGCACCGACACCATCATCCGGCAAGTGGAGGACATCGGCCGCATGGTCGACGAGTTCTCGGCGTTCGCCCGCATGCCGAAACCGGAAATGAAGGCCATCGATCTGCGCGATTCGTTGCGCGAAGCCTCGTTCCTGGTCGAAGTGAGCCGGGCCGACATCACCTTCGAGCGCGTCTTCGGCAATGAGCCGCTCAAAGGCACGTTCGACAGCCGGCTGATGGCGCAGGCTTTCGGCAACGTCATCAAGAATGCTGCCGAAGCCATCGACGGACTTGATGCAGAGGATCGTCCGCACGGCATAATCCGGATTCAAGCCGGGCGTCAGAATGGCGCGATTCGAATCGACGTCATCGACAACGGCAGGGGCTTGCCGCGCGAAAACCGGCAGCGCTTGCTCGAGCCTTATATGACGACACGCGAGAAAGGCACCGGGCTTGGCCTCGCTATCGTCAAGAAGATCGTGGAGGACCATGGCGGGCGACTCGAATTGCACGATGCACCAGCGGACTTCCACGATGGGCGGGGCGCAATGATCAGCATCATCCTGCCGGTTGCCGCCACCGTTCCGATGCGCGGCGAGGGCAAGACGGAACACGAAAAAGAAACTGAAAAGGTCGGTAATGGCGTCTGATATTCTCATCGTCGATGACGAGGAAGACATCCGCGAACTCGTCGCCGGTATCCTGAGCGACGAAGGTCACGAAACACGCACGGCGTTTGACGCCGACAGCGCGCTGGCGGCAGTTGCCGACCGGGCACCCAGGCTGATCTTCCTCGACATTTGGCTGCAGGGCTCGCGGCTCGATGGCCTGGCTTTGCTGGACGAGATCAAGACGATGCACCCGAACCTGCCGGTCGTGATGATCTCGGGCCACGGCAATATCGAAACGGCGGTCTCGGCCATCCGCCGCGGCGCCTATGATTTTATCGAAAAGCCGTTCAAGGCCGACAGGCTGATCCTTATTGCCGAACGGGCGCTTGAAACGTCCAAATTGAGACGCGAGGTTTCGGATCTCAAGCTGCGCAGCGGCGAGACTTTCGACCTTATCGGCATGTCGTCGGCAATGAGCCAATTGCGCCAGACCATCGAGCGCGTCGCGCCGACCAACAGCCGCGTCATGATCATTGGCCCCTCCGGCTCGGGCAAAGAACTGGCGGCGCGCGCCATCCACGCGCTCTCAGCGCGCAAGAGTGCACCGTTTGTGACGCTGAGCGCCGCCAACATCACCCCAGAGCGTATGGAGATCGAGCTGTTCGGCACCGAATCGAACGGCGTCGAACGCAAGGTCGGTGCGCTGGAGGAGGCCCATCGCGGCATTCTCTACATCGATGAAGTGGCCGACATGCCGCGCGAGACGCAAAACAAGATCCTACGCGTGCTGGTCGAACAGCAGTTCGAGCGGGTAGGGGGCACCAAGCGGGTCAAGGTTGACGTGCGCATCGTCTCGTCGACCTCGCAGAACCTGGAAGCCATGATCGCCGACGGCCGTTTCCGTGAGGACCTTTATCATCGCCTGGCCGTGGTTCCGGTCATGGTGCCGGGACTGGCCGAGCGTCGCGAGGACATTCCTTATCTGGTCGACAATTTCATGAAGCAGATCGCTCGCCAGGCCGGCATCAAGCCGCGCCGCATCGGCGACGACGCGCTGGCTGTGCTGCAGGCGCACAACTGGCCGGGCAACGTTCGCCAGTTGCGCAACAATGTCGAGCGGTTGATGATCCTGGCGCGCGGCGACGATGTCGATGCGCCGATCACCGCCGACCTCTTGCCTGCCGAGATCGGCGACGTCATGCCTCGCACTCCAAACAAGTCCGATCAGCACATAATGGCGCTGCCGCTGCGGGAAGCGCGCGAACAATTCGAAAAGGATTATCTGATCGCCCAGATCAACCGTTTTGGCGGCAACATCTCGAAGACGGCAGAGTTTATCGGCATGGAACGCTCTGCATTGCACCGCAAGCTGAAGTCGCTGGGCGTCTGACAGCCAAACCAGTCGTGGCCCACGCAATTATCGGTTACGGCGGTCTTGGAATCGCATAAGAAGGCTGGACTTCTCTCAGGGATTAGCCATGCCGCGCATTGCGTATGTGAACGGGCGCTACGTCGCTCACGCCGAAGCTTCCGTGCATATCGAGGACCGTGGTTATCAATTCGCCGACGGCGTCTACGAGGTCTGCGAGGTGGCACGAGGCTTCATCGTCGACATGCCGCGCCATCTCGCCCGATTGAACCGCTCGCTCACCGAACTCTCGATCGATTGGCCGGTCACGCGCAGCGTGCTGCCGCTCGTCATGCGCGAGGTGGTGCGCCGCAACCGTGTCGTTGACGGCCTGGTCTATGTCCAGGTGACACGCGGTGTCGCCAGCCGCGAGTTTTTCTTCCCGCCAGCGGGCACGAAGCCGTCGCTGGTGGTGACCGCCAGAAAAGCCGATCCTGCAGCTGCCGCGAAGCGGGCCGAGAGCGGGATCCGGATCATCACGGTGCCGGAGAACCGGTGGGATCGGGTCGATATCAAGTCGGTCGGCCTGTTGCCGAACGTGCTGGCCAAGCAGAAAGCCAAGGAAGCCGGCGCTCAGGAGGCCTGGTTCGTCGATGTCGACGGCACCATCAAGGAAGGTGGATCGTCGAACGCCTGGATCATCACCGGGGATGGCGTGCTGGTGACGCGGCCGGCCGAGCACGGCATCCTGCGCGGCATCACCCGTACGACGCTGTTCGACGTGGCCGCCAAGCTCGGCCTGAAGATCGAGGAGCGCGGTTTTTCGGTGGCCGAAGCCAAGGCCGCGCGCGAGGTTTTCATCAGCTCCGCGACCACGATTGCCATGCCGGTGGTGGCGATCGATGGCGCTCCCGTCGCCAACGGCCACCCGGGCTCGATAACAGTTTCATTACGGCAGGCCTTTTTTGACGTTGCGGAAAAAAGTCCAGCCTGATAACCGCACAGATGGAATGAACATCAATATATCTCGTTCTGCTTGTCGTTACTGACGGCAAGATGGTGTTTGCGTGCTTGACATGTGCCGGCTAATTTGGCGCATTGGCCTGCAAACCGAAGGGGATCGGCGAAAGACAAGAACAATGGCGGAACGATCGCAAAATCTTCAGGACCTGTTCCTGAATTCAGTTCGCAAGAGCAAAAATCCACTCACCATCTTTCTCATCAACGGCGTGAAGCTGACCGGCGTGGTCACTTCGTTCGACAATTTCTGCGTTCTGCTGCGTCGCGACGGCCATTCCCAGCTTGTCTACAAGCACGCTATTTCCACGATCATGCCGAGCCAGCCGGTTCAGATGTTCGATGGTGAGGAAAGCCAGGGCGCCTGATTGGCACGTGAGAAAGACGCGGACCGCCGCGTTCGCGGAAAACCAGCACATCAGACCGGGACAGAGGCCAACGGCCCGACCCGGGCGGTGGTAATCGTGCCGGTGCTTACCCGGCAGCCGCGTGGCGACGACGACACCAACCGCCCCCGCCTGACCCGTTCCGCCGAGGCTCGTCGCGACGAGGCCGTCGGCCTCGCCAGCGCCATCGACCTCGACCTGGTCCACACGGCGGTGGTGACCGTCAACGATCCACGCCCGGCGACCTTGCTCGGCAGCGGCAAGGTGGCGGAGTTCGCTGAGATCGTCAAAGAGGGCCACGCGGAAGTGGTCATTGTCGATCATCCGCTGACCCCGGTACAGCAGCGCAACCTCGAAAAAGAGTTGAACGCCAAGGTGCTCGACCGCACCGGGCTGATCCTGGAGATTTTCGGCGAGCGCGCCCGCACCAAGGAAGGCACGCTGCAGGTCGATCTTGCCCATCTCAACTACCAGAAAGGCCGCCTTGTGCGGAGCTGGACCCACCTCGAGCGCCAGCGTGGCGGCGCCGGCTTTCTCGGCGGCCCTGGCGAGACCCAGATCGAGTCGGATCGGCGTGTGCTGCAGGACAAGATCACCAAGCTGAAGCACGAGCTCGAAACTGTGCGCCGCACCCGCGACCTGCACCGCGCCAAGCGCAAGAAGGTGCCATTTCCGGTGGTGGCGATCGTCGGCTACACCAATGCCGGCAAGTCGACTCTGTTCAACCGGCTGACTGGAGCAGGGGTGCTGGCCGAAGACATGCTGTTTGCCACGCTCGACCCGACGCTGCGCCGCGTGCGTCTGCCGCACGGCACGCCGATCATCCTTTCCGATACGGTCGGCTTCATTTCCGACCTGCCAACGCATCTGGTCGCGGCCTTCAGGGCGACGCTGGAGGAAGTGGTCGAGGCAGACCTCGTCATTCATCTGCGCGACATCTCCGATCCCGATACGGCCGCGCAGGCCGAAGATGTCGAGCGCATCCTTGCCGATCTCGGCGTCGATGCCCGCGATAGCAAGCGCGTCATCGAAGTATGGAACAAGATCGACCGGCTCGACGAGGGCAACCGGGCGCGGCTGCTTGCCGACGGTGCTGCCGGCAAGAAGGCACCGCCGATCGCCATATCGGCGGTGACCGGCGAGGGCATCGATGCGCTGAAGGCGATCATCGAGACGATGATGTCGGGCGAACTGGAGACGTTCACCGTCACACTCAAGCCTGACCAACTCGGCGTCGTCGACTGGCTTTACCGCAACGGCGACATCGTCTCGCGTGATGACAATGAGGATGGCAGCGTGACCATCGCGCTCAAGGCCACGCACAGCGCCCGGCAGGAGATCGAAAGCCGATTGCGCCGTCAAAACAATGGGTAGGGGCGTTTACTTCGCGCTTTTTGCCTGCTGCCAGAGCGCTTCCATCTCGTCCAGCGTTGCCTCTTCAAGGCTGTTTCCCGACGCTTGCAGCGTCCGCTCGACATAGTGGAAGCGCGACCGAAATTTTTCGTTGGTGCCGCTGAGTGCCGCTTCGGAATCAATTTTGAGGTGCCGGCCGAGATTGACGACCGCAAACAGCATGTCGCCGAACTCATCCTTGATCGGCGCGCTGTCGCCTTTGGCCAGCGCTTCGCGCAATTCGCCAATCTCCTCCTCGATCTTATCGAGGATCGGTGCCGCCTCGCTCCAGTCGAAGCCGACGCGGGCGGCCTTTTCCTGCAGCTTGAGCGCCCGGGTCAGCGCGGGCAGGGCGACCGGCACGCTGTCGAGAAAGCCCTTGCCATGGTCTTCCGGGTCGAGCCCACGGGCGAGGCGCGCACTGCGCTTCTCCGCCTTTTCCTCTGCCTTGATCTTTTCCCACATGCCCTTGGCCATGCTGGCGCTGCGCGCCTTGTCGTCGCCGAAGACATGGGGGTGGCGGCGGATCATTTTTGTGGTGATGGCCAGGACCACATCGCCGAATGAAAATTCGCCGGCCTCCTCGGCCATTTGCGCGTGGTAGACCACTTGCAGCAGGAGATCGCCGAGTTCATCCCGCAGATCGTCCAGATCGCCACGCGCAATGGCGTCCGCCACTTCGTAGGCTTCCTCGATCGTGTACGGCGCGATTGTCGAAAAGTCCTGCTCGATATCCCACGGGCAGCCGGTTTCCGGCGCCCGCAGCGCTGCCATGATCTCGATCAGTCGGGAAATGTCTTTCGAGGGTTTCATCTGGGAAACGCTATCCTGTACACGGCTGTGCGGCCAACGGCTTCAGCCGGTGAGGGCGCCTTGTCCACAGACGGGCCGCCAGACCATGATACGAAAGTGGAAGCCGGTTTCCGGAAGATCCTAGTTAGCAAAAGCATCAGTCGAGCACGGAGACTATCGCCTTGGCGAGCGCATCCATGCCGTCCTCGGGCAGGCCGGCAACGTTGATGCGGCTGTCGCCGACCATATAGATGGCATGCTCGGCGCGCAGCCGCTCGACTTGCGCTTCCGACAGGCCAAGCCGGGAAAACATGCCGCGATGGCTGGCGACGAAATCGAAACGGTCGGAGTTGGACTGCCGCCGCAGCGCCTCGGCGAACTGGACGCGCAGCCGCAGCATGCGCAGCCGCATCTCTTCAAGCTCTGCCTCCCAGTCGGAACGCAATGCGGGGTCTTCAAGCACGATGCGCACCGCCGCCGCGCCGTGGTCCGGCGGCATCGAATACATTGCGCGCGCCGCCGACAGCATCTGGCCCATCGCCAAATCCGCCTGCGCGCCACCTTTCGCCATGATCAGCGCTGCACCGACTCGGTCGCGATAGACGGCAAAGTTCTTCGAGCAGCTGGAGGCAACGACCATTTCCGGAACTTTTGCCGCCAGAAGGCGCAAGCCGGCGGCATCCGCATCAAGTCCCTCGCCAAAGCCCTGATAGGCGATGTCGACAAAGGGCAGCAGGCCGCGCTCAACGACAAGATCGGCAATGGCAGCCCATTGCGAGATGTCTAGATTGGCGCCTGTCGGGTTATGGCAGCAGCCATGCAACAATACGACGTCGCCAGGATTCGCGGTTCTCAATGCATTCAGCATGTCGTCGAAGCGAACCGCACCAGAAGCAGCGTCGAAATAGGGATATTCGCGTATCTGCAGGCCAGCGGCGCGCATCACCGGCATGTGGTTCGGCCATGTCGGATCCGACAGCCAGACCATCGCGTCGGTGCGGGTCCTTTTCAGCAGCTCTGCTACCAGCCGCAGCGCGCCGGAGCCGCCTGGCGCCTGCGCCGCACGAATGCGCGTCATGTCGGCGGCTGGGCCGAACACCAACTTGGCCATCGCCGCGTTGAAGGCGGTATCGCCGGCAAGGCCGAGATAGGTCTTGGTATCCTGGCCCTGCAACAGCCGCTTTTCGGCTTCGCGCACCGCGCGCATCACCGGCGTCTTGCCGTCGCGATCCTTATAGACGCCGACCCCAAGATCGACCTTGTCGGGACGCGGGTCGGCGCGATAGAGGCCGATCAAGGCCAGGATCTTGTCGGCAGGCGCGGGCTGGAGATTTTCGAACATCGATAAGGTTCCGTTGGCGGCGGAGTGATACGCAAACCGGCCGTGCTTTGCCAGCAGTTTCATATGCGCCAACTCGGCGCCGGTTTGCCTCGAAGGCGGCCGATACTATCTGGCGGGCGAGAGCGGGCCCGATATCTCCCAGGACGAGAACGCGGCGAGCCGTAAGAAAATTTCGGGGAGAGCGGGATTAACATCCCGACCTGCTCCGTAAACAGGACATGAAACGGCCGATGCCACGCTTCGATATTCTGGGACAGCTCGGTTCGCTGCGCCGCTATGCACGCTCGCTGACGCGCGACAGCGCCGATGCAGAGGATCTGGTGCATGATGCGCTGGTGCGTGCCTATGAGCGACGCGGCAGCTTCCGCTCCGGCGGAAATCTTCGCGTATGGCTGCTGTCGATCGTCCATAATGCATTCATCGACGGTCTGCGGTCCCGCAAATCCGAAGCAATGCGCATCGAACAGGCCGGCTATCTCGCCGAGGCGAATGTCCCGGCGCCGCAGGAACATTCGGTCCGTCTGGCGCAGGTGCGCGAAGCGTTTTTCGAATTGCCGGAGGAGCAGCGTTCGGCGTTGCATCTCGTCGCCATCGAGGGGCTTAGCTACAGCCAGGCCGCTGAGGTGAGTGGCGTGCCGCTTGGCACGCTGATGTCGCGCATCGGCAGGGCGCGTGCGGCCCTGCGCGAGATGGAGGACGCGGTGCCGGCACGCGCGAAAGGCCATCTGAAGATCGTCGGAGGTGGATCATGAACCAACTGCGCGATCCCGTCACCGACACTGATCTCGACGCCTATGTCGACGATCAGCTGGACGTGACTCGTCGCATCGAGGTCGAGGCGTTCCTTTCGGCCCGCCCGGACGCGGCCGCGCGGGTGATGTCCGACTTACGGATGCGTCACGAATTGCGCGTGGCGCTTGCCGGATCGAAAGGCATGGCGCGGCCCGCGACGGCCGATGCTGCACGGCGGCTGGAGCGGGGATTGGCGCGCGGCCGCGTCCTTGGTGCTTTGCAGCGAGCTGCGGCAGTTGCTGTCTTCGTCGCTGCCGGCTGGCTTGCGAACGGGCTCATCGGACCGATATCGGTGACGGAAGTCGTCGCTTCGACCCATCCGCCGGCCTATGTGGAGGATGCGGTCCGGGCGCACCGCACGACGCTCGTGCGCGAGGCGATGTCGTCGCAACCCGAAGCACCCGGCTACAATGCCGACGAAATCCGCGCCGCGACGGCGATCGTGATGCCATCGCTGCCACCGGACTGGACGGTCCGTGACGTGCAGATCTATCCATCGCAATTCGGACCGAGCGTCGAGATGGCTGTCGAGACGAAAGAGATGGGGCTGGTCTCGTTGTTCGCGATCAGGCCCGGAACATTCGACGTCGTCAAGCCGACCGTCGTTCCCTCGGGCGAAGTTTCCTCGGCTTATTTCCAGATCGGCGAGGTCGCCTACGCGGTCGTCGGACGCAGCGATGTCGGCGGTCTCGATCGCACGGCCGAAGCCCTCGCCAAAACGCTTTACTGATCGACCTGCAAGAAGGAGAACCACATGAACAATCTCGGATATATCGGGGCCGGAGCCCGAGCCGGAGCCGTCTACGATGAAGGCCTGCGCCGGCACATGCTGCGCGTCTATAACTATATGGGCCTTGGCCTCGTCGTTACGGGCGTGATCGCGTTCGTGGTGGCTTCCACGCCCGCTCTTTACGTGCCGATCTTCTCCACACCGCTGAAATGGGTGGTGATGCTGGCCCCGCTGGCCTTTGTGCTCTTGTTCTCGTTTCGGATGCAGGCGATGTCGGCAGCCGGCGCCCAGGCGATGTTCTGGGCATTCTGCGCGGTCATGGGCCTGTCGCTGGCTTCCGTGTTCCTGGTCTTTACCGGCACCAGCATCGCACGCACCTTCTTCATCGCCGCCACCATGTTCGGCGCGACCAGCCTTTACGGGTACACGACCAAACGCGACCTGACGCAGTTTTCGTCGTTCCTGATCATGGGCCTGATAGGCGTGGTGATCGCCAGCATCGTCAATATCTTCCTGGGCTCGACCGCGCTCCAATTCGCGATCTCTGTGATCGGCATCGCCGTCTTCATCGGCCTCACCGCCTGGGATACCCAGACGATCAAAGAGCAGTATGCGGAAAACTTCGGCGCGGAATCACAGCAGAAACTCGCTGTCTTCGGTGCATTCTCGCTCTATCTGAACTTCATCAACATCTTCCAACTGCTGTTGAACTTCACCGGCGAGCGCGAATAGCCGGCGTTGAACCAAGACCGGAGTTGGACATCATGGACAGAAACGATCAGCAAGCGATCGGACAGCCCTTCGAGAAGTTGGCAAGCGCCGAGCGCCAGGCGCCCCGGCGCGATGCCGAAGCAGAGCGCTTCATCCAGGACCAGATCACCCAGCAGCCTGGGGCGCCATATTACATGGCCCAGACGATCGTGGTGCAGGAGCAGGCCCTGAACGCAGCTCAGGCGCGCATAGAAGAACTGGAGGAGCAGGCGCGGCAGCCGGCCGGCGGTGGACCGCTCAGCGGCTTCTTCGGCCGCAGCGGCGGCAGGCGCTCAGGCTCGGTGCCGCGGGTAGGGCGCACCGCCTCCGTTGCAACTGAAGGGCCGCAGGACACGCCACAGCGGGCAGGCGGCGGTTTTCTTGCCGGCGCCGCGCAGACCGCGATGGGCGTGGCGGGCGGCGTGCTGCTCGGCAACGCGATCGCCGGCGTGTTTGGCGGCAGCGAAGCGAAGGCAGCTGAACAGCCGACGCCGCAGCCGGACGAAGCCGATCAGGCAGGCGATGCCAGCTCCGACAATGGCGGTGACTTCGGTGATATGGAGTTCTGATGAGCGACCCAGACTGTGCCTGTACCGGCGCTGGGGACGATTGCGGGTAAGCATAGGCGAGATGGCGAGGGCAACATCCGGGAAGCGAGCCCTCGCCGGCGGCTAATAACCCAGGCGCTTCAGTTCAGCCTTGACCGCTGCGATCGTCTTGAAGCGGAAGTGCTTCGTTGTGCCGTCGCGCCAATGGCAGTCGCATGTGGCGTCGAACTTCCGGCTCGCTTTCAATTGAGTCAGCGCCTTCTGGCCTGGCTTGGGGCCATCGAAGATGCGAACTTCGTAGAGCGTCCCTTCGACATCGTAGTGCATCTGAGCCCAGGAAAGTATCACGATCAGTTCCTTTGCCGGGTCGTGGTCGGCGTTGGCGAGGCCGAGCGCGATGTCCGGTGTGTCGCCCTCTTGTTCACCGAGCGTGACCTGGATTGCGCGATATCTGTTGTCAGCTAGCCGTTGCAGCGCGACGAGCGGGCGTTCCGGATAGTCCTCGGCGGTCTGGTAATCGACGAAGAGTGTCTGGAGGCCGTTCCAGCTCACGGCTGTGGTGTGCGGATCAGCATTGTCGGCGAACCCAACAACACGTTTGGCGAAAGCCAGGTCGTTCTCGCCTGGCGTACGACTGACATCCTGAGCTCGCGCATCGGTGAGCGCGCAGGCGAGGGTGAGGGCAAGACCTGCAAGCAGCGGAAGCGTCTTCATGATTCGCAATCCTAGCATGCCCGTTGCCCCACAGCGCTGTTGCGAACGTCTACGAGTGACCGGCCTGATCTCGCCGCCATCGGATGCTATAGGCGTAGTCGCATAAGATAGATTATGGAACTGGCATGGCCGATTGGATGTGACGTGAAGCTAGCACCTCGCGAGATCCAACTCGGGAACCCAGGCCATAAAATCTTGGTCTTTCACGCTGATTCGTAAGGGATTTCGATCGTCATGCCGTCATAAGCAGGCTCGACGTTGGCCGGCGTCTCGGCCATTACCGTGGCGTAGTCGAGCGGAACATGCATATGCGTCAGCACCGCGTTCTTCGGCGCCAGTCCTTCGATCCAGCCAAGCGCCTGGCCAAGCGACAGATGGCTCGGATGGACGGTGTATTGCAGCGCGTCGATGACCAGCATGTCCAGCCCGCGCAAACGCTTGGCGGTCGCCTCCGGAAAGTCGCTGACGTCAGGGCAATAAGCCAGCCCGCCGATGCGGAAACCCAGCGAGGTGATGTCGCCATGGAGCTGCAGCAGCGGTTCGAGGGTGAGGGCGCCGCCCTCGCCTTCGATCACCACCGGCCTGTGGTGGTCGATGATATGGGCATTGACGATCGGCGGATACGAACTGCCTTTCGGTGTTTCGAAACAGTAGTGGAACGCCTCGCGTAGGCGCAGCATGGTGGCCTGATCGGCATGGATGTCGATCCGGTGGCGCTGCTCGAGCACGAAGCCGCGCAAATCGTCGATGCCGTGGATATGGTCGGCATGCGGATGTGTATAGACCACCGCATCGATGCGCTTGACGGATGCCAGCAGCATCTGCTCGCGGAAATCCGGGCCGGTGTCGATGACGACCGTGGTCCGGGCGCCACTCGCCGCGATCCGCTCGACAAGCGCTGCGGTGCGCGTGCGCCGGTTCCGGGGGTTCGCGGGATCGCAATTGCCCCAGTCGCCGGTGATGCGTGGCGTGCCCGGCGATGAGCCGCAGCCGAGGACGGTAAGACGTAACCGGTCGCTCATGCGTCAGGCGCCCGTCGCGCTCGGGCGCGGCATTTTCCTGAACAGCCGGATGAAGTTATCCGTGGTGATGTCAGCGATCTCGGCATCGCTGACGCCGATCGTCTCGGCCAGCACCTTGGCTGTATGCGCGACATAGGCGGGCTCATTGCGCTTGCCGCGAAACGGGATCGGCGCCAGGTATGGCGCGTCGGTTTCGACCAGCAGACGGTCGCGCGGCACATCGGCGGCGACGGCGCGCAGCTCGGCGGAGTTCTTGAAGGTCAGGATTCCGGAAAACGAGACGTACCCGCCGAGCGCCACGCCGATCTCGGCCAGCCGGCGTCCCGACGAAAAACAGTGCAGGATGAAGGGGAAGGCGCCCTTCCCTGTTTCTTCTTCGAGGATATTAGCCATGTCGTCGTCGGCGTCGCGCGAATGGATGACCAGCGGCAGACCGGTCACGCGCGCCGCGGCGATGTGGGTGCGAAAGCCCTGCGCCTGTGCGTCGCGCGGCGCATGATCGTAGAAATAGTCGAGTCCGGCCTCGCCGATCGCCACCACTTTGCGATGAGCAGAGAGCCGCACCAGATCATCGACACTGACGTCAAGCTCTTCGGCCGCATTATGCGGATGGGTGCCGACCGAGCAATAGACCTCATCGAAAGTCTCTGCAATCTCAAGCACTTGGTTAAATCGCTTCACCGTCGTCGAGATCGTCACCATTCGGCCGATGCCGGCCGCTAGGGCGCGGGCGACGATGGCCGCCCGCTCTTCGGCGAAATCCGGAAAGTCGAGATGGCAGTGACTGTCGACCAGCATCAGGCGCTTGTACCCGTTTGCTCGACATAGCGTGGAAATACCGGTTCCGGCGCCGGCAGCGGCGTACCGGATACCAGCGAATGGCCTTCCGCGACATGCTCGAAATTACGGCTGCCGGCCGGCACCGCCAAAAGGTCTAGCAGCTTTGCCGCCGACTGCGGAATGAAGGGCTGGCACAGCAACCCGACACGCCGGATCACCTCAGCGGTCGTCCACAGTACCGTTTCCATGCGCGCCGGATCGGTCTTCTTCAGTGCCCATGGCTCCTGCCCGGCGAAATAGCGGTTGGCTTCGGCCACCACGCCAAAGATCGCCGCCAGAGCAAAGTGGATGCCCTGGTCGGCCATCGTCCTGCGCGCCGTGACAAGGGCGGTATCTGCCTGATCGAGGATCGCTTTGTCGGCATTGCTCAATTCGCCGCGCTTAGGCACCACGCCGCCGCAGTTCTTGGCGATCATGGACAGCGAGCGCTGCGCCAGATTGCCGAGATCGTTGGCGAGGTCGGCATTGGTGCGGTTGACGATTGCATCATGGCTGTAGCTGCCGTCCTGGCCGAACGGCACTTCGCGCATGAAGAAATAGCGCACTTGGTCGAGGCCGTAGTGCTCGATCATCGCGAACGGGTCGACGACATTGCCGACCGACTTCGACATCTTCTCGCCACGGTTGAACAGAAAACCATGCGCAAACACGCGCTTCGGCAATTCGATGCCGGCCGACATCAGGAATGCCGGCCAGTAGACCGCGTGGAAGCGGATGATATCCTTGCCGATGACGTGGACGTTCGCCGGCCAGAAAGACCATCTCTCATTGGTCGGATCCGGATAACCGGCGGCGGTGATGTAATTGGTTAGGGCATCGACCCAGACATACATCACATGCTTCTCATCGCCGGGCACCGGCACGCCCCATTTGAATGTGGTGCGCGAGATCGACAGATCCTTCAGGCCGGATTTGACAAAGCTGATGATTTCATTGCGCCGCTCCGCCGGTCCGACGAACTCGGGGCTGTTCTCATAGAGCGCGAGCAGTCTGTCCTGATAGGCGGAAAGGCGGAAGAAATAGCTCTCTTCCTCGGTCCATTCGACAGGCGAGCCGAGCGGTTCGCGGCGCACGCCGTCGTCACCGACCTTGGTTTCGGCCTCGTCGAAATAGGCTTCCTGCCGCACCGAATACCAGCCACTGTAGCGGTCGAGGTAGATGTCGCCATTCTCAGCCATGCGCGTCCAGATCGCCTGGCAGGCCTTGTAATGACGCTCTTCGGTGGTGCGGATGAAAACGTCGTTCGAGCAACCGGTCGCTTCGAGCATCGAGCGGAAGATCGCCGAGTTGCGATCGGCAAGCGCTTTCGGCGTCAGGCCTTCGGCGTCCGCCGTCTGCTGCATCTTCAAACCGTGCTCGTCGGTTCCCGAGACGAAGAAGACGTCCTTGCCATCGAGCCGCTGGAAGCGGGCCAGCGTGTCGCTGGCGATGACATTGTAGGCATGGCCGATATGCGGCTTGCCGTTCGGATAGAAAATCGGCGTCGTGACGTAGTATTTTTCGCGTGCCATGGATGAGCCGTCATGAATGTCTGAATGAAAGATGTCGCGGTGAGATATCGCATCGAAACGGCAATTGCCATCCGACGCCAATGTGGTGGCTTCGAAGTTCCTGCGATTGATTGGGAATCAATACTCAGGGGCTTCAAAAGCCACGCCAGCGGCCGTCACATTCGCATTGCAGAATTCAGGCGGTCGATCATGGTCAGGGCGTGCTGCTTTTTGTCGAGGTTGTAGGTCTCGGTTTCAGATATAGCGTTCAAAGCCGCGTGCCAAGTATCCGACAGCGTTTTGGCTCGCGCGAGATCGCCGACGAGCGCGGCCTGGCTGGCGCCGGCCGACAGCAGATCAAGCGCACGGCGATTGAATATCTCGAACGGGATCGCCTGGTCGCGGCCGGCGACCGCCTCGGCAAGACGGTAGGCCGCCGCGACATCTAACTTCTTGGACATCACCAGAGCGTCGAGGGTGGCGGCGATTTCGAGCCCGCCATACTGCGTCAACAGGATCGCATTGCGCGCGCTGCCCCCTGACCGCTCCGCCAGCGCCGCGCGCGCCGCAGGATCCTCCGGTGGAGGCGGCTCGATGCCCTCCAGAACCGTCATCAAGCTCTCGGCATCGAGCGGCGCCAACCGCACCATCTGGCAGCGCGACCTGATCGTCGGCAGCAGACTGCCCGGCGCATGGACGATGAGGATGAATAAGGTGCGCGCGGGTGGCTCTTCAAGATTCTTCAGCAAGGCATTGGCAGCATTGGTGTTCATGTCGTCGGCGGGATCGACGATAACCACCCGGTAGCTGCCGTCGTGCGAGGTCAGCGACAGAAAACGGCTGACCTTGCGGATTTCGTCGACCGTGACCACTGTCTTGAAGCTCTTGGTCTTGTCGTTCGCCGGGCGTGTAAGATGCAGCACCGAAGGATGCGCGCCGGTGGCGATCTGTCGAAACAGCGACGAAGCCGGATCTGGAACGGCAAGGCTTTCCGGCGCCTGCTCGAAGGCCGGGTGCTTCAACAGATGATGCGCCAGGTGAAAGGCCAGCGTCGCCTTGCCGATGCCAACCGGTCCGGCAAAGATCAGTGCGTGCGGCAGCTTTCCCGAGCGGTAAGCGGTGGCGAGCATGTTGGCCGCCTGCAGGTGACCGACAAGACGCGGCGTCTCGGATGGCTCGGGCACCCCGTCCAGCGTGTCGTGCTGTTCGGGCGCGATGCGTTCGAAAATCATGCTGGCGCCGCCTGCCTTCTTTGCGCCGGCATCATCCTCTCGAGAGCCGCGAAGACCGCGGCGGTAACGACATCCTCCACCGCATCTAGGTCGGCTGAGGCATCGACGACAACGCAGCGTTCGGGTTCAGCTGAGGCGATCGCGAGAAACGCCTCGCGCCGGCGTTGGTGGATGGCCAATGTTTCTTTCTCGAAGCGGTCCGGTCCGTCACTGCTGCCCCGCCGGGCGGTAGCGCGCCTCAGGCCCTCGGCGGGGTCGATGTCGAAGATCAGTGTCATGTCCGGCACCATGCCGTTGATGGCGACCTTCTCCAATGCGTCCATGAATGCCGGGTCGAGGCCGCCGGTGACGCCCTGGTAGACGCGCGAGGAATCCATGAAACGATCGCAAAGTACGACCGAACCGCGCTCGACTGCCGGCCGGATGACCTGTTCGACATGGTCGGAACGCGCAGCGGCGAAAAGCAGAGCTTCCATCTTGGGGCCGAACGGCTCGGCTGCGCCTGAAAGCAGGACATGCCTGACCGCCTCCGCGCCCGGCGAGCCACCCGGCTCACGTGTCACCAGCACATCGTATTTCTTGGCGCGCATCTTCTTTGCCAGCCGCTCGATCTGCGTCGACTTGCCTGCTCCTTCGCCGCCTTCAAAAGTGATGAAAAATCCGCGCGCCAAAGCCTTTGTCCATACTTCGGGGACCGTATAGTCCCGGCGGAAAAAAAGGTCCACCGCGACGGTGCTAACGCAGCCAGCCGACGGCCAGTTCCTTGGCGGCGTCGAGCGCGCGCTGCGGAAGCGAACCGACACCGATCGACTCGGCGGCAAACAGCGGCGTCTCCTGGCTCAGCGTATCGCCGATCCAGACGCGCAGCGTACCCACCGGCTGCCCCTCCTCCACCGGCGCTGCCACCGGTCCGTCATAGACGATCCTGGCGGTGAGCTTGTCGCGGTTGGTGATCGGCAGGAAGATCTGCACCGGTCCTTTTGCCTTTAACGCGACACCGGACTTGGCACCGCCAAAGACCTGGGCTTCGCCAACCACTTCGTCCTTGGCGAATACTTCAGTCTTCTCGAAGGAGCGAACGCCCCAGTCGAGCAGCTTTCGCGCTTCCTCAGCCCGCTCACGGTCGTTTGCCAGACCGCTCATCGCCGCGATCACCCTTGTGCCGTTGTGGCTGACCGAGCCGACAATGCCGAACCCGGATTGCTCGCTGGCACCGACCGCGAGCCCGTCGGCGCCTATGTCCATGGCCAGTAGCGGATTGCGGTTCCTCTGGGAAATCTTGTTCCAGGTAAAATCCTTCTGGCCGTAATAGCGGTAGAGATCCGGGTAGTTGCGCCAGATATGCAGCGCCAGAAGCGCGAGTTCGCGAACGCTCGTTTGCTGCCCATCGGCCGGCAGACCGGTGGAATTGACGAAAGTCGATTTCTGCAAGCCGATCTGGCGGGCACGCCCGGTCATCTGCGCCGCGAAATTTGCTTCGGACCCGGCCATCCCTTCAGCGATGACGATACAGCCGTCATTGGCCGCCTGCACGGTCACGCCCTGGATCAGGTCTTCCAGCCGGATCGTCGACTTGAGCTTGGCGAACATGGTCGATGTCCCCGAAGGAGCGCCGCCTTTGCGCCAGGCGTTCTCGCTCACCACGAAGGTGTCATCGAGCGTCATGCGCCCTGATTTGATGGCGTCGAAAGCCACTTCCATCGTCATCAGCTTGGCCAGCGAGGCCGGAGGGATCAACCTGTCGGCGTCCTTGGAAAACAGCACGGTTCCGGTTTCGGCATCGATCATGAAGGCCTGGGCGGCCTTGGTCTCGAAAAGCTGAGCTGAGGCCTGCGCAAGCGAGAGCAGCAGCAGGCCGAGCGCCACAAGCCCGGTGAAAAGGTGAAAAGATTTCATCAGGTTCGACCAATGAGCCGGCGCTTTTGCAAGTTGGCAGAAGCTATCAGGCTTTTGCCTGGCGGATCAATCGCGCGCGAAAAAACCAGGCAGCCCCAAGCTCAGTTGCGTACAGCAAGCGCATCCGGCGCACCATGCGACCACGCTGCCTGCAGCATCTCGTCCAGGCTGCCACGACCGTCGGCAAAGAGGTTGACCGAGTACCAGTCCTTGCCTTCAAGTTCCGAGCGCTGGATTTCGGTCTTGCCGAAGCTGGAAAGCTGGGCCGCCACACGCTCCGCTTCGGCGGCATTCTCGAATGAACCCGCCGCGACATAGGCGGTGGGCGACCCGGCTGGAGGGGCTTGCCGCTTCCATGATTGAAGAATTTCGGCGGGCGACATGCCGGCGCCATCCAGCTCGGCAAACGCGTTGGAGGCGCGTTGCACGCGTTCGTCCGCGTAAGACAGCGACGCCATGGTGAACGGCGATTGCGCCGGCAGGTTGATCTCCGGACGCTCCGGCACGATCGGGCCGAAATCGGGCAGTACAATGTCTCCCGAAGCAGATGCTTGCACCGCCATGACAGGCCGTGCATCGGATCCCTGCCCGGAATTCGTCAGCTGACCGGGGAACGGCACGGCAGCAGCGCTCACCGGCAGGCTTGGCGACGGCCCATTCATCGCGACCATGACGCCGCTGGGCAGACCGTCCGACGGATCCGGCGCCCTGTTGCCTGGGCGATACGAAGCCACCAGATACTGCCCGTCATTGCCTTCGAGCGGCGCACGGCCGACATATTCGACCTTCACCTCGGCCGTACCGACATTGGCATAATCGAGCATTTCAGCAGCGCGCTTCGACACATCGATGATGCGTCCATCATGATAGGGCCCGCGGTCGTTGACGCGCACGATCACCGAGCTGCCGGTCTTCATGTTGGTGACCCGCGCATAGCTCGGCAGCGGCATGGTCGGATGCGCCGCCGTCAGATCTGCCATGTCGTAGACTTCGCCGTTGGCCGTCAACCGGCCGTGGAAGGCCTCACCGTACCAGGATGCGAGGCCAACCTTGGCGTAACGTTTGTCTTCCTTCGGATAATACCACTTGCCGCGCACCTGATAGGGCTTGCCGAGCTGGTCGCGTCCGCGAGACATCTTGAACATGACGCGCGGGCTGGCTTTCACGCCGTATTCGGCTTCGGAAAAATATTCCTTGGAGCGAGGTTTCTTGTTGACCATCGCCCTTTGCTGCGGCCCGGCACATGCTGCAAGAAAGGCTGCCGACAAGGCAAACAGCGCGAAAGCGGAAGCGCGACGAAGACGCGGGCGCGCCGTGGTCTGCATATTTTGATTGTCCCCTTTAGCATCGACGAAGGCACCGCAGCATGAACGTCAGCGATGCCAAAGCACCCACTCCAGAAACGCCGGCGACGCCCTACCCCAATCCTTTTTGTGCGCAGGAATTGTTTATCACCGTATTAACCGATTGTGGTCGGAACCGGGCGAGATTGTGGCATGGACCGCTTCGCTGATCGGCATGAAAATCATCGCTTATCGATCAGAAACGCTCGTTGGTGGCGCACTTTGCCCCTGGCTTGGCGTATCTGCGAGCGCAGATTCAGGGACCGAAGATCACAAGTTCGGTGAACGTCAGATCTCCAGGTGCGGGTGGTCTGGGACCTTTGAAGTATTTCAGCCCCTTGTTGGGGCGGTACCATCCCACCAAGCCTGGAATCGGCTCCTTGGCGTCGACAAAGCAAACCAGGATTCCGCTTCGCAAGAGAAAGCGCCCCATCGCGCCGGCGCAGCGGCTCAAATCCGCAAGCGAGCGGCAATAGATGACCTGATGGCATCGGATAACACCGTGCAACATTCGGCGCGGCATCAACACCAGGGGGAACGCTGCTCCGTCGCAAATGCAGATCAACGACAGGCAGCCCAGCGCGGCGTGTTCCGACAGTATGTATCTCTCACTCTCGGGCAGCATCGCCAATTCCGGGAGATCGTGACGCACTTCGACCACGCGACATGACCGCTGCGCCGAACTTAAAGCCGGCAAGAAGGTAAATTGTCCGCTGGAGAAGAGCCGAAAGCCGAGCGCCCGGTTGGCTTTCAATGTCGCTTGTGCAGGCGAAATGTTCGTGTAGGTCACGTCCTTCCGCTTGAGAACCGCCGCAACCAACATGGCGCCATAGGGACGGAAATCTGCATCGACTGACCAGCTTGAAAGATTGCAGCGAATTTCCTCGCTCTCCGACCCGTGATAGCGAGCATAAAGGGTGAGCACAACGCCGACGATCCGACCGGCATGCTCCAAAGCAAAGCCATATTGTGGGAACTCGGCAACCACAGGCCGCTGCGACAAGCGGGTCAGAGCGTGTATCCAGTAACTCCGATTACGCGCCGGAAAGCCCCTGCACAGGCAATCAACCACTCCCTCCCAGTCGGTTTCGCGGACTGGTCTACAGCGAAGACCGGGCGGGAGAGCGCCAAGTACGGCCAAAATCAACTCCAGAATACGATTTACTTACATGTGCCTAACGCGCCCAACATATCAGCGCTCAACGATTAATAGTCCGTGCGGGTTTTAAAAACGATTTTCCACACTCAGCACAAACACAGCTCGCCATGACGCTGCTCACCGCCCTGGATCGCGCCGAAAGGTGCGGCCGCCACGGTTGACTTGGCGCTGAATGCGGCTTTACAGGAATGGAGCGCGAACCGGTCGGGGAACGTCCTGGTGCCTATCCGGTACCGACAGCTCGAACCCGCTCCTCTCGCGATATTCTAAGTGATTGAAAAATCACCTTGGAGGGATGGCCGAGCGGTTTAAGGCACCGGTCTTGAAAACCGGCGTGGGTGCAAGCCCACCGTGGGTTCGAATCCCACTCCCTCCGCCATATCCGTCTTCAATCCTGCAGGCATGATGTCGAGTTTTCCGCTCGTCGGATTCTCGACTGCCTGGGTTTAACAGGCCGGTCCGGTTAGGGGAGAACCGCCGCTCTGCCCCATGCCGCGCGCCACCTCTCGCGTCGCTGAAATGCGACAGGTGCTGATCATGGCAACGATACCAAAGTACCGGTGATACTATTGCGTAATCAACAACCTGCCACAAAGCGAAGACTGTCACCCGCCGCGCAGCCGCGCTTCGTCGGGTTGATTTCTCCGCCCGAATATGATGCTTCTCCCGCCCATGAATAAACTATTTTCTGCGGTCCTCGCATGGACGATAGTGGCTTGGCCGGCCAGCGCAATGGACAGCGCATTGCGCGCCGGCCTGCTGAAACTCGATCCGCAAACCCGGCTGGAGCAGCGATGCGACGCCGAAATTCTCGACCGGATTACCCGCGACGACCACAAATACAAAGCCGATCGTGTCGTCGCCTACGCTTTTGCGACGCCCGAAATGGGCGCCGATGCGATCAAGAGCCCGGGTGCTGCGTTTCGCAGCAAGGGACAGTGGTACCGGCTGAAATTCAAATGCGAAACAGCGCCGGACCATATGGAAGTCCTGCAGCTCCGCTATCGGATCGGTGATGAAATTCCGGAAAGCGACTGGCCCAAATACAATCTCTATAACTAGGCATTCGCGACCTGTGGCCGCATTTTGCCGGTGTTCGGGCCGATCGTCGCAAACTCTGTATATTGCCGCAATAACGGGCGGTTTGCCGACCTTGTTCCAACCAGTCCCTTGACGCGCAGGAACCATACACGTTAGGCCCTCCAGGCATTCGACGCGAACGGTCGGCCAACCAGCAAGGGACTTCCAGTCGATGGAAATTTTCACTGCCGCGGGCTTCTCTGCCCTGCTCCAGGTCATCGCCATCGACCTCGTGCTTGCAGGCGATAACGCCATCGTCATCGGCTTGGCCGCGGCGGGCTTGCCGGTCGAGCAGCGCAAGAGAGCGATTCTCATCGGCGTGGTGGCGGCGACGGTGCTGCGTATCGGTTTTGCTGCGATCACCGTCACCCTGTTACAGATTGTCGGCCTGCTGCTGGCCGGCGGCATCTTGCTGCTGTGGGTGTGCTGGAAGATGTATCGCGAGCTGCGCACGTCGTATGCCGACGAGGTGGAGGCGACCGAAGCGCTGTCCAATTCCGATATCAACAGCGATGATATGGTGGCCGGCAAGGCGGGCAAGAAGACCTTGGGTCAGGCGGCATTGCAGATCGTCATCGCCGACGTGTCGATGTCACTCGACAACGTGCTGGCGGTCGCCGGCGCGGCGCGCGATCACTTCCAGGTGCTGGTGATCGGCCTCGTCCTGTCGATCGCGCTGATGGGCCTTGCCGCGAGCTTTATCGCCAAGCTGCTGCACCGCCATCGCTGGATCGCCTACATCGGCCTTTTGATCATCTTCTATGTCGCACTCGATATGATCTATCGAGGCGCTGTGGAAGTATTGCCGCATGTCAGCAGTGCGATGAGCTGACGCATCGACTCGAACACGCATCGGCCGGGCCTTTCAGCTTCGGCGACGCTGGCGATTGCGTTTCGCCGCAGCCGCCGCCCATACCAATGCGGCGACAAGTGTGATACTGCGCCGCCAATCCTGAAAATCCGGAAAGCTTTGATGTCCGCCCCTCGCGTCAGTTTCGTCAGCCTTGGATGCCCGAAAGCCCTTGTGGATTCGGAGCGCATTATCACGCGCCTGCGCGCCGAGGGCTACGAGATCGCCCGCAAGCACGACGGCGCCGACCTGGTCGTCGTCAACACCTGTGGCTTCCTCGATTCGGCTCGCGATGAATCGCTCAACGCCATCGGCTCGGCACTTTCGGAGAATGGCAAAGTTATTGTCACCGGCTGCCTCGGCGCCGAGCCGGACATCATCCGTGAAAGACATCCCAACGTCCTCGCCATCACCGGACCACAAGCTTATGAAAGCGTGATGAGGGCGGTGCATGAGGCTGCCCCCCCGAGCCACGATCCCTACATCGACCTTTTGCCGCCGCAAGGGGTCAAGCTCACGCCGCGCCACTATGCGTATCTCAAGATTTCGGAAGGTTGCAACAACCGCTGCACCTTCTGCATCATTCCGGCGCTGCGTGGCGACCTCGTATCGCGGCCGGCCGCCGACGTGTTGCGCGAAGCCGAGAAGCTGGCCAAGGCCGGGGTCAAGGAGATCCTCGTCATCTCGCAGGATACCAGCGCCTACGGCATCGATATCAAATACCAGACCAGCATGTTCGGCGATCGCGAAGTGCGGGCGAAATTCCTCGATCTATCGGAAGAACTGGGCAAGCTCGGTGTCTGGGTGCGCATGCACTATGTCTATCCCTACCCGCATGTCGCGGACGTCATCCCACTGATGGCCGAAGGCAAGATTCTTCCCTATCTCGATATCCCATTCCAGCACGCCTCGCCGCAGGTGCTGAAGAACATGCGCCGGCCCGCTCATGGCGAAAAGACGCTCGAGCGCATTCGCGGCTGGCGCGACGTCTGCCCGGACCTTGCCATCCGCTCCACCTTCATCGTCGGCTTCCCCGGCGAGACGGACGACGACTTCGAGATGCTGCTCGACTGGCTGGACGAGGCCAAGATCGACCGCGCCGGCTGTTTCAAATACGAGCCGGTCAGAGGCGCCCGCTCCAACGAGCTCGGCCTCGAGCAAGTGCCGCAGGAGATCAAGGAAGCCCGCTGGCACCGCTTCATGCAGCGCCAGCAGAAGATTTCGGCAACGCAGCTAACCAAGAAAATTGGCAAGCGACTGCCGGTCCTGATCGACGAGGCGCATGGCAATTCGGCCAAGGGCCGGACCAAATACGATGCGCCCGAAATCGACGGTTCGGTCCATATCCAGTCGCGGCGGCCACTGCGCGCCGGCGACATCGTCACGGTCAAGGTCGAGCGCGCCGACGCTTACGACCTTTACGGCTCAGCAGTCTGATATTCCGTCCAAAATGAAAAGGGCGCCGCGTGGCGCCCTTTCGTTCGATATGTTTCCGACCGCCTACTGCGGCAGCTTGTCGTCGACGCCCTTCACGTAGAAATTCATGCCGAGCAACGTGGCGTCGTCGGCGACCTCGCCCTCCTTCAGCCAAGGTGTGCCGTCCTGCTTGGCGACCGGCCCGGTGAAGGGGTTCCAGCCGTCGGCGATCTTCTTGGTGGTGGCTTCGGCCATCGCCTTGACGTCGTCGGGCATGTTGGTGAACGGCGCCAGCTTGACGGCGCCGTCCTTAATGCCGAGCCAGACATTATCGGGCTTCCAGGTGCCGTCGAGCGCCGCCTGGACGCGGCTGATGTAGTAGGGGCCCCACTCGTCGGTCAGCGCGGTCAGCTGCGCGTGCGGCGCGAACTTGATCATGTCGGAGGACTGGCCGAAGCCGTGCAGCTTGCGCTCTTCCGCCACCTGCAAGGCAGCGGTCGAGTCGGTGTGCTGGACGATGATATCGGCGCCCTGGTCGAACAATGCCTTGGCAGCATCGGCCTCCTTGCCCGGATCGAACCAGGAGTTCACCCACACGATCTTCGCCTTGAAGTTCGGGTTGATCGACTGTGCGCCGAGCATAAAGGAATTTATGCCCATCACCACTTCCGGGATCGGGAAGGAAACGATGTAGCCGGCGACGCCCGACTTCGATTGCTTGGCGGCGATCTGGCCAAGCACGTAACGGCCTTCGTAGAAACGCGCATTGTAGATGCCGAGATTTTCGGCGGTCTTGTAGCCGGTGGCGTGCTCGAACATCACCTTGGGGAATTTCTTGGCGATCTTCACTTCCGGGTCCATGAAGCCGAAGGACGTGCCGAAAATGATCTTGCATCCCTCGCGCGCCAGGCGCTCGAAGGCGCGGTCGGCATCGGGGCCTTCGGAGACGTTTTCGAGATAGGCGGTCTCGACCTTGTCGCCGAGCGCCTTTTCCACCTCGAGGCGGCCTTGGTCGTGCTGGTAGGAGTAGCCGAAATCGCCGATCGGGCCGGTGTAGACCCAGCACGCCTTCAGCTTGTCCGCCGCCTCGGCTGATGCCGCCAGCGACAATGCGGCCGTCGCCGCCATCAGGGCAATAAGCAGTTTTTTCATTGTGTTACCTCTCTGAGTTAAGCCTTGGAGCTTCCGTCTTTTTGTTGTCAACGATCCGGAACGAATGGCTGGCCCAAGGAGGCCGGCGTGTTCATCATCGTCAAACGCTTGTTGCGCGAGATTAGAACGAGAACCACGACGGTTGCCAGATAGGGCAGCGAAGAAAGCAGTTGCGAGGGAAACGATTTTAAGAACGCAATTAACTTGTAGAGCAACCAGGGCGCGTCGACGAAGTCCTGCAGATTTATGGCTTGGACGTGAAGCTGGCCAACCCAGATCGCGCCGAAAATATAGGCGCCGGCCAGCACCCGCCAGGGCCGCCAGGAGGCGAAGACGACCAGAGCCAGCGCGATCCAGCCGCGGCCGGCGGTCATGTTCTCCACCCATTGCGGTGTGTAGACCAGCGATAGGTGACCGCCGGCGAGGCCGGCACAAGCGCCGCCGAAAATCACTGAGAGATAGCGGTAGCGGATGACATGGATGCCAAGCGCATGGGCGGATGCATGGCTGTCGCCGATCGAGCGCAGCGTGAGCCCGGTGCGGGTCTTGAACAGGAACCACATGACGGCGGCGGTCAGCGCGATCGAGATGTAGAAGATTGGATCCTGGCCGAACAGCAGCCTGCCAACGACCGGGATTGCGGTCAGGCCGGGAATATCGAGGTTTGGCAGCCTTTCGCCGGGCTGGCCGACAAAATTCGTTCCCATCATGCCGGAAAGGCCGAGGCCGAGCAGTGTCAGCGACAGGCCGGTGGCCACCTGATTGGTGGCCAGCGACAGCGTCATGACGGCGAACAGCAGCGAGAACACTGCCCCCATGGTGATTGCCGCCAACAGCCCTATCCAAGGCGAGCCGGTGAGATAGCCGGCGCCGAAACCGCCGACGGCACCCATGATCATCATTCCTTCGACGCCGAGATTGAGCACACCCGAACGTTCGACCACCAGTTCGCCGATCGCCGCGATCAGCAGCGGCGTCGCCGCCGTAGCGATGGTCAAAAGGATGTTGACGGTGATGTCCATCAGCGGGCTTCCTCCAGCTTCGGCCCTGCCTCGAGCTTCGGCGCGGAAAAGCCGGTCAGGCGAATGCGGTAATGGATGAGCGTGTCGCAGCCGAGCACGAAGAACAAAAGCATGCCCTGGAACACGCGCGCCACCTTGTCGGAGATGCCGAGCGCGCTTTGCACTGCCTCGCCGCCCAGATAGGTCAGCGCCAGCACAAGGCCTGCGGCGACGATGCCGAGCGGATTGAGCCGGCCGAGAAATGCCACGATGATAGCGGTAAATCCGTAGCCGGGCGAGATCACCGGCTGCAATTGTCCGATGGCTCCCGAGACCTCCGAAATCCCTGCAAGTCCGGCCAGTGCGCCCGACAGCAGGAAGGCAAAGAAGACCATGCGGTTAAGGCCAAACCCGGCGAAGCGCCCTGCCCTCGGGCTTGAGCCGAGCACGCGGACCTCGAAGCCTTTCAGCATACGGCTCATCAGGATCCAGATCAGTATCGCCGCGATCAGCGCGAAGACAAATCCCCAGTTTGCCCGGCCGGATTCCGGGAGGAGTTCCGGCAGTATCGCCGAGTCGTTGAACTGGATGGTCTGCGGGAAACCATGGCCCTGCGGATCGCGCCACGGCCCGCGTACGAGCCAATCGAGGAAGAGCTGGGCGACATAGACCAGCATCAGGCTGGTCAGGATCTCGTTGGTGTTGAAGCGCGTCTTCAGCAGTGCCGGGATTGCAGCATAGGCGGCCCCACCGACCATGCCGAGCAGAAGCATCAGCGGCAGCACCAATGGGCCTTCGAACTGCGGAAACAGCACGGGGATGATCGAGCCGACAATGCCGCCCAGGATGAACTGGCCTTCGGCGCCGATGTTCCAGGTGTTGGCCTTGTAGCAGACCGACAGTCCGACGGCGATCAGGATCAGGGGGGCGGCCTTGATCGCCAGCTCATGCAACTGCCAGACCTGGCTGATCGGTTCGATGAAGTAGATGCGGAACGCGGTCAACGGGTTGACGCCGAGCAGCGCGAACATGATGGCACCGGCAATGATCGTCAAAACGAAAGCGATGAAAGGCGAGAGTGCCGAAAACAGCATCGAGCGCTGCGGGCGTTTTACAAGTTCGAGGCGCATCAGGCCGTCTCCAGCGTATGTTCGGCATGACCGGGTTCGGCGCCGCCCATCAGCAGCCCGATTTTCTCGAATGTCGCTTCAGCTATCGGCAGCGGCTTCGACAGTTCGCCATTGTGCATGACCGTGATCGCATCGGAAATCTCGAACAGCTCGTCGAGGTCCTGGCTGATCACCAGCACCGCCGAGCCGCTGCGCGCCAGTTCGATCAGCGCCTGGCGGATGTGGGCCGCCGCACCCGCGTCGACCCCCCAGGTCGGCTGATTGACCACCAAGACGCTCGGCCGGCGGTCGAGTTCGCGGCCGACGATGAATTTCTGCAGATTGCCGCCCGAAAGAGCCGCAGCCTCCGGATCCGGCGCGCTCTTGCGCACGTCCATCGCCTTTATGATGCGCTGGGCAGCGGTATGGATCGCATCGCCCTTGACCATTCCACCGGCGCCGACAAACATCTTGCCATCGGTGGCGTGGCGCGACAGAAGCAGGTTCTCCGAAAGCTTCATGCGCGGTGCTGCGCCATGGCCGAGCCGCTCTTCCGGGACGAAGGCAGCGCCCATCAGACGCCTGCCGGTGATGGTGAGGCCGCCGGCATCCTTGCCGCGGATGCGGACCGAGCCGGCATCCTGCTGCAGCACCTCGCCGGAAACGGACTCGAAGAATTCGCCCTGGCCGTTGCCGGCGACACCGGCAATGCCGATCACCTCGCCGGCGCGGACCTCGAGATTGATGTTCCTGAGCGGGATCGAGAACGGGGTCGCCGGCTTGCGGGTGAGTTCGCGGATTTGAAGCAGCACCGGCGCGGTCTCGATACCCTCGGCCGGCGCCCGCACCACGGCCAGCACTTCGTTGCCGACCATCATCCGCGCCAACGAAGACGCGGTTTCCTGGCGCGGATTGCAATGGCCGACCACCTTGCCGTGACGCAGCACGGTGGCGCGGTCGCAGATCCGTTTGACCTCTTCCAGCCGGTGCGAAATGTAGAGGATAGACTTTCCTTCCGAACGCAGCCGTTCGAGCGTCTCGAACAACTTATCGGCCTCCTGCGGCGTCAGCACCGAAGTTGGTTCGTCGAGTATGATGAGTTGCGGCGTCTGCAGCAGGCAGCGGATGATTTCGATACGCTGACGCTCGCCGACCGACAGATCACCGACCAGCGATAGCGGATCGAGAGGCAGGCCGTAACTGTAGGAGAGCGCCCTCGCCTTGGCCGCGATCGTGCTGATCGGCGAGCCGTCATCCAGCGACAGCGCGATGTTCTCCGCCGCCGTCAGCGCTTCGAACAGGGAAAAATGCTGGAAAACCATGCCGATGCCAAGCTTTTTTGCGGTGCCGGGGCTGGTGATCCTGACCGCCTGGCCATTCCAGAAAATCTCGCCGGAATTCGGTTCCAGCGATCCAAACAGCATTTTCACCAAGGTCGACTTGCCGGCGCCGTTCTCGCCAAGCAACGCATGGATCTCGCCCTTGGCGATGTTGAGATCGACATGGTCGCACGCCGTCAACGTGCCGAATATCTTTGTGAGGCCGCGAACCTCAAGCAGGTTTGCGCCGTCCTGATCTGCACTCACGGTGCCTCCATCTGGTTTGCCAGACATGTTCTGTGTTCCCGCAACCATCGTATGCGCGGGCTGCTCTCTACGGTAAGCGCCTCACGACTTGAAAGAGCTTCAAGAATTTCAGCGGAAACTCAAGCGGTAAAGAGCAGTTCGCAAGAACGCCGGCGTCGGCGGCCCGAAACGGCGGGCACCTAAGGGATAAGTATTGTTGTCCCGGTGGTCCGGCGCCCTTCGAGATCGGAATGCGCTTTGCCGGCCTCGCTGAGCGCGTAACGCTGGTTGATCTTGATCTTGACGGCGCCGCTGAGCACCACGTCGAACAAGGCGGTGGCGGAAGCCTCGAGGTCCTCGCGCCTGGCATTATAGACGAACAGCGTCGGCCGCGTTGCGAACAGCGAGCCCTTCTGCGCCAGCAACGAGATGCTGAAGGGCGGGATCGGCCCAGACGATTGACCGAAGCTGACGAAAGTGCCGAGCGGCCGCAGGCAATCGAGCGAGGCTGGAAATGTGTCGTTGCCGACTGAATCGTAGACAACGTCGCATTTCTTGCCACCGGTGATAGCGGCAACGCCGGCCACGAAATCCTGTTCGCGATAGTTGATCACGTGGTCGAAGCCATGCGCCTTGGCGAGCTCGATCTTGTCGGTGGAACTCGCCGTGCCGATCACTGTCGCGCCAAGATGCTTGGCCCATTGGCCGAGGATCAGCCCGACACCGCCCGCCGCCGCATGAAACAGGATCGTGTCGCCGGCTTTCACCTTGAATGTACGGCGCAACAGATATTCGGCGGTCATGCCCTTTAGCATCATGGCTGCGGCCTGTTCGTCACTGATGCCGTCCGGCACCTTCACCACGCGGTCGGCGGCGATCACGCGCTGCCCGGCATAGGCGCCGGTCGTCACGGCGTAGGCGATGCGATCGCCGGGTTTGAGCCAGTCGACATCCGAGCCGACATCCAAGACCACGCCGGCCGCCTCGCCGCCAGGGATCAGCGGAAATCCGCCCTGCGGCGGATAAAGGCCAGAGCGATAATAGACGTCGATGAAATTGAGACCGATCGCGGTATGCTTGACCAGGATCTGTCCCGAGCCCGGCTGCCCGGGATCGGCATCCTCATAGGTCAGGACCTCCGGGCCGCCATGGGCATGGATGCGGATCGCTTTGGACATCTTCTGGCTCTCTTGGGATCAGGCTTTCTTATCCGGCTTGGCGCCGAGATTTGGGAAGAACTGCATGATAGCGCCGATGCAGGCGAGGTAAAGCCCGGTGAACGTAATCCCGAACTTGATGAAATCGCTGACCTGCTCGCCCAGCACGCCGATCTGGTCGTAGAAGGAGGCAAGTGCGGCCTGCGCCAGCGCCAGCGCGCCGAAAGCGCACCAAAGCAGCGTCATGCCGAGATTGATTGGCCGCAGCCGCTTCACCCGCACCGGATGGATGAAATTGATCGGCACGAAGGTGAGAATGCCGGCCACCACGACCACGGCGAAAGAAACCCATTGTCCGGGCTCGATGACGAACAGCGTGAACACCACCATGTTCCAGACGACCGGAAAGCCCTTGAAGAAATTCTCCTTCGTCTTCATGCCGGTATCGGCATAGTAGATTGCGCTCGACACCACGATGATCGCCGCCGACAGGAACGACAGGCGCTCGCCCATGAAACCGCGCTGATAGAGCGCGAAGGCCGGAATCAACACGTAGGTCACGTAATCGATGATGTTGTCGAGCAGTTCGCCCGACCAAGTCGGCAGGATTTCCTTGACATCGAGCTTCCTGGCGATCGGCCCGTCGATGCCGTCGACGAAAAGCGCCAGCCCCAGCCACCAGAACATCGCCGTCCAGCGCTGCTCGCTTGCTGCCACCAGCGACAGAAACGCCAGGAATGAGCCCGACGCGGTCAACAGATGGACCGAGAACGCCCGCGCCTGAGGCCATGTGACTTTCTTCTTCGGCCGCGGAATCCGGTCGGCGATTTTCCTGGCCGTCGTCTTCTTGCTCACGGGCCCCGCCAGTCCAGCTTGCAGATTTCGGCCGAACGGCCAGCAAAGTTCCAGTTGCGGCCAAAGGCCCGCATTTTGCTCTTGTCGGATTTGGCGACGATGATTTCCGGCGCAATCCAGTATTCCGAATTGCTGATGACCGTATCCTTGTCGCGATCCTTGCCGGTAATTGGCGTCACCGCACCATCGATGATCTTCGGTATCTGAAAGATGCGTGTTTTCTCACGCGTCTCGTAGGTGATCGGCACCTGCTCGGCACCGAGGAACTGTCCGACCAGGATGGAGAGCAGCGATGTGGTTCCACCGGCCTTGCCGGTGAATATCTTCGTCAGTCCCTTCACAGCGTAAACCGAGGCGCGCTTGTCGATGAACAGGCCCGCCGTCCAGTTGCCGCGGCTCATATAACCGGGGATTTCCATGACCAGCCCAAGATTGAGGCCGGACAGGTCGACCTCGCCGAAATGGCCGGCATCGATCCGGAACCCCGCCCAGGTTTGGCAATAGCCTTCCGTAGGCGGATGATTGCCGAGCGAAAGAACGCAAGGGCAAAAAACCGTGCAATTGCAGGAAAGGATGAGCTCTCCCTTCATTGCCCAGTTTTGATCTGTCATCGAATTCTCCCCCCTCATGCCGAGACTACTAGTAGCGCGGCTGCCCAGACAAGCAGTATCGCACCGCCCAACCGCGTCGGCAGATTGCCTGCCGTCTGTTTTTCGACCAGGCTGAACAAGCCGATCAGCGCCATCCAGAACACGTTCATCACACCGACGGCAAACATTACCAGCATCAGCGCCCAGCAGCATCCAAGGCACCACAGGCCCTGCTCCATACCGAGCCGGAAAATGCGAATGGGCCTGGCGCTCCAGTTGGCGAACAGGACCGAGAACGGATTTCTGCACTTCTCCAGACAGGCTTCCTTCAGCCAGCTGAACTGATAGAGACCAGCAATCGACAGCGCGGCTGCTCCGGCAATTCCAAGCAGCGGATCGAGCATCTGCCCGGATGACACGAATGCATGGACTGCGAGCGTCAGGGCAGCGAATATTGCCGAGGCGGCAAGCCAGACGCTCAAATATCCAGCGACCAGGATCAGCGGATGGGCAACGGGTTCCCCCTTGATCCGGGCGGTATCTGCGATCTCGCAATAGGTGCGGATCATCGGCGCCGCGGAGGGCAGCATGGTCGCGATGGCCATCAACAGCCACATCGCGGTGAGTGCCCCGCCTTGCGCGCCTACGCTTGCGCGAAGCGGCGCCGGCGCAAGGCAAAGGGCGAAGAAACGCGCAAGGAAATCCGGCAGCGGCAGTTGCGGCAGGTATTCCAGCACGGCGTCGCCGGGTACATCGGCGCCCGGGAGCCGGCTCACCGCCCCCCGAACTGCCATTGCGCCGAGAAGGAGCCAGGCAAGGGCGATGCCCATGCCGGCAACGACGCCCACCGTCAGTCGAGGGCTGCATGCAACGCTCGCCATCGCGCGGCCGGTGCCGTCGAGGTGGCTGAAATCGTCTTGTTGGCTGGTCATGGCAACCGAATGGGCCGAATCGCCGCGTTGATCAAGCCGCATCACCTGACCTATATGGACCAGCAGGCCGGACGGGCCTCACCTCGCAATCCGGAAGCCGAATTTGAACCATCGGGAAACAGCACGGATACTGGTCGCCGGCAGCGGCCCTGCGGGGCTGATCGCGGCGCTTGGCTTTGCCGAGGCGGGTTTTCCCGTGACGCTCGTCGGACCCGACGCCGCCGGCCCCGACGGCCGGACGACAGCCTTGATGAACCCTGCCCTGAAGATGTTCGAACGGCTAGGGATCTTCGACGGAATCAGGCCGCACGCAGCGCCGCTCAAGGTGATGCGTATCGTTGACGCAACCAACCGGCTGATCCGCAGCCCGACAGTGACCTTTCGCGCCAGCGAGATCAACGAAGAGCAATTCGGGCTGAACTTGCCCAACAGCGTTCTCAACCGCATGCTAGCCGAGGCTGTCGCGCATTCGGGCATCGAATGGCGAAAGTCGATGGTGGAGGCATGGCGCCTCGATGCCGACCATGCCCATGCCGTTCTCGCCGACGGCAGCGAGGTTGAGGCATCGTTGGCAGTTGCCGCCGATGGCCGTCAGTCGCCGGCCCGCGAGGCAGCCGGCATCCGCACCTCGATCCGATCCTATCCGCAGGCGGCGTTGGTGCTCAATTTCGGTCACCGCAGCGACCATGCCTTCACCTCGACCGAATTCCACACCGAGACCGGTCCGTTCACACAGGTTCCCCTGCCCGGCAACCGGTCCAGCCTTGTCTGGGTGCTCGAATCCAATATCGCCAAGGACCTTGCAGCACTCGACGACGCCGAGCTTTCGACGCGGGTCGAACAGCGAATGCAATCGATGTTGGGCCGCGTGTCGGTTGAGCCCGGCCGGCAGATCTACCCACTTTCAGCGGTGAGCCCGTGGCGGTTTGCGCAGCGCCGCGTGGCACTTGTCGGTGAAGCCGCCCACGTGTTTCCCCCAATTGGCGCGCAAGGCCTCAATCTCGGCATTCGGGACATCGACGACCTGATTGGTGCCGCAAGCAGAAACCGCTCGGACCCGGGCGCCCCCAAGGCGCTTGCAGCCTATGATTTCAAGCGGCGGCCGGACATTCTGGCGCGCAGCAGCGCGGTCAACCTGCTCAACATGTCGTTGCTTTCCGACATGCTGCCGGCTCAGATGGTGCGCAGCGCTGGCCTTGGCGCGCTTGAGCGGTTTGCGCCGTTACGGGCGTTTTTCATGCGCGAGGGTCTTCGACCCGGCAGCGGTTTTGCGGCGTTTTTTGGCTGATTGCGAAAACCGGCTGAGCGATAGCGATCTTGGCCACCGCCCTTGATCCGCATCTCGCGATGCTCAACCCGGCATCAAGGGGATCGGGATTGAATTGACGCCGCGTCTGCGCCAAATAATGACGATGTCGACCTTAAGGTCTGGGCCAATCTTTGCCGGACCGGTGCGTAAGAATCTAAAGTCCTGGAGCGTTCCTTGCGTGTTCCGAGATGCGTGGCGTTCAAGAAGTTCAAGTGGTGAGTGCGATGAAGACAGCCAAATTCTCGATCGGACAGGTGGTTCGGCACCGGCTGTTTCCGTTCCGCGGCGTCATTTTCGACGTCGATCCGCAATTCGCCAATACTGACGAATGGTACGAGGCGATCCCCGCTGACGTGCGGCCGCGCAAGGACCAGCCTTTCTATCATCTGCTCGCCGAGAATTCCGAAACAGAATACATCGCCTATGTGTCCGAGCAGAATTTACTCGAGGACCGGTCGGGCGAACCGGTCCGGCATCCGCAGATTGGTGAAATGTTCGACAAGAAGCCGGACGGGCGCTACGAGCCGAAGCACCAATTGAGACATTGACTTAGCCGGGATCTGGCTGGGCTGGGACTGGTTTGAGACTTGGCTGAACGCGACAAACGGCCGGTCCAAACGAAAAAAGCGGGGTATGAGCCCCCGCTTTTTTTGTTGGTTCGAAAACCCGTCGATCAGTTGGCGGCCTTCGCCTTTTCCTGCTCTTCCTTGAGCTTCTTGGCAAAGTCCTGATTGTTCTTGGCGACGAACTCCTGGAGCTTCTTCTGCCGGTCCTCGATGTCCGACTGCTGCAGCGGCGGGCCGTCGAAGGCGCCGCTGAAGCCGGTCAGCGCAATCTTGATCGGGTTCGGCTGGTTCTGGAAATTGACCGAGGTGAGCGTCAGCGCCGATCCCTTCTTGAAGGATGCGACAAGCTGATCGCTCAGCGGCACTTCCGCCACGCAGCGATCCGGAAAACAAATCACATAGTCGAGCTTCTGCGCCTTGCCGCCGTCGATCTGGAGGCCGATGCCGGGAGGAACGAGACGGCCGGTCGGAACCGTCACCTGGAACACCTTGCGGTTCACCTTGCCCTTCAATTCGATCAGGCTGACGCCGGTGATGAGCTGGCCGTTGCCGGCGGTGGTAATGTTCTGGACATTGCAGATGTCGACGTCTTCCTGCTTGGTGCAGGCCTTGAACCAGCCTTGCGGAATCTGCTGTTGCTGCTGCGCGGAAGCAGCGGGAATCCCGGCGCCCAGAATGCCGACCACGCCAGCGGCCATGACCGACAGGCGGTACGCGTTGCTGTTCAGGCTCGTCATGTCGTGCATTCCTCTCAAATGATCCCGGAACCGGCTTTTTTCATGCCGTGTGGTCCAGCTACCTGTTGCCGAAATGAGGCAACAGAATGACTTCGGACGGCGTGTTACACTGCAAGCGGTGCCGAATCCAGCCCGGGTCTCGCGAATCTTGGCCAAGGGATAGGCTCAAGGGGTTGGCCGGTGCACGACCGGCTCATGTATGCTGCGCATCGAATCGGGAAGGAGACGGTCATGGGCCGCGTTGTCGTTTGGCTGATCGCCGCAATCTTGTTTGTCGGCCTTTCCCTGCAGCCGGCTCTGTCGGAACCGAAGCACGCGCTTGCCATGCAGGGCGAGCCGGCGCTGCCGGCCGACTATGATCATTTCAATTACGTCAATCCCGACGCGCCGAAAGGCGGCAGCATTACCTATTGCGTCGTCGGC
>NZ_JAMYNR010000028.1:0-71378 GCF_040319155.1 Mesorhizobium sp. M0954 | reverse complement strand
CTTCGATAATCTCAATCCGTTCATCCTGAGAAGCCTGCGCACCACCGCGCGCGGCATGATGGATCAAGCCTTTGGCAATCTTGTCTTCGAGCCGTTGATGCAGCGCAACTACGACGAGGCCTTCAGTCTCTACGGCCTGCTCGCCGATACCGCCGACATGGATCCCGAGCGCAAGAGCATCGAATTCCACCTCGATCCCAACGCCAAATGGTCGGACGGCGAGCCGGTGACGCCGGAAGACGTGTTGTTTACCTATGACGTCTTCACCGAGAAGGGCCGGCCACCTTACAGCCAGCGAATGAAAGCGATTGCCAAGCTCGAAAAGACCGGCGAGCGCAGTGTGCGCTTCACCTTCAACGAAAAGGCGGACCGCGAATTTCCTTTGATCATTGCGCTGACGCCGATCATCCCGAAACACGCCTTCAACAAGGACACCTTCGACAGGACGACGCTGAAGCCGGTGATCGGCAGCGGGCCTTATACCGTGGCGCAAGTCGTGCCCGGTCAGCGCATCGTGTTCAAGCGCAATCCGGACTATTGGGGCAAGGACGTGCCGTCCAAGCGCGGCTTCGACAATTACGACCAGATCACCATCGAATATTTCCTCAACGCCAACGCCAAGCAGGAAGCGTTCAAGAAAGGCATCTGCGCCATCGACGACGACAGCGACCCGGTCAAGCGCGAGCGCGATCTCGATTTTCCGGCCTTCCACAGGGGCGAGGTCATCGCCGAAAATTTCGATACCGGCATTCCGCCGGTGGTCAACGGGTTCCTGTTCAACACGCGGCTGCCGAAATTTTCCAATCCGGTCGTGCGGCGCGCGCTCGGCATGCTCTACGATTTCGAATGGGCCAACAAGAACCTGTTCGGCGGCAAATATACGCGCACGATGAGCTTTTGGCAGAATTCCGAACTGTCCGCGCTGGGCCACCCGGCCAGCGAAAAGGAAAAGGCCCTGCTGGCCCCCTACCCCGGCCGCGTGCCCGCAGATGTCATGGACGGCACCTACAGGCCGCCCGTTACCGACGGCTCCGGCCAGGATCGCAAGGTGCTGAAGGCGGCATTCGAGCTGCTGAAGAGCGCGGGCTATACGGTGCAGGACGGCGCAATGCTCGATCCCGAGGGAAAGCCGTTCGGTTTCGAGATCCTGACCGCCTCGCAGGACGAAGAGCGACTTGCCGCTATCTATCAGCGCACCCTTGAGAAGCTCGGCATCGATGTCGGCATCCGCAGCCTCGACGGTGATCAGATCCAGTCGCGCAAGCAGCGTTTCGATTTCGAGGTGCTGGTCGGCTCGACCGGTTTCAACAACTCGCTGTCGCCCGGTATCGAGCAAACCGGGCGGTGGGGATCCGCTGCTGCCAAGGCCGAAGGCTCGTTCAACCTGGCGGGTGTCGCCGACCCCGCAGTGGATGCGGCGATCGAGGCGATGCTGAGAGCTCGTTCGAAGGAGGACTATGTAGCGGCCGTCCGCGTTCTCGACCGGCTGCTGATCTCCGGCAATTACATGGTGCCGACGCAGCACAACAACCAGCAATGGCTCGCTTATTGGAACTATCTGGAACATCCGCAAAAGACGCCCATATACGGTTATCAGTTGCCGACCTGGTGGCGCAAACCGAGGTGACCTCTTCACAACAGGAGATCAAGATGAACGACGAGAGCTCGATTACCGTCGATGTGGTCTCCGACGTCGTGTGTCCCTGGTGCTTTATCGGCCAGAAACGGCTCGACAAGGCGATTGCCGCCGTCGATATCGACGTTCACATACGCTGGCGGCCCTTCCAACTCGACCCAACAATCCCGCCCGAAGGCAAGAACCGCCGCGACTATATGGTGGCGAAATTCGGCAGCGAGCAACGCATCCGCGAAATCCATGCCCGGATCGAACCGCTGGGCGAGGCTGAAGGCATCTCCTTCGCATTCGACGCCATCAAGGTCGCGCCCAATACGCTGGATGCGCACCGTCTCATTCGCTGGGCCGGCACGGCCGGCGAGGCCATTCAGAACCGGCTGGTGCGCCGGCTGTTCCAGCTGAATTTCGAGGAAGGCGCCAATCTCGGCGATCATGCCGTGCTGATCGAAGCCGCCCGCGAGGCCGGCATGGATGCGTCCGTGGTCGAAACGCTTCTGCCGACCGACGCCGATGTAGAGGCCGTGCGCACCGAAATCGCCACCGCTTCGCGCATGGGCATATCGGGTGTGCCGTGCTTTCTGCTTGAAGGCAAATATGCGGTGATGGGTGCCCAGGACGCCGATACGCTCGCCGATGCACTCCGCCAGGTCGCCGCGGCCAAGGCACGCGGCGAACTGGAAACAGCGAACTGAGTCGGACTATTTCACGGTCACCTTGGCCTTGCTGACGAAAAAGCCATGGCCATGCTTGCCGGTGCAGGTCAATCCCTTGGTGGATGACTGGCAGGAAAATGGCCCCTTGCTCCAGCTGTTGCCGTAGGCCAGCCTGGTGACGCCGCCGCAGCAGCCTTGCTCGCCCGGATTCTTGATCAGCGTCGCCGGGCCTTTCGGGCCGAGGATGATCGTGACGTAGCTGGGCTCGACGCGCGAACAACTCAGTTCCGGTCCGCCATCCTGTGGCTCGTAGGTGCTGGTGCCGCCGTTCGGCGTGTAGATGCAGCCGATATTGCCGGACGGCGTGTTGAACTCGATCTGTCCCTCGGCATTTGCGGGAACGGTCTGGCTGCCGGCATATGTTTGCGGCAGCCAGAAAAATGTTGCGAGCGTCGCGACAAAAAATGTCCGTGCAAGCATGGCGAACTTCCCCCCGGTTCAAACCTGGATGCGTCCGGCAGGTTCAATCCGAAGCGCGTGTTTGTCAAACGCGGTTTGTGCGCGCTCTTAAAAAGGCACGGGCCAATTGATAGATCTTCATCCCGGACTGTGTCGGCAAAGTCATTGCTTGGCCGACTACGGGTCCTGACAAGGCGGCTTCAACCACGAATCATACGTCACGTTCTGGCCGCCGACGAGGCCGGACTGGCCGTGAAGGCGGTTCAGGCTGTGAAGATCGGCCGCTGGAAGGCGCTTCTATGTTCACAAAGCTGTGTGAAGACCTTCCCTTGGGGAAGATCTCTACTTGCTCGGGCGCAGGCAAGTAACTATTTGAAATTGCGTTGGTATTCCGCCCCTCGAAACGTGACGGCACAGCGCCGTGATCATTCATTCTGTTGCTCCACTGCAACGGCCGGCAAGCTAAGCCACCTGCGACTGGTGAAAAGCTAATGGAAAATGATCAATTGGTGTTACTGTCCGTAACAAAAGAAAAATCGTTTGGGCGGGATAGTGATTCGGGTCGATAGACCAACGCGACATTCAATATCGGAAAAATGGCTCCGCGGTGCCGCAAGGCAGTCGCCCCTGACGCCCGTATCGTCGATGCGCAGCTTCTGGGGGCTGATGCGGGTCTACTGGTTCTCGGACCGCTGGAGGGAAGCCTGGACGCTGACGCTGGTGATCGCGCTGATCATCGCGCTGTCCAGCAAAGCCGACGTCTGGTTTACGGTAGCTGGGGCTGAGCTGGCGACTTCGATCGCTTTTTTCCACGATGCCGCGAACACGACGCCACTCAAGACAATACTGACCAACGCCGGTTGGCTGGTGCTGCTGGTCCTGCTCAAGGACTTGGTTATTGCCGGCATTCACAACCTGGTTTCCAAGACATTGCATCGCAAATGGCGTGGCTGGCTGGACAGCCGATTCAACGAGGCCCTGCTCGACTCTAACCATACGCATTTCCATGCCCAGCATGGCTCTTCCGGGAATGCAGCTCCCGACAATATCGACCAGCGCGTGCAGGAATCCATCAAGGCCATGACTGGCGGAGCCATCGGGCTTGCTTCGGGTGTGCTAAGCGTCTTCGCTTCGTTCTACTTTCTCGGTGGCGAATTGCTGAAAAACTCTGTCGAGGTGAAGGGCCTGGAGTTTCTCGGCAGCTACGGCAGCGCCGTCCTTGCTCTCCTGGCAATCGCTGTGTATGTGCCGTTCAACACCTGGATCGCATTGAAACTCGGCCGAATGCTGGAGTGGCTAAACGTCAGAATGCAGCAGGCCGAAGGCAGTTACCGCAGCGAGTTGATCACATTCCTGCGCCGCAGTTTTCATGTCGCCGCATCGCAGGGCGAGAATGTGCAGAAGACTGTAAACAGCCAGCGTTATGCCGACATTGACCGTACCTGGGCCAGACTGAACATCGTCAATACTGGCTACGCCTCGTTCGAGCTGATCTATAATTTCATCGGTGCCAAGATTGTCGCTTTCGGGCCAGGGCTCGTGCCCTTCATCCACAACGGCCTCGACCTCAAGGGTTATCTGACAGCTTCCGGCCAGGTCGATAAGCTGATCAGCAACTGTTCGTGGTTCATCCATGTGATGCCGGACATCGCCACCTTGCGCGCCAACAGCCAGCGCGTCATCGAATTGGCGCAGGCAATCGAGAACGTGCAGCAGCCACAGGAATTCTATCAGCAGACCGGCCGGTCCGACTTCCGCTACGACCACCAGAACCCGGTTTTCGGACTGACCATCCAGAAGCTCGAACTGGCGCATCAGGGCGAGGACGCAACGCCCTTCCTGAGTGCCGCGAACTTGCGCTTCCGGCGTGGCGAGTGGACTTTCCTCAAGGGCGAATCCGGTTGCGGCAAGACCTCGCTCGTCAAGGCGATCAACGGCCTGTGGCCTTATGGCCGCGGCACCATCGTCTTCCCGGAAGGGGTCAGGAGTTTCTACGCCGCCCAGGAGGTGAAGCTGCAGCAGGTTTCGTTGAAGCAACTGGTCTGCCTGCCTGGTTCCGAGCATGATTACGCCGACATGCAGGTCGCATCCGCCCTGCACAAGGCCGGCCTCGGCGATTTCATCGAGCATTTGGCCGATGAGAGCCGTGAAGGAAAGATCTGGGATCAGGTTCTCTCGGGTGGGCAGAAACAGAAGCTGGTTGTCGCCCGCATCGTGCTGCAGCAGCCGGGATTGCTGTTCCTCGATGAAGCCACCGGCGCGCTCGACCCCGATGGACGGATCGCCTTCCACCAGGCGATCAAGGACAATTGCCCTGATGCAACCGTGATCTCGATCATGCATGAGGCGACGCCGCCGAGATCGCTCGCGGGCACCGAATTCTACCACAGCGTGGTTGCGATCGCCGACGGCGTCGCTACCAAGAAGCCGCTGGTTCCGAGCTTGCCGGTAGAGCTCACCACCATCCTCACGCAGCCGACACGGCCGGCCGAGGACAAGTGGCTGCGCTTTCCCCGCCGGCTGAAGCAGAGATAGCCGCGGCACCACTGCCGGCATCCAGCCACTGCCACGTAGCCCGATCACAGTCTCGCGATCCGCCGGTTTGCCGCCGTTTTAACCCGCTCTCGCGATTGACTCGGCAAGGCGCGCTCCTATGTTGCGCCGGCTTGCAGAATCTCAACTCGAACCCGCGAGCAGAAAGGTCACCGCGCCATGCCTGGCGACAGTCACAGTCGAACGCAACCGCCGTCCGCTTGACGTGACCTGACAGGCTCACGTCCTGCCGGACGGCAAGGAGTGAGCCATGAACGAGTTTTCCCCTGTCGCGGGCGGCGATGCCATCGCCATCGCTCGCGTACTTGCCAACGAACACGTCGCCGACATCGTCGAGGCCTTGAACCAGGAGCCCCGCGAGACGGCATCGGAGCTGCTTTGCGAAGTGCCGTTCGGGCGGCTGGTCGAGATCTTCGACCAGCCTGAACTCGACGGCGCATCCGAACTGGTCGAGGCGCTGCCCCGCATCAAGGCAGGCAGACTGCTTGCCGCCATGTCGGTCGATCGCGCCGCCGACATACTGCGCGATCTGAACGAGCCGGCTCGTTCCGAACTGCTTGGTGGCCTGGCGCCACCGCTGCGCGCGACGCTGCTTGCCATTCTCGGCTATCCCGAAGGCAGCGCCGCCTCGCTCATGACGACCGAATATGTCAGCGTGCCGCCGGACTGGAGCGTGGCCCGCACGCTGGATTATATCCGCAAGGTGGAGCGGACGCGCGAAACCGTCTACGCGATCTACATCGTCGATCCGCAAACGCATGTCCTGTTGCGCTCGACCAGCCTGCGTCGACTGATCGCTGGCGGGCCCGACGAGCTGATCATGGCAATCGCGCCGGATCGTGCGCCTGTCACCGTTTCACCGCTGACCGACAGTGAAAAGGTTGCTCAGCTGATCTCGAAATATGATCTGCTCGCCGTTCCGGTCGTGGACAACGGCAAACTGCTCGGCATCGTTACCATCGACGATATTATCGACACGATGATCGAGGAAACGACGGAGGATGTGCATCGTTTCGGCGGCATGGAGGCTCTCGACGAGCCGTATATGAAGATGGGCTTTCTGGCGATGATCCAGAAACGCGCCGGCTGGCTGTGCGCGCTGTTTATCAGCGAGATGCTGACCGCCAACGCGATGCAAAGTTACGAGGGCGAGATGGAAAAGGCGATCGTGCTGACGCTATTTATTCCATTGATCATGAGCTCCGGCGGCAATTCCGGCTCGCAGGCGACCTCGCTCGTCATCCGGGCGCTGGCACTGCGCGAGATCGGCCTTGGCGACTGGTGGCGGGTGGCATTGCGCGAGCTGCCCACCGGCCTGGTGCTTGGCTCGATTCTTGGCGTGGTCGGCGTCTGCCGCATCGCGCTCTGGCAGTATCTCGGCTTCTACGACTACGGCCCGCACTGGCCGCTGATCGCAATGACGATCGGCGCCACGCTGGTTGGCATCGTCACCTTCGGCTCGCTGTCTGGATCGATGCTGCCGTTCGCCCTGAAGCGCATGGGCTTCGACCCGGCCAGCGCATCGGCCCCGTTCGTCGCCACGCTGGTCGACGTCACCGGGCTGGTGATCTATTTTTCTGTGGCGCTGGTGATCCTGGGCGGAACGTTGCTGTAAGAAAACTCACGCTCTTCCATCGCGGCAATTTCGTTGCCGCGATGGGTTGTCGTCGCGTCAGACGCGCTCACCATCTCTCACCCGGTAAGTCGGCTTGTACATGGTGACGAGTTCTTCCGCGGCGGTCGGATGCACCGCCATGGTGCGATCGAAATCATCCTTGGTCAGGCCGGCCTTCAGCGGTATGCCGAGAAGCTGCGCCATTTCGCCGGCATCCGGCCCGAGAATGTGGGCGCCGAGGACCTTTTTCGAGGCGCCGTCGACGACCAGCTTCATCAGCATCTTTTCGTCGCGGCCGGAAAGTGTGTGCCGCATCGGCCGGAAGGTGGCGCGGTAGATTTCAACATCCGGAAAGCGCTTTGCCGCCTCATCCTCCGACAGACCGACCGTACCGATCTCGGGCTGCGAAAAGACTGCGGTAGCGATCGTGTCATGGTCGGGCGCCGTCGGCTTGTCCTTGAAGGCGGTCTCGACGAAGCACATCGCCTCGTGGATTGCCACCGGCGTCAATTGCACGCGATGGGTGACGTCACCGATTGCCCAGACGTTGTCGATGTTGGTGCGGGAGTATTCGTCGACGTGGATTGCCCCGGTTTTGGTCATCTCGATGCCGACGCCTTCCAGGCCCATGTTCTCGGTATTGGGAATGCGGCCGATGGCGAGCATGACCTGGTCGACCGTCAGCACCGTGCCACCGGTGACAAGCGCGTCGAGCCGGCCGTCAGGCCGCTTCCTGACCCACTCGGACACGGCGTGGCAGAGGATTTTTATCCCTTTCTTTTCCATCGTGTCGTGCAGCATGCGTCTGAGGTCCATGTCGAAACGGCTGAGGATCTCCTTGCCGCGGTAGACCAGCGTCGTGTCGACGCCGAGGCCGTGAAAGATGTTGGCGAATTCGACGGCGATATAGCCGCCGCCCTCGATCATGATTGCCTTCGGCAGTTCCTTGAGGTCGAAGGCCTCGTTGGAAAAGATGCAGTGCTCATGGCCGGGCAATGCCGGATGCGGTGCCGGTCGCCCGCCGGTAGCGATCAGGATCTGGTCGGCGGTAACGGTGCGATCCTCACCGAGAAGATGCACCACATGCCGATCGACCAGGGTGGCGCGCGAATGAAAGACCTCGCCGCCGGCGCCCTGCACGTTCTTCTTGTAGATGGCCTCCAGCCGGCTGATTTCGCGGTCCTTGTTGGCGACCAGCGTCTGCCAGTCGAAACGCGCCTCAGGCACCGTCCAGCCATAGCCGGCGGCATCGGCGAAATGCTCGGGGAATTGCGAGGCGTAGACGTAGAGCTTCTTCGGCACGCAGCCACGGATCACGCATGTGCCGCCATAGCGGTATTCCTCGGCGATGCCGACCCGCTTGCCGAGTGCCGCCGCAACGCGCGCCGCCCTCACTCCGCCGGAGCCGCCGCCGATGACGAAAAGATCGTAGTCGTAACCGGCCATGGCTGAACTCCTTGCCCCTCAAACCCCGAGACAGGTAGGCTGCCGACTATCAAAAGAAAAGCCCGGATTTGCCGGGCTTTTGGTCCAGTGGCGGTCAGGCGGCTCGGAAGTCCGCAATCAATTCGGTGTAGCGTCCGCGGGAGCTGCGCCATCGGCCGGAGCGGTACCGTCGGCAGGCGCAGCCGGCGCCTTGGCATTCGCCGCTGCACCCAGGGTCTCGCCGACCTGCTGGGCGAGATCGCGAGCCAGGCCGTTCTGCCAGATCTCGGCAGCCTTCACCAGTTCGCGCGTCACGATCGGGCCGTTGTCGAGCAGCTTCTTGCCGGAATCGGAATTGTAGAAGGCGGCAATTTCATTGAGTTCCTTTTCCGAGAACACCTTTGCATAGGCGAGCGCCGCTTCCTTTTCCAGGTCGGCGCGGCGCGATGCCAAGGCCATCGCCTTCTCGTTGATCGTCTTGGCGATCAGTTCCTGCATGTCCGGGTTCTTCTGGATCATCTGCTGCTCCAGTGCCGCGGCTGCTTGCGGCAGGATGCTGTCGAACGTATCCGTCGCATGGATCGCCGCGACGGCGGCGCGCGCCGCCTTCAAATGCGCATCGGTGACGTCCTGCGAAAACGCAGGCGACGAAAACGCGAAAACGGCCGAGGCCGCCAGAATGGCAAAAAAGCGGCCAACCCGGTTATGCAACATCATGATCGGTAAAACTCCCTGATTTTCGGGCGGCATGGACGGTTTGAATGCCGTCGCCGCCGGCTATGATGGCCGTTGATGCCAGCCCGATGAAAAGACCATGCTCGACCACGCCCGGAATGGCGTGGAGAGCATTCGAAAGCGCTCTTGTATCCGGAATGCGGCCAAAAGATGCATCGAGGATAAAATGGCCGCCGTCTGTAACAAATGGCTGGCTCCCCGTCATCCTCAATGTAACAGGGCCGGAAAGGCCAAGGTTTGCAGCCGCCGCGCCGACCGCAATTTCGGTGGCGCGCAGGCCAAATCGGTTGACTTCGATGGGCAGCGGAAAACGGCCGATCATCTCGACCATCTTGGAGCTGTCGGCGATGACGATCATGCGGGCGGAGGCCGCCGCGACGATCTTTTCGCGCAGCAGCGCACCGCCGCCGCCCTTGACCAACGTCAGCGCCGGATCGATCTCGTCGGCGCCGTCGATGGTGAGGTCGAGCTCGGGGGTTTGCTCGAGGGTGGACAGCGGCACACCAAGCTCGGTGCAAAGGACGGCGGTGCGCTCCGAGGTCGGCACGCCGATGACAGTCAGGCCGGTGGCGACCTTGTCTGCGAGCAGCCGCACGAACTCGTCCGCCGTCGTGCCGGTGCCGATGCCGAGCCGCATGCCATCCGTGACATGGGCAAGCGCTGCCCGCGCGGCCTCAACCTTCAATTGCCTCGCATCCATGCCGGGTCCCGAGATTTGTTTCGGCGCTCGTAGCATTTTTGCCGGGCTGGTCAAAGGACCTTGCCCGCGGTGGATAAGCCGTCTTGCCTGAACGGGCCGCAGCGGTTATCGCCTGCCGGCAATCAAATCGTCACAGGACAGGCCATGACCCGACCGATCATCGTGTTCGACCTCGACGGGACGCTGATCGACACGGCGCCGGACCTGCTCGACAGTCTCAACCACAGCCTTGCCGCCAGCCAGCTCGCGGCCGTCGACGAAGCCGGCTTTAGGCGCTTCGTCGGCCATGGCGGCCGGGTGATGATCGAGCGCGCCCACGCAGCGCAGCACAGGTCGCTGGCAGTGGAGGAGCACGATCGCCTGCTCAAGCTGTTTCTGGACCATTACACCGTTAACATCCCCGGCAAATCGCGCCCCTATCCCGGCGTCCCCGAGGCGATCGCGCGGTTCGAGGCGGCCGGTTACCTGCTGGCCATCTGCACCAATAAATACGAGGCCAATTCGGTGGCGCTGATCGAGGCGCTCGGTATGACCAGGCATTTCGCGGCGATCTGCGGTCAGGATAGTTTTCCGTTCCGCAAGCCCGACCCGCGCCATCTCACGCAGACCATCGCGCGCGCCGGCGGCGACCCGCACCGTGCACTGATGGTCGGTGATTCGCAGACCGACATCGACACGGCGAAAGCCGCCGGGATTCCGGTGGTGGCAGTCGATTTCGGCTACACCGACCGTCATGTGCGAGAGTTCGAACCGTCGGCGGTGATCTCGCATTTCGATTCGCTGACGCTCGATCTGGTACAAGGGCTGATGGCCGCGGCAGAAGGCTAAAAGCTGCCCATAGGGCGGACCGCCAAATGCCGACCGACAAGTGGTTGACTTAGCAGGCCGGCCTCCCTTATATCGCGGCGCGCTTGGCCTTCGGGCAACGAGCGGGCGATTAGCTCAGCGGGAGAGCACACCCTTCACACGGGTGGGGTCGCAGGTTCAATCCCTGCATCGCCCACCATCTGCTTTCCTGAATCAATTCCAAGCCGGAGCGGCTAGCAGCTGCAGGTCGCCCCCTCGCCGCCAAAATTCTTTTGGGCGAAATTCAAAGCGCTGCTGTAGCTCGTATAGCTCTGGAACTGGCAAACGTTGGAGCCGGCCCGCACCTTCATCTGCTCGATATCCCAGAACGAAACCTCGATGCGGTCGTCGGCGCAATAGACCGTATAGCGTTCAGGTTCCAGCGCCTCGGCTTTCTGGACAGGCATCGAAATGGCCGGAATGGAAAATATGAAAAGTACAAATATGATGGCATGATGCATTTGCATGTAGCCCCCCCGAATGACCGCCGGCACTATTATGGCCGCGATGTTGAGGCGACGCATCATGATTTTAAGCGACCTGCCTTTCTTTCGGCGGCCATAAATCAGGTACGGCCGGCGCCTCCTTGTAGCGCAACGCTCCGCGATCCCGGAACAAACCTGCATGGAAACGAGTTTCTGCTCATCGAAATGTGAGGGAAAGCCATGTCCAGACTTGTTTTGGCGGCCGCCGTGCTGCTTGTCGGCGGATCGGCCTTTGCCGCGGACGAAAATCCGGTGCCGCCGCAGAATGCCAAGAAGCTGTCGGAAATCATCGCCAAGGTCGAGCAGCGCGACGACTTCCGCTACATCAAGGAAATCGATTGGGACAGCGATGGCTACACCGTCATTTATTACACGAGCGACAAGGCCAAAGTTGAAATCACCTATGACCCGGTGACAGCCGCGCCGAAATGAAGCTGGCCGCCAACGGTCCAGATTCTAAAAAATGGCGCGCCTCGAAGGCCCCCGGCCTTCGGCACACGCTTGCGTAGACATGACTTTGATGGCTGACTGGGTGCTATCATTGCGCGCGGGGGTGGGCATGGCGACGGTAAAGCACGTATTGAAACGCTTTCTGATGATGCTCGCGGGTTATTTCATAGCGGTACTGGTTGGGCTGATCGCGGTGGCGGCGATCTATGGCGGGCTGAGTTCGCTGCCAAATGCGCCTAATTATTTCGACGTCATGGGTATCACCCCCGTTGCGGTGCTGCTGTTGCCGCCGCTCGGCATGTTCATCTATTTTCTGACGATCGTGCTGACCGGCCTGCAGACGCTGATCTTCGCACTGATTGCCGAGTTTTTCTCGCTGCGCAGTTTTTGGCTGCACATGGTCTTCGGCGCGGCGGCCGCTGTTGGCGGCTTCGCCTTGATCTGGCCCAGTGTACCGGATGACACGAACCCGGAGCGCTGGGCCGATATCGGCATCATTGCCGCCGCAGGCATTGTCGCGGGCCTGGTCTATTGGCTCATCGCCGGACGCGATGCCGGTTTCCGGCGTCCGCTGTTTCAGCGCTAGAACCGCATTCGTCAGCTTGCCGGCGAACGCACCGCTTCCGTGCTGTCGAGCGCCTGCTGCAGCCTTGTATCGCGGCCGTAGACGTCGTTGAAGTATTCGACCTTGCCGGACAGGTCCGGCCACGCGGTGAAATAGGCGACATAGACCGGGATCTTGCGTGTCACGTCCTCGGTCGAATGTCCGTGTTTCAGTTTGTCCTCGATGTAGTCGACCGAGGTGCCGAGCACGGCAGCGGCCATGCCGCGCGGATCCTGCAAGCGAACGCAGCCATGGCTGAGCGCACGCATGTCGCGCTGGAAAAACGACTTCTGCGGCGTATCGTGCATGTAGATTGCATGCTTGTTGGGGAACAGTATCTTCAGCTCGCCCAGCGCATTGGCCTCGCTTGGCAGCTGGCGCACGCCGTAGGGTATCTTTGCGCCGTAGGCGCCCCAATTGACCGAGGACGAGGGAATGCGCTTGCCGCGGGCATCGACCACCTCGTAGCCGGCGCGGTCGAGATAGCCAGGATCCCGGCGCAGCCGCGGCAGCATCTCGTTGACCAGGATCGATTGCGGCACGCCCCAGTAGGGATGGAAGTCGACCTGCTCTATCTGGTCATAGAAGAAAGCAGTCTGGTTGGTGGGCCTGCCAACCACGGCGCGTGTCTTCAGCTTCTCCTCGCCATCATCGATATAGCTCGCGGTGAAAGCCGGCTGGTTGATGAAGACGCGCGGGCTGCCAAGGTCGGAAGGCAACCAGCGCAATTCTTCGAGCGCAACCCGAACCTTCTGAACTTTGTCGGCCTTGGACGTTCCGGCCAACGATGCAACGGTACGCGGGCCGATGACGCCGTCGCCTTTCATGCCGGCCCGTTTCTGCACCGCCTTGATCACCGGCACCAGCTCCGGATCGTAGACCTCGCTGGTAGCGAGCCTCGCCAGGACCTCGCCATAGGCGCCGCCCATCTCGTCATCGAGATTGCGCGCGATCTTTGTCAAAAGCTTCGGCAGCTCGGGGCTGGTCTGCCCCGGCTTCAACAGCAGATCGGGATCGATGGTGATTTCGTCTTCGGCGCTGGCCTGGAGCGCTTCCAGTTCGACGCGCAGCGCCTGATACTCGGAATTCTGTGGATGCCGTGACTCGAGATAAGTGCGCACTTGCTGGGTATGGGCCAGCGTCTTCAGCACCCCTTCCATGTCGAGCGGCTTCGGCGGAAAATCGTAGTAGCCGGTCATGCGGTTGGGATCGACGCGGCCGCTTTGTGCGTCACGGGCGTAGCGCAGGACACGCGCCGACAGCGCCATCTCGAAGCGGACCAGCTCTTTCAGGCGCTCATCGACATTGCCCGCCGATGTGCCTGCTGCCGGAACTTCAACGGTGTAGTCGGCGGGCGTCAGGCCGTAGCTCGCGGCCTCGCCCAGCACCCGCACGGCATCCTGGGCACGGCTGCTGGGACTGGTTCCCGTCACCCAGATGAAATCCGGATTGGCCGAGTAATAGGCGATCAGCGCCTTGGCGACGTCCTTCTCGGCGTAGAGGTCATAGCCGTCGAGGCCGGCAATGGCTTCGCGGAATGCAGCCCCGGTGGCCGCCGGCTCGAAAGCAGCGTCCTGAGGCGTTGCTGGTTCAGGCGCTGCCGACAGTGCCGAAAAATCGACGCGCACCAGCGGATCGCTCTTGTAGGTATAATAGGACGGGCCGCTGATTTGCGCACCACCACCGGAAGCGGCCGGCGCCTTGGGCTTCGGCTTGTATTTTGACGGTGGCGGCGGAAAGTCACTTTTCGGCGGTGCGTGTTTGACGCCGCCGCCGAAAAGCATGTCGAAGAACCCTTGCGCTTCAGCCTTCGGCGCCCCGAAGGCCAGCATTGCCGCGGCCACCGCAAACGGCAGCACGGTTGCTTTGTTTCCAAGGACTTTCATGGATCACCCGCTCCGGTTGAACCGGATCCCGTTCCGCACCGCTTTCACGGTCTCGCCCACCGCATGGCGGATGTAAGGCGTGACTACACTGATTCATACTGATTTCGTTAAGCTTTCATAAATTTCGGAACGTCTGTTGCAGAAGGGTTTCACAAGATCGTGACGGGTCGAGTCAATCCGTCATCGCCCCCGTTAATGATAGCGCCCGTGAGCCAAGCCTCAAGCGTTGGCGCAACCGTCGATGGTCAATGCCGTGCCTGTCACGAAGCGCCCTTCGGGACCGGCAAGCCAGGCGACCATGCCGGCGATCTCGTCGGCCGTGCCGAAGCGAGGCATCGCCATCTTCTGGCGCTGATGCTCGGCGTGCGGGCCGGCTGCCGGATTCATGTCGGTATCGGTCGACCCCGGATGGACGACATTGGCGGTGATGCCGCGCGGACTGAGATCGCGTGCAAAGGCCTTGGTCAGGCCAACCAAGGCAGCCTTGCTGGCCGAGTAGGCGCTCAGGCCGGCGTCCGTGGCACGCTCGGCCAGATTGCTGCCGATCGAGATGATCCGGCCACCCTCGCCCATATGCGCTGCTGCCGCCTTGGCGGCGACGAACGGGGCTCTGAGGTTGACCTCCATCGTCTCGTCGAAATCGGCAAGCGACAGGGCATCGATCGGCGCAGCGCGCCAGATGCCGGCGCTGTTGACCAGGATGTCGAGCCGTCCGAAGGCTGTTGCTGCCTCATCGACTGCCGCCTCGATCGCCCCAGCATCGCGATTGTCGGCCTCGATGGCAAAGGCCCGGCCGCCGGCCGCCTCGATTTCCCTGACCACCGCACACGCCCCTTCCTCGCCATTCACATAGGTGATCGCCACGCCTGCCCCGTCGGCCGCGAGCCTTCTTGCGATCGCCGCACCAATGCCGCGGCTGCCGCCGGTGACGAGGGCGGCCTTGCCGTTCAAGTTTCTGGATGACATCTGCTTCTCCATTTTGTAGTGATTGATACATAAATATCTGCCAGCCTTGCTGAACCACGTCAACCGAATTATGTATCGATCAATACAGAAAGGATGCCATGCCGGAACGAGGCCGCCCCCGCACCTTCGATCGAGCCGCCGCCTTGCGGCGCGCAATGGAAGTGTTTTGGGCCAAGGGTTATGAGGGCGCGTCGATAAGCGACCTGACCGCTGCAATGGGCATCAACTCTCCCAGCCTCTATGCCGCCTTCGGCAGCAAGGAAGCACTGTTTCTCGAGGCAACCGAGCTTTACACGCGGGTCGAGGGAACCGAGATCTGGTCCGCGCTGGAAAAGGCGCCGACCGCGCGCGAGGCCGTCGAACGGTTCCTGCGGCAGACTGCCAGGGCCTATTCACAGACCGGTCGTCCGCAAGGCTGCCTTATCACGCTCGGCGCATTGCACCAGGATTCAAGCCGCGGCGCCATCTGCGATGATCTGCGCCGTCGCCGCGCCGAAAACCGCGAAGCCTTGCTGACACGCCTCGAGCGTGGCGTCGCCGAGGGAGAGTTGCCGGCCGATTTCGACTGCGGTACGGCCGCGACCTTCTACGCGACCGTGCAGCACGGCATGTCGATCCAGGCGCGCGACGGCGCGTCGCGCTCGGCTCTTCTGGCGACGGTGGCCGGGGCAATGGCGGCTTGGATAGCGATGGCCAGCACCGGGGCAGCGTGACGGTCGAACCCGGCTGACAAGAACGATATTCAGGTCACTGCAGAGACGACTCCAGCCTGCCGGCAACGAAGCCAACGGCACGCTCCGCCACACCCCTGTCGGCGAGAATGCGGCGGTGGCCGAGCCCGTCGGCCCAGTAAAGCCGCACATGGTCGCCGGCGCGCGTGTAGAGCCTTGCATGCTCGGCGGACACTTCGCGGTCGTCCGGCGCGTGGATCACCAGCGTCGGCAGCGGCGTGCTTGCGAGCTGGCGGTCACCGGTGAACTCGTGCACCGGCCGGCCGGCGATGCGCTCGACCCGGTCGGCCATGGCGGCCTGCGAGCGCGAGCCGACATTCAGCATGCGGCTGAAATCAGCGAAGATCGCCGGCAGCGAGCTCGGCGCGGCGATAAGCACCAGCCGCCCGGCCGCCAATCGCGGGATGTTCCTGATCGAACCGGCGACGGCGTTGGTGGCAACGGTACCACCGAAGGAATGGCCGACAATGGCCGCGAACGGGCCGAACCATTCGCCGGCAACCCGTGCCGCATCGACCGCACTGACCAGGGTAAGCCGGCGGCCCTGCGACTGGCCGTGGCCCGGCAGATCGAGCGAGACCACCTTGTAGCCGGCATCGCGATAGGCTTCGATCAGCGTGCGCATGTATTCGGTGCGCGAACGCCAACCATGGATGACGAGCACGGTGCCGGCAGTCGCCCTGCCCGGCTCGGGCCGGAATTCATGCACCATGACGCAGCCGGTTCTGGTCTTTAGCCGGTGATGGCGTGCCTGGGTCATGAAATCGGCGGCGCGATCAATTGCGCGGCGCTCGCCTTTGCTCAAGCTCTTCTCGTGCGGCGTGCGGCAGAACAGCTCGAATGCAGCACGCCCGGTGAGTCGCGGTGCCACATGCTCAGCCACGCCGAACGTGCCGCGGATGACCTTCAGTCCAAATGATGCCATAGTGGCGATCCATTCATTGGTTCAAGCATGAACATAATAGTTCAAACATGAACATTAAGCAAGACCTGCCCTGGGACAACCCGCGTTTTCGCAACTGGGTCGCGGTGGCGCGCGCCTGCCATGTGGTGGAACGCACCCTGGCGGTGAAGCTTGCGCCGCTCGACCTGAAGCCGGCGCAGCTCGACGTGCTGATGAACCTCTACCGTCATCCCGGCATGTCGCAGCACGACCTTGCTCGTCGGCTGCTGGTCGGCCGCTCCAACATCACCATGCTTTTGCCTCAGCTGGAGACCCGTGGCCTGCTGCGCCGCGAGGGCGACGAGAAGGACAAGCGCGTGCTGAGGCTGACCTTGACAGAGGCCGGCGAGGCACTGCTGATGCAGGCGCTGAAGGTCCATATGGCGCTGATCGAGAAGGCGATGAGCCAGTCGACGCCGGAACAATGTGACATGATCGGCGAACAGATGCGTAGGATTGCCGAGGTTTTGAAGACCGCCTGACAGCCCAGTGCTCCACCACCAAATGCTTCACCACATCGATTTTTTCGCGCGCTCCGGCCATTCCTTGTCGTAGACCTCGCCGTCAATGTTCTTGCGGCTGGTGATTTCCAGGATTTGGCCGGGAGTCGGCAGCGATCTCGGGTCGACATGCCTTGCCAGATTCCACAGTTCCGATCGGTGGATGGCGCGGGCGCACTGGAAATAAACCGCATCGATCTCGATGATCGTCACCGAGCGCGCCGGCTTGCCCTCGACAGCGAACGAGGCGCAGAGCCCGGTATCGGTGGTGATGTGGGCGCGGCCATTGACGCGCAGCGTCGTGCCGGAACCCGGCACCAGGAACAGGAGCGCGACGCGCGGATCGCGAAGGATGTTCCTTAGCGAATCGGCACGGTTGTTGCCGCGCCGGTCCGGCATCATCAGCGTTTTCGGATCATGGATGCGGACGAAGCCGGCGAGATCGCCGCGCGGCGAGCAGTCCAGCCCTTCTGGCCCGCAGGTTGCGAGCGCGGCAAACGGCGAAGCCTCGATGATAGCTGCGTATTCGCGAATCAGCTGGTCGAGTTCCTTGACCACTGACGCTTCACCAGGCAGGCCATAGAGCGCTTCGAGCTGTTCGACGCTGGTGATTATCGACATGTTTTCGTCTCCAAACCGTTGCCGGCGCTACTCCAGATGCATGACGTTTTCACGACAAGTGCCCGTTTGCCGGTCATCAGGAAACGGGTGTCGAGGCAACGCAAACAAGGGCAAACCGCTTTACCTGCATGATCGTGCCAACGGATACGGAGGTCAAAAATGGATAAACCGCTCGACCGGCGACGCACCGCCATGGAACTTATTGAAAACATGTTCAATGTTGAAATGCGTTTCCTGCAATCAGGGTCGGAGAGCCTCGATGTGCTTGCCGGCGCATTTCATGCCGAGATTGTCGTGCATGAGCCGCGCTCCCTGCCCTATGCCGGTGACTGGAACGGCCTCGACGGCGTTGGCGCCCTTTTCCGCAAAATGCGGGAAATCTGGAGCGACGTGGCGGTGGAGGACCTTCAGGTCGCCCAAAACGATGACACGGTGTTCATGAGCTGCTCGCTTTCGCTGACATCGCGGGCCAATGGTGCAACCATCAAACAGCCGTTTGCCGAAGTCTTGCGCTTCAAGGATGACCGGCTGATCGAAGGCACGCCGTTTTATCACGACACCAGCGAGATACTGGCGATCCTGCGTTGACCTGAGAGTCCTGCGGGATCCCATTCAACGGTCGCGGCTCAGCCCCTTCTCTTCCAGTTCGGCGAGATAGGCGGCCCAGCGTGCATCCTTCTCATGACCCAGCGTATGCAGGTAATTCCAGGTGAAGATGCCGGTATCATGGAAATCGTCGAAGGTGATGCGCACGGCATAATTGCCGACCGGCTCGATCTTCAGAATCGCTACATTGCGCTTGCCGGGAACGGTGACGCGCTGTTCGGGCGAATGGCCCTGCACCTCGGCCGATGGCGAGGCGACGCGCAGAAGCTCAGCCGGCAACTCGAACGGCTGATGGCCCGGAAAGGTGACGGAAAGCAGCTTGCGGTCCTTCGAGACCCTGAGTTCCTTTGGCGCTGTCATGCTGGTGGATCCTGCGGAGAACTGCCCTTCCTACGCCGCTTCGCGTCGAGGGAAAAGGCCGTTTCAGAACTTCCGACATGATCTGTCGGCGTCGGAATGTTACCGAAGATCACGAGCTTCTATCTTGAATGCCAAGTTGGTTCGTATCACATAGCCATATATAACGAAGCCGTTCACGGCCACGGGAAGCGCATAAGCATGGATATGATCGATCCTTTCGGTCGCACGATCACCTACCTGCGCGTGTCGGTCACCGACCGCTGCGATTTCCGCTGCACCTATTGCATGGCCGAGGACATGACGTTCCTGCCGAAGAAGGACCTGCTGTCGCTGGAAGAGCTCGACCGGCTCTGCACGGTCTTCATCGAAAAGGGTGTGCGCAAGCTCCGCCTCACCGGCGGTGAGCCGCTTGTGCGCAAGAACATCATGCACCTGGTACGCCAGCTTTCGCGGCATCTCGAGAGTGGTGCACTGGAAGAGCTGACGCTGACCACCAACGGATCGCAGCTTTCCCGCTTTGCCGCCGAGCTCGCCGACTGCGGCGTCAAGCGCATTAACGTCTCGCTCGATACCCTCGATGCCGACAAATTCCGCCAGATCACCCGCTGGGGCAATCTGGACAAGGTCATGGACGGCATCGACGCCGCGCAGGCGGCCGGGCTGAAGGTAAAGCTCAATGCCGTGGCGTTGAAGGACTTCAATGACGCCGAATTGCCTGAAATGCTGCGCTGGGCGCATGGCCGCGGCATGGATCTGACGATCATCGAAACCATGCCGATGGGCGAGATCGATGCCGACCGCACCGACCAGTATTTGCCGCTGTCGCTGCTGCGCGCGGCTCTCGAACGCCAGTTCACGCTAAGCGACATTCCCTACAAGACCGGTGGCCCGGCCCGCTATGTCCAAGTCGCCGAGACCGGCGGGCGGCTGGGCTTCATCACACCGATGACGCATAATTTCTGCGAAAGCTGCAACCGGGTCCGGCTGACCTGCACCGGCACCCTTTACATGTGCCTCGGCCAGGAAGATGCGGCCGACCTGCGCGCGCCGCTGCGTGCGTCGGAAGGCAACGAGCTGGTCGCCGATGCCATCGACGAAGCAATCGGCCGCAAGCCCAAAGGCCACGACTTCATCATCGATCGCCGCACCAACCGTCCGTCGGTGTCGCGGCATATGAGCGTCACCGGCGGCTGATTTTTCGCCGATTTCGTGCAAGAATAATCGCCTTGGTATCGGCGCGAGGCAAGGCGTGCAGCGGTTTTTTTGCAGTCCTGACGTTTTTCGGAGTGATGGCGGGGACCACGGCAGTTGCCGCGCCATTTACCTATACGAACGAGCGCTTCGGTACCATCTGCACCTTTCCGGATGAAATCTTCACTCTTCGCCAGCCTGAGCCGGACAATGGCGATGGACAACAATGGCTCACTGCCGATGGCGCCAGCCTGATCTGTTCGGGTATCCTCAACATCGATGACGACACCCCGACAGCCTTCGTCTCCGCCGAGAGGGCCGGCAAGGAACCTGGCTACAGGATCACCTACAGCAAGACCGGCAAGGACTGGGCGGTGCTGTCGGGCATCAAAGGCGAGAACATCTTCTACGAACGCCGCCTGTTCGGAAAAGACGGTGTCATCCGCACGGTCTGGATCAACTACCCGCCAGCCCTGAAATCGAAATACGACCCGCTCGTCGATGCGATCGCCGGCAGCCTCAGGGGACCGTGAGCATCCGGCGACGTCAGAACTTATTGGCAGCCTATTGTTTTTGCTAGCGAGTCACGGTTGTTGGCGCGTGTAGTCATATCGTACGGCAAGCCATTTTTTGCCGCTGCCATTGGCCTGGAGGAAATGTTGCTCGGCCACTTCGTGATTGTCGCCGTCCCTGGAAATGACGAAATCGGAGGCCGTGAACCGCCCTTCGACCTCGGGGCCGAAGCCGACGAAACCAAGCGGCTGGAACAGGAGTGAAATCTTGCCGTCCTCCTCACCACCAAAACTCCAGGCGGGCATGATCCCTGCCGGGAAACGGGTGTCCATGGAGACATACTTCCAGCGGCCCTCCACTCGGTCATAGCTCAAATAGGCTATCCGCTGGAAGTCCGGCATTTTCGACCCGGGCGCCGGGCGCATCACCTCCTGCATGAAGGGACCGATCATCGTGCGCTCGGCCACCAGCCCGGTCATGACGATCGGCTGCGCACCGGGCGTTGGCCAGATCGTGTTGACGACGGACCATTTCCCGACGCGGCGAGCGAGCTCATCCGCTTCGTGACCCGGCGTGGACATCCGTTCGACTGCCGACGCCGAAGCGCCGTTCTCGGCGAACGCAGGCGCTATCGCCATGAGGATGACGGCCAGGGCAGAAGAGAACCGGAAAGCCGACGAAACATGCCGCCTGCTGCCTGTGCCAAGCCAGTCCGCATTGCCTCGTGCATTCATCATGGACCATCTCCCCAACACGATCAGAAGCTTACAATGACCAATTTGGTGAATCTTGCCGAGCAAATTTGATCTCGTCGAAATATTTCCTCGAGCCGCAATGTGATAAATTTGCCCTCCGGACCTATCCTTTAGAACGGCACCTTTTTTGGGTCACACCCAGAAAAGGTCTCGTCCGCAAACGGTCACCGGATTTACCGCAAGCCCATTCGGGCCTAGCCTCTGCTCTGGAGCGGTTCTTCGCCCAGTGGGGGAATACGATATGCGCAAACTCATTCTTTCTCTTGCATTGCTCAGCCTCGCGGCCCTGCCCGCGGCGGCTCAGTCGATCGGCGGCACCTATGCCGTGGCCGGCACCAATTTCGATGGGTCGTCCTATGGTGGCGACGCGACGATCACTCTGACCAGCGAGACGACCTGCACGATCCATTGGGAGACAGGCGGCTCGTCCTCGGACGGTATCTGCATGCGCAATGATGATGCCTTCTCCGCCGGTTATGTCATGGGCAAGGCGGTCGGTCTTGTCGTCTACAAGGTGCAGGACGACGGCTCGCTGCGTGGCCTGTGGACGATTGCCGGCAAGGAAGGCAACGGCACCGAGGTACTGACGCCCAAATAAGCCCTGCCGCTCTTGCGCGACAGACGTTACGGCCCATAGAAAGGCTGTGGCCCAGCCCTTTGACGTTGCTGTTTTGCGGGTGCCTGCTAGACGCTTGCTGCAGGACTCACCCGGTAATCGCCTTGCCTCTTTCGCCAAACCTGCGCGGCGCGTTGTTCATGATGGTGGCCATGGCTGGTTTCACCCTCAACGACGCTATCACCAAATTCTCGTCGGAATCGATGAACATGGCGCAGGTCATGCTGATCCGCGGCGCCTTTGCTTCGCTTTTCGTTGGCCTGCTTGCGTGGCAACGCGGCGCGCTTGCCCGGCCAGGTTCGATGCTGCAGCCGACCGTTGCGCTGCGCGTCGCCGGCGAGGCCGGCGCCACGGTGTCCTTCCTGGTTGCTCTGGCGCATCTTCCGATCGCCAATGTCTCCGCCGTGCTGCAGGCGCTGCCGCTGGCGGTGACGATGGGCGCAGCGCTTGTGTTCAACGAGGGCGTCGGCTGGCGGCGCTGGCTGGCTATTGCCGTCGGTTTTGCCGGCGTGCTGATCATCGTACGGCCGGGCTTCGAAGGGTTCAGCGTCTTTTCTCTGCTGGCGCTGGCCAGCGTGGCATGCTGTGCAGTGCGCGATCTCGGCACGAAGCGGATACCGCAGGCAATTCCGACATTGCTGGTGTCGAGCGCCACCGCCCTTGCCATGACGTTTCTGGGCGCGGCATTGCTTTCACCGATGGGCGGTTGGACACCGATGACAGGACAAAGCACGGCGTTCCTGGCGCTGGCGGCGGTGCTCGTGCTCATCGGCTACCACTTCATCATCACGGCGATGCGGGTGGGCGATATCTCCTTCATTGCGCCGTTCCGCTACACCGCCCTGCTCTGGTCGATCCTGCTTGGCTTCACGATCTTCGGCGATGTCCCGGATCTGCCGATGATCCTCGGTGCCACGATCATCATCGGCTCAGGCCTCTATGCACTCTACCGCGAACGGATCGTCGGCCGGCGAAAGACAGCCGCCGAAAGCACTGGACCGGACATGGCGCCGGACGGCATATAGAGTGACTGTCGACGACTGTCTGATTTGAAAACTGGATTTTGGGTCTAGGCAGCAAACGATGGGCCGAGATATCGCAGGGATCATTCTAGCCGGCGGCCGGTCGAGCCGGATGGGCGGCGGCGACAAGACGTTGCTTGCGCTTGGCGACGGTACCCTGCTCGACCATGTCGTTTCGCGCCTTGGCCCGCAGGTCGGACCGCTTGCGCTAAACGCCAATGGCGATCCGACACGGTTTGCCGCGACGGGGCTTCCGGTGCTTGCCGACACCGTCAAAGGTTATGCCGGGCCGCTTGCCGGGATCCTGACCGGCCTCGAATGGGCTTCCGACACGACCTGCCAGGCGCTGGTCACGGCTGCCGGCGATACGCCTTTCCTGCCGAGGGATATGGTCGAGCGGCTGCTCGCGGCAGCCTATGCGCGCTCCGGCTCGATCGCCGTTGCCTGTTCCGGCGGCAAACGACATCCGACCTTTGCACTCTGGCCGCTAGGGTTAGATCAGGCCTTGCGACAATTTCTCGTCGAGGAAGACAACCGGCGCGTTGCGGCGTTCATCGACCGGCACGGTTTTGTCGAGGTGGAATTTCCCATCCTGAAATCCGGCGGGGCCGAGATCGATCCGTTCTTCAACATCAACACTCCCGACGACCTTGCCCAGGCCGCGCATCTGTTGCGGAGCATCGAGCCATGAAAAGACGTGTCTTCGGCATCACCGGCTGGAAGAACTCCGGCAAGACGACATTGACCGAAAAGCTGGTGGCCGAGTTCGTCCGGCGCGGCTGGAAAGTGTCGACGGTAAAACACGCCCATCATGATTTCGACATCGACAAACCCGGAGCGGACAGCTTTCGCCACCGGCAGGCGGGAGCAGTGGAGGTCGCGGTCGTGTCGGGCAGGCGCTGGGCGCTGATGCACGAATTGCGCGGCGAGGACGAGCCGACGCTGGACGCGATCCTGTCACGGCTGGCACCCTCCGATATCGTGCTGGTCGAGGGTTACAAGCGCGAGGCGCACAAGAAAATCGAGACGCGACGGCTCGAGGCCAAGGACCGGACACCGCTCTCGGCAGGCGATCCACACATTGTCGCCATCGCGTCCGACTTCCACATTGTCGGCGAAGACCTGCCGGCCTTCGATCTCGACGACACGAATTCGATAGCTGACTTCATCGAGCGCGCCACCGGCCTGACGCGCTGAGATCGCGGCCGCAGGGGGCTTCCGGCCACTTTCTCTCCATTCAGGCGTTTGACCCAGCGTCACCGTTTTCTGAACATGACCTTCCCTCAAGCGACGGTTTTGCAGTTGCTTTTTCTTGGGAAAGAATGGGAGTATCGCGCCAGCGGGCGGTCAAAAGCACCGCCCACAGAGCCGTTCGGGAACGACGGCCGGGACCAACAGAGAGGACCATTATGCGTATTGCACTGCGTATCGCGCTCGCCGCTTCGGCTGCGCTGCTGACGCTTGGCGTTGCCCAGGCGCAGGAAAAAACCTTGAGGATCGGCACCGAGGGAGCGTATCCGCCATTCAACAACCTCACCGCCGACGGCCAACTCGTGGGCTTCGATATCGACATCGCCAAGGCGCTTTGCGACGAGATGAAGGTGAAGTGCACCTTCGTCGCGCAGGACTGGGACGGCATCATTCCAGCCCTTCAGGCAGGCAAGTTCGACGCCATCGTCGCGTCGATGTCGATCACGCCGGAACGCGCCGAGAAGGTCGACTTCACCCACAAATATTACAATACGCCGCCGGCGATCGCCGCGCCCAAGGACACCGACATCAAGGGTGTCACCAAGGAAGATTTGGCCGGCAAAACGATCGGCGTGCAGGCGTCCACCACGCATTTCAACTATTCGACCAAGACTTATACCGACAGCACCGTCAAGCCGTACCCGACCGCACAGGAATACCAGCTCGATCTGGCCAATGGCCGGCTCGATGCCGCCAACGACGACGTCGTCGTGCTGCAGCAATGGCTGGATTCGCCGGACGGCGCCTGCTGCAAGCTGGTCGGCACAATCAAGCCGGTTATCGAAATCCACGGTCCGGGCGCCGGCATTGCCGTGCGCAAGGGCGAGACCGATCTGGTCAACCAGTTCAATGCGGCGATCGACGCCATCCGCGCAAACGGAAAGTACAAGGAAATCAACGACAAATACTTCAAATATGACGTTTATGGCGGCGAGTCCTGATCGACCGACATAGGATGACGTGAACGGCGGGAGATTCCCGCCGTTCTTATAAGGACGCCGCGCACGAGGGGTGATGCGGTACGGGTCTCGAAGAGCCTCAAGGAGAACAGGCAGGCGGATGCAGAGCGCACTGACGCTTCTCAGTTGGGGACCCGAAGGCTGGCTCGACGACATCGCCGCGGGTGTATTTGTCACGGTATGTCTTGCGCTGGCCACTCTGCCTTTCGGGCTGACGCTCGGCTTTTTCGTGGCGCTGGCCAAACAATCGGAAGAGCCGTCGCTGAGACTGGCCGGGAACATCTACACCACGATTTTTCGCGGAATACCCGAGCTGCTCACCCTATTTCTCATCTTCTTCGGCATCCCATTGATCCTGCAATACATTGTCCGGCTGGTGAGCCCTGGCACCTCCGCCGACGTCAACAGCTTCGTCGCCGGCATGATCGCGCTGTGCTTCATTTTCTCCTCTTATTCCAGCGAGGTGTTTTTATCCGCATTCCGCGCCATTCCAAAAGGGCAATATGAGGGAGGCTATTCGGTTGGCCTGTCCAGCGGCCAGACGATGCGGCTGATCGTGTTGCCGCAGTTGATCCGCATCGCGTTGCCCGGACTTGCCAATCTCTGGCTTATCCTGCTCAAGGACACCGCGCTCGTCTCGGCCGTCGGGCTCAACGAGATCCTCCGGCAGAGCGGGGTTGCCGCTCGCGTCACCAAGCATGCCTTCCTGTTTTACGGTTTTGCCGGCCTGATCTATCTCCTGCTGGCGATCGTCTCCTCCTTCGGCATCAATGCGATCGAACGAGCGGTCGGCAGCAGCGAGGTCAAGAGATGAGCCTGGCCACCGACACGCTGAAGGTCGACCGGCCGCCGCCGCCCGCACGCGGCTGGTCGCGCCAACGCGTCCTCGGCCATGTCCTGGTCGGCCTGTGGATCGCTCTCGGCATCGGCATGGTCGTCTACCTGGTCGCTGCGTGGAACCCGGAGTTCTTCCAGAAATATGCACCCGGCTACATATCCGGCCTCGGCATCACCCTGTTGCTGGTTGCCATCTCGATTGTGCTTGGCGCGATCCTGTCGGTGCCGATCGCCTATGCACGTATGTCGAAGAACCCGATCCTCTCGGGGTTTGCCTATGCCTATGTCTATTTTTTTCGCGGCACGCCGCTGTTGGCGCAGACCTTCCTGGTCTACTACGGATTGGGCTCCTTCCGGCCGGAACTCGAGATGGTCGGCCTGTGGGGTTTCTTCCGCGAGGCGTTCAACTGCGCGATCTTCGCCTTTTCGCTGAATACGGCCGCGTACCAGGCCGAGATTTTGCGTGGCGCGATCGAGAGCGTACCGAGGGGTCAATGGGAAGGTGCCGCCTCGCTCGGCCTGCACAAAGTGCAAATCCTACGGAAAATTATCCTGCCGCAGGCGCTGATCGTGGCGCTCCGCCCGTATGGCAACGAGATCATCCTGATGATCAAGGGCTCGGCGATCGTTGCCATCATCACCGTCTATGATCTGATGGGCATCACGAAGCTCACCTATGCGCGCACTTTCGACTTCCAGTCCTTTATATGGGCGGCGATCATCTATCTGATCATTGTCGAGATCCTGCGTCACGCGGTCGAATGGATCGAACGGCGCATCACCATCCACCTGCACCGCTGACTCCCATCGCATTGCCTGATCCGGTAAGAAGACCGCAAAGCAGGCTTGTAGGGGATTCGAAAACATGGCTTCGGTGGCATTTCTTGGTCTTGGCGTCATGGGTTATCCGATGGCCGGACATCTCAAGAACAAGGGCGGTTACGATGTCACCGTCTACAATCGTACCAGCGCCAAGGCCGAGCAGTGGGTTGCCCGGCACGGCGGCAGCTTCGCTGTGACGCCAGCGGAGGCGGCGGAGGGCAAGGACTTCGTCTTTTCCTGCGTCGGCAATGACGACGATCTGCGCTCGGTGACGACCGGCGCCGGAGGCGCCTTCAATTCCATGAAGAAAGGCGCCATCTTCATCGACAATACCACAGCATCGGCGGAGGTCGCGCGCGAACTGGCGCAGCAGTCGCAAGCGCTCGGGTTTGCGTTCCTCGACGCCCCGGTCTCCGGCGGCCAGGCAGGCGCCGAGAACGGAATGCTGACCGTGATGGTCGGCGGCGAGCCCGACGCCTTCGACAGGGCCAAGCCAGTCATAGATGCTTATGCCCGCATGGTCGGATTGATGGGACCGGCCGGGGCTGGCCAGCTCACCAAGATGATCAACCAGATCTGCATCGCCGGCCTCGTTCAGGGCTTGGCCGAGGGCATCCATTTCGGCAAGAAGGCAGGGCTCGACATCGAAAAGGTCATCGAGGTGATTTCCAAGGGTGCGGCCGGTTCCTGGCAGATGGAGAACCGGCACAAGACGATGAATGCCGGCAAATATGATTTCGGCTTCGCCGTCGACTGGATGCGCAAGGATCTTGGCATCTGCCTCGCCGAGGCCGACCGCAACGGCGCCAAACTGCCGGTGACGGCACTTGTCGACCAGTTCTACAAGGACGTGCAAGCGATGGGCGGCAAGCGCTGGGACACGTCCTCGCTGCTGGCGCGGCTGGAGAAATAGGATTTCACTGTGGCCGAGCTTTCGCCTCAATCCAGCGCCGATGAAATTGTCGCTCATCTGCGCTCGATCGCCTCGGAGAAAAATCGACTTGGCATGCTGCGCTACGGCATCAAGATCGAACGTGCGCTAGGTATCTCGCATGGCGTGCAGCGGCAGATTGCCAAGAAAATCAAGCGCAACCATGAGCGTGCCTTTGAGCTTTGGCAGACAGGCATCATGGAGGCGCAGTTCATCGCTTCCGTGACAGCCGATCCGGAGCGGTTCTCCGGCGCGGATGCAAGACGATGGGCGGCGACTTTCGACTCGTGGGATATCGTCGACGGGGTCTCCGATCTCTTTGTCGACACGGATTGCTGGAAGGAATTGATCGCCGAATTCGCGGTCGACGAACGGGAATTCGTTCGACGCACGGCTTTTGCGATGATGGCCTGGTCGGTAGTCCACCGGAAGAAGGAACCCGAGACGACCTTCCTCGAATTCCTGCCGATCATCGAAGCGCATGCGACCGACGGCCGCAATTTTGTGAAGAAGGCCGTGAACTGGGCGCTTCGTTCGATCGGCAAGCGATCGATGAATTTGCACGGCCCTGCCCTTGCCCTGGCGCTAAAACTGGCGGCCTCGACAGACAGGACCGCACGCTGGATCGGCAAGGACGCCGTGAAGGAACTTTCCGATGCCAAGACGCTCGAGCGGCTCGCCGCCAGAAAAGCTTGACCTGAGCGAAGCGCGCTTCACGGAGGTGACGCAATCGACGCGCGCCGATTTCGAAAACCTGTTCGAGCAACCCGGCGGGCCGAAATACTGCTGGTGTATGGCTTGGCGCAATCTCGACCGCCGCGAGCATGTCGAGAACGACGAGAAGAAACGCGCGATGATGACGCTGATCGACGCCGGCACGCCGGTCGGCATTGTCGCCCAGATCGATGGCCGGACCGTCGGCTGGTGCTCGATTGCGCCGCGCGAGACCTACCGCAAGCTGTCACGGCAGCAGGACGATAGCGAGATGGGCATCTGGTCGATCGTCTGCTTCTATGTACCGAAAGCGCTGCGCGGCGGCGGGCTGGCAAGCGCATTGCTTGACGCGGCCATCGATCACGCCTTTGCCAAAGGCGCCAGGACGATCGAAGCCTATCCCGTCGACCAGGCTTCGCCGAGCTACAGCTTCATGGGTTTTCGCGACATGTTCGTCGCCCGCGGCTTTCGCGAGATCGGCATGACCGGCTCGCGCCGGCATGTGATGCGGCTTGAGCGTTGACCTGTGAGGCAGCGGCAGCTTTACTCGATGTCCGCAGATCAAGGCTCAACGGCGGAGCAGCGATGAGCAACCGTTTTAAATCAGGCACGATCATGGCAACTGCCTTGTTGGCGTCCGCGATCGCGGCAAGCGCTTCCACTGGGACCATGCACATTTTCTGGAAGGATCTGCGCCCGGCTACCCAGGCAGCCGCCGAAAGCGTCGGACTGCCGATGATCGCGGCCAAAATGCCGGATCGTGGCGAGACGCTCTCACTCGACTTGCAGGACAAGACCGTGCAACTCGCAGGCTATGCGCTGCCGGTCGACCGCGATGGTGATCTCGTCTACCAATTCCTGCTGGTGCCGTGGACGGGAGCCTGCAGCCACATGCCGACGCCGCCGCCTAACCAGATCGTCCTCGTCACGCCTGCACGGCCTTACAGGATGTCCGAGGCCTACCAGCCGGTTTCGGTGACCGGCGCATTACGGCCGGGCATGGAGAAGAGCCAGCTTTTCATCCTCGACGGCGTCAGTGTCATCCAGTCGGGCTACACCGTGCGCAAGGCCGAGGTGGTTAACGTCGGCGCCGTGCCGGACACGATCACGCTGCCGGTCAACTCGCCCTGGAGTTTCCTCAACAAAAAGAAGAACTAAACAGAAGAATCTCAGGCGGCGTTCGCGCCGGACTCCTTGTCGAGCATCATGTAATCCAGCGGCATCTCGGTCGTGTATTTGATCTGCTCCATGGCGAAGGAAGACGACACGTCGCGGATCTCGATCTTGGCGATCAGCCGCTTGTAGAAGGCGTCGTAGGCGGCGATATCGGGCACCACGACGCGCAAGAGATAGTCGACGTCGCCGCTCATGCGATAGAATTCGACCACTTCCGGGAATTCCTGGATGACCTCCGAAAAGCGCCGCAGCCATTCATGGCTGTGCGAATTGGTGCGGATCGAGACGAACACCGTTACCCGCACGTTGACCTTTTCATGATCGAGGATGGCGACGCGCCGCTTGATGACGCCCTCTTCCTCGAGCTTCTGGATGCGCCGCCAGCACGGCGTCGTCGACAGGCCGACCTTCTTGGCGACGTCGGCGACTGCAAGCGTCGCATCCTCCTGCAGGAGGCGGAGAATTTTTCTATCAAGGCGGTCCATTGGGTGCTCCCCTGATGCAAGTCGTCCAAGTGCGCAGCGGCCTTGGCACAACGACATGCATAAAAACAAGAATTTAACGCGCGTCCCCTCATGCGCGGCGCGCTTCGAGGAATGGATTACCATAATCCCTCTTGCTCGAGCCTATTACAAGAAAGAAATTCTGCCGCATAGTGCGAAAGCGAGTGATTTCTTGCTGAATGCCTAGCCGAGGCGATAGCGGATTTCCGATCTCAGAAAGGGCAGCAAATCCATTTCAAACCATGGATTGCGCTTCAGCCAGCCGGTGTTGCGCCAGGACGGGTGCGGCAGCGGCAGGACTTTCGGGTCGGTTGCCGCCGCCCAGATGGCACGCCAATCCATGACCGTTTCCGTCAGCGAGGGACGGCGCGCCGTGCCCATATGCCAGCTTTGCGCGTAGATGCCGATCATCAGCACCATATCGACTTGCGGCATCAGCGCCATCAGCGATGTGCGCCAGGCCGGCGCACATTCGCGGCGCGGCGGCAGGTCGGCGCCCCTGGCGTCCTGACCGGGAAAGCAAAAGCCCATCGGCACGATGGCGAATTTGTCCGTGTCGTAAAATTCCTCGCTGCCGACGCCCAGCCAGCTTCGCAGCCGGTCGCCGGAGGCGTCGGTGAACGGCATCCCTGTAATGTGAACCTTGGTACCCGGCGCCTGGCTGGCGATCAGGATACGCGCACTCGACGATGGCCTGAGCACCGGACGCGGCTGGTGCGGCAACGGCCTGCCGGCCGGGTTATCGACGCAGATGCGGCAGGCGCGTACCCTCGCCGCCAAGGCTTCCAGCTCTTCGCTCATTCGGAACTCGTTGTCAGGCGGCGGCACTCGGCCGGCTGGAGATGTCCCGATGCCAGCGCAGCACGTTCGTGCACTCTTCGGGTACCTTGATGCGAGCCGGCTTCATGAAGTCGATGGCCACCAGCCCGGTGATGTCGGCGATCGAATAGGCATCGCCGGCGACGAATTCCCTGCCGGCGAGCTCAGTGTCCAGAAATCTCAGGAATTCGATCGTCTTCGGCTTGTTGGCCTCGCCCCATTCGGGGATTTGCGGGATCTCCCATTCCCTCATTGCGGGGTGGATGTGCCGGAACGCCGCAGCGACGCAGCCGAACAGATTGAACTCCACACGTCTTTGCCACATCTCAACGATCGCCTTGCCGAGCGCGCCACGCCCGAACAAAGCCGGCTCGGGGTGCAGTTCCTCGAAGTAACGACAGATTGCGACGGATTCGGTGATGACGGTGCCGTCGTCGAGCTCGAGCACCGGTAGACGCTTCAGCGGATTGCGCGAGCTGACCGGCTGCTCTTTGTGCTCCAGCGCGCCCATGTCGACGGGCACCAGCGGAACCTGAAGTCCCTTTTCGGCCAGAAAAATCCGAACCCGGCGTGGATTGGGCGCCCGCCCGCCGTCGAACAGCTTCATCTCTATCCTCCTCGTCCGTCTCGACGAACTATAGGCACAGCTCACCAGAAGCGAAAAATTTCGCGCAAGGCGTCGCCGATCGACGCCAAGGTACCGTGCTTTCTTTCAACCAGCTCGTGGCCGTGGCTCTCGCGCCAGTTCTTCGGCTCGTCGAAAGTTCCGCCCCAGATGCCGGCTTTGCCCGCGCGCGCAGCAGCTTCCTCGGTCTCGAAATCGCCAAAGGCGACCGCCCAGCCGGCCTCGACCTGTGCGCGGTTGAGATCCTTGCCGCCGGCCTTGCAGTCGCCGAGCAGCCTGCCGTAGCGGTCCCGCTGCCAGCCGCTGCAGGAGACGGCTTTGCCGGCGATCAACCGCACCAGGGACTGCCGCGCGAGCTTGCCGCAAGGATAGTCGGCACCGTCCTTGCGACAGATCTGCGAATATTCCGGCGCGTCGATGCCACGCATGCGGATGCGCTCGCCGCCGAGCGTGATGCTATCGCCGTCATTGACAGTGGCCGCGCCCTCCGTCTTGCGCGTCTCGATCCGGTCGAGTCGCGCCGCCAGGAGGATCGCCAGGCCGAGCACGATGAGTGTCAGCCCATAGTCCATCAGTCGGCGCCACAGGCTTCGCGGACGCGGCGCATAGTATCGCTGGCGCGGCCATCGCGACCACGAACGGCTCATATGGCAAACCGTTGGTTAATCATTCGAACGTAGCTTAACGATTTGAAATTGCTGCCCGCGTAAATTGAAGACTTCATGCCCCTGCAACGCTCGACCATGGCAGACAAGTTTATTGTGGACCGCAGAAAACGCCATCGCAACAGCGATGTCGCGCGCGCGGTGCGCAAGACGCGCGACCGTCTTTCGCAGCAAGCCGGAAATCCCGACTTCGACCGCGAGCTGTTGAAGCTCCACGCGCTTTCGATGACCGGCGGCGTGATCGTCATTCCGCTGCTCATCCTGGCAACGGCCGCGGCAGGCTTGTTCGCGGGCGTCGGCAAGGAGATCGGCGTCTGGGCGCTGTTCACATTCATCTGCTATACCATCGTTGCATTCATGGCCAGACGCGTCACTCAAGCGTCCGAGCTCAACCCGCTGGAAACGCATAGGGATTTCCTGATCGGCCATTTTCTGTGCGGGCTTGGCTGGGCCTGGTTCGCATGGCTCGGCTGCGAAGCTTGCCAAATGGATCAGTTCCAGGTCGCCAAGGCGGTGGTGCTGCTGCTCGCCATGTCGGCAACCGCGATCCTGGCCTCGTCCCTGCGCGGTGCGCTGTTGGCGACCTTCGCCCTCCCGGTCGCCATCTATGCTTATGCCAGTGCGAAATTATGGATGCCGGTCGAGGCGATCATGGCAGGCTTGCTGATCTCCTCGTTGCCTTTCTTCGCCTATGTAGCGCGCCAGCTCAACCGTTCCTCGCTGATGCTGCTGTCGTTCCGCTCCGAAAAGGATGCGCTGATTGCCGAACTGGAGACGGCGAAATCGATGTCGGACGAGGCACGGCGGCGGGCGGAAGACGCCAATCTGGCGAAATCGCGTTTCCTGGCCTCGATGAGCCACGAACTGCGCACACCGCTCAACGCCATTCTCGGCTTTTCTGAAGTGATGGCCAACGAGGTGCTCGGCCCGATGAGCAACCCGACCTATCGCGACTATGCCCGTGACGTGCACGACTCCGGACAGCATCTGCTCGACCTGATCAACGAAATTCTCGATTTGTCGCGCATCGAAGCGGGCCGCTACCAGCTCAACGAGGAGCCGATGATGCTGCTCTCCGTCGTCGAGGATTGCTGCCACATGATGGAGCTGAAGGCGCGCAACAAGGACATCCGCATCGTCCAGGATTTCGAAAACGCCTTGCCGCGCTTGTTCGCCGACGAACGCGCGGTGCGGCAGATTGTGCTCAACCTGTTGTCCAATGCCATCAAGTTCACCGCCACCGGCGGCGAAATCCGCGTGCGCGTCGGCTGGACGGCGGGCGGCGGGCAATATCTCTCCGTCAAGGACAATGGGCCGGGCATACCGGAAGACGAGATTCCGATCGTGCTTTCGGCCTTCGGCCAGGGCTCGATCGCCATCAAGAGCGCCGAACAGGGCACCGGGCTTGGCCTGCCGATCGTGCAAGGCTTGCTGGCCATGCATGGCGGCGAATTCCAGCTCCATTCCAGGCTGCGCGAAGGCACCGAGGCGATCGCCATCTTCCCGCTGAGCCGGGTGATGGAGGAACTGCCGGCGCTGCCGACCAAGGCGGTTGCCTCGCGCCGGCGCTGAATGCTTAACCGCGGACCGCCGCTGCCATGCCGGAGCTGGTCAGCGCGGCCGCCTTGACCAGGCCGGCGGCAAGAGCCGCCCCTACCGCCTCGCCTTGACTGACGCCCAGATCGAGCAGCGGGCGAAGGCCGAGGCGCTCGGCGGCCTTGGCGTGACCAGGCTCCGGCGACAGGCTTGCGAGGAGACAATGATCGAGCGCGGCGGGGTTGGCGGCATGTAGGACACCAGCGGCGGCAGTCACCGCAAACCCATCGAGCAGCACCGGGATCTTCTGCATCCGCGCCGCCAGAATGGCGCCGCAGATCGCGGCGAATTCCCGCCCGCCGACCCGGCGCAGCGCTTCCAGCGGGTCCTTGAGGCTCGCGCCGTGAAACGCGACCGCGGCATCGACCACCTCCGCCTTGCGCCTCTGCATCGCCGCGTCTGCCCCTGATCCAGGGCCGATCCAGTCGGCGCCGGTGCCGCCGAACAGTGCCGTGCAAAGGGCCGCGGCGACAGTCGAATTGCCGACGCCGAGGTCGCCAAGGCAAAGCAGGTCGGTGCCGCCGGCAATCGCTTCCATGCCGAAGGCCATGGTAGCGGCACAACCGCGCTCGTCCAGTGCCGCATCCTCGGTAATGTCGGTTGTCGGGATGTGCAGAGCCAGATCGAACACCTTCAAGCCGAGATCGTTGGCGATGCAGATCTGGTTGATTGCTGCACCGCCGGCGGCGCAGAGCTCGACTGCATTTGCCGTGGCGGCGGCGGGGCGCGGCGAAATGCCGTGGCGGGTGACGCCATGATTGCCGGCAAAGATCGCCACCAATGGCCGCGTCACCGCCGGCGGCGCGCGGCCGCTCCACCCGGCGAGCCAGGCGGCAATGTCCTCGATGCGGCCAAGCGAGCCTTCGGGCTTGTCTGCCTTGGCAAACAACTGGCGCACGCGGGCCTTGGCCGCCATATCTCCCGGCGGCAGGCTCACCAGGAGGTCGCGAAAATCGTCGAAAGGCAGCGTGCTGGTCATGTCGATGGCGATCGTCCGTGTGAATTGGTGAGCGGCATAGCCGCCTTGGCCAGCCGGCACAACCTCAAGCCGGCACAAGCTCCAGGCCTGGTACAACTTCGAGGTATTGACGCGAAAGCACCCGTTGGCGGCGCTTCCCGGAGGGCTTGTATTGACTTTGTCGTTGCACCATGTGGAGGCTAGCCAAGGAAATCCTTATGACGGCCATTGAATCCCCGTGCATCCTGGTCTGCTCGATCGATATGAAAACCGGCTTCTGTTTCGGTTGCGGGCGCACGCGCGCGGAAATCGCTGCCTGGATCGACATGACCCCGCAAACCCGCCGCAGCGTCATGGCCGAGCTGCCGGCAAGGCTGGAAACGGTCGAGCGACGCCCCCGCCGGGAAACCCGTCGCAGCCGCATGGCACGCGAACGCGACGCCCTCTCGTGAACCGGCCGCAGAGATGAACCGACTGCTGTGGATTCTGATCGTCGCGATCGGGGCAGGTGTACTCCTGCTCATGCTCAACGATTCCGCCGGCAGTACATTCGGCATTGAGAATTACGATTTCAGCCAGCTGATCTGGCTTAGCGCTTTAGCGGCGCTCGTCGGCGCCGGCCTGCTCAGATCGGGCAGGCCGTTAGGCACCATGGCCCGCAGCCTCGGCGCCTGGGGCGCAATCGTGCTGGCGCTGATCGCCGGCTATCAGTACCGCTATGAGTTGCAGGATTTCGCCAGCCGCGTCACCGCCGGCCTTGTTCCCGGCAGTCCGCTGGCGCTGGGCGTGGAAGAAGGCCATGCCACCGTCACCCTGGACAAGGCCGGCAGCGGCCATTTCGAAGCGCGCGTCACGATCAACGGCACGCCGATCCTGACGGTTGTCGATACCGGCGCGACCAGCACCGTTCTGACCGCCGAGGACGCGCTGGCGGTCGGGTTCAATTCGGCGGCTCTCCGCTTCACCATACCGATCTCTACCGCCAACGGCATGACACGCGCGGCGGCGGTGCGAACCGACGAACTGTCGATCGGCGGCATCGTGCGCAAGGACATGCCCATCATGATCGCCGCACCCGGCACGCTCGGCCAGAGCCTGCTCGGCATGAATTTCATCGGCTCGCTATCGGGCTTCGACGTACGTGGCGATCGCATGATTTTGCGGGATTGAGTTTTTCCTCAGGCCGCCTCTGCGGTCCGGCCGAAATCGACCTCTGCAAAAGCCGCCTTGAGCACCTGCGGTCCGGCACCCGGCCTTGTCGCATCGGTGGACAGGATTTGCCGATAGCGGCGTGCACCGGGCAGGCCGTGAAACAGCCCGACCATGTGCCGGGTGACATGCCCGAGGCGTCCGCCCTGCTCGATATGGCGTGACGCGTAATCCGCCATGGCATCGATCAGTGCGACAAAATCGAACGACTCAGCTGTGCTGCCGTAAAACGCGGCATCGATGCCGGTGAGTATCCCTGGCGTGTGATAGGCGGCGCGGCCGAGCATGGCGCCATCGACATGGTCGAGATGCGTCAGCGCCTCTGCGAGAGATTGAATACCGCCATTGATGCCGATGAATTTGTTTTGTTTTCTGGCTTTCAGCCGATAGACGCGGCCATAGTCGAGCGGCGGGATGTCGCGATTTTCCTTTGGGCTCAGTCCTTCCAGCCAGGCCTTGCGGGCGTGCACCCACAGCGCGTCGGCGCCGGCCGCGAAAACACCATCGGCCAACGCATCGAGTGCCGGTTCCGGATCCTGCTCATCGACGCCGATACGGCACTTGACGGTGACCGGTATTTTCACCGCCGCCTTCATTGCCGCGACGCAATCCGCGACGAGCACGGGCGTCTTCATCAGGCACGCGCCGAAGGTGCCCGACTGGACGCGGTCGGACGGGCAGCCGACATTGAGGTTGATTTCATCATAGCCGAAGGCTTCGCCGATGCGCGCCGCCTCGGCCAGCTTTCCCGGATCGGCGCCGCCGAGTTGCAGCGCCAACGGATGTTCGTTGTCGTCGAAGCCAAGCAGCCGCTCGCGTGCGCCGTGGATGACCGCATCGGCCACCACCATCTCGGTATAGAGCAGCGCCTCGCGCGTCAGCTGGCGATGGAAGAACCGGCAGTGCCGGTCCGTCCAATCCATCATCGGCGCCACGGCAACTTTGTGGCGTAACATGTTCATTTTACTACTTTTCTGTCTCAGTCCGTTCGAATGACAGAGCAATTTGGCAAAAGATGCACACCTAACTGACCCGATATACGATTTTGCCGCCGCAACTGAAAGCAAATTGGCATGTCACACATGTCACTGTACGCACCAGTTAGATGCCTGCCGTGGAACGATGGACCGCCGGCGGCATACCAGTCAGCCAAGGCGAAGCGTGTTGCGGGCGATCTGCCACGCGGATTCGACATGCCGCCGCGCCGCCTCCTCCGCCTCGTCCGGCTTGCGCGAGCGGATTGCATCCATGATTTCGGTCATTTCGGCGATCGCCGGCTCGCGGCGGTTCTCCGACGCGATCGTCATTGAGCGGAGCTGGTTGATGCGGACATTCAGCCCCGTCACGATTTCCCAGGCAATGCGCTTGTCCGCCGCCTCGAACAGCGTTTCGTAGAATTTGGTCGTTGCCCGCATCACCTCGACAGGCGCACCGGACGCCCACGCCTCAAGCAGGTTCGTCAAGGCGGCATCGAGCGAGGCGATCTGCGCGTCCGTGGCTGTCAGGGCGCAAGCCCGCGCCGCGATGCCCTCGAGCAGCGCCCGCAATTCATAGATTTCGTCGGTGCGGCCGAGATCCGGCTTGGCCACGGCGGGTCCGTGGCCCGGTATCATCTGCACCAGGCCTTCCGCCTCCAGCTGCCGCAGCACCTCGCGCACGACGGAACGGCTTACCCCGAGCTGATCGCATAGCGGCCGCTCGACCAGCCTTTCGCCAGGCTGGAAATGGAAGCCCATGATCGCCTCACGCATGCGCTCCAGCGCCAGCGTCCTCAGCGTCTTGGCAGAGCGGTCGATCCGCAGCGTATCGCCTGACATTTTCTCTCCCTACCCCGATCCGGCCACAAAACAGATTCCATAGCCGATTGACAAGGCTTCTGGTGCTCCATAGTATGGTATACCATAAGATGATGTAAAGATTTCGGCGTTGCACAGCGCCGCGGCGACCGAGGACTTTCATGAAACCAGCCATTCGAAAGATCGTCACCTACATCGAGAACACGCTAATCGAGGGCGGCAAGGAAGCCCCAAAACCGCTGCGTCTGATCGGTGTCGCCGCTGTGCTGACAAATCCTTGGGCCGGCCGCGGTTTCACCGACGACCTGTCGCCGGAGATCCGCGCCATTGCTCCCGTCCTCGGTGAACTGCTGACCCACGAGATTATCGCCGTTGCCGGTTCCGGCGAGGCGATAGAGGGCTACGGCAAGGCCGCGGTCTGCGGCACGGCGGGCGAGATCGAGCATGCATCGGCGCTGATCCATACGCTGCATTTCGGCAACCATTACCGTCGCGCGGTCGGCGCCAAGACCTATCTCGCCTTCACCAATCTGCGCGGAGGGCCGAACACCCCGATCATGATCCCGCTGATGGACAAGAACGACGAAGGCCGCCGCTCCCACTATCTGACCGTACATTTCCAGATCGGCGACGCGCCCGCGCCCGACGAGCTGGTGGTGGCGCTTGGCGCTTCGATTGGCGGCCGCCCGCACCATCGTATCGGCGACCGCTATCAGGACCTCAAGGAGGTCGGAGACCTGCGTGGCTGACGTCGCTGCCACCGCATGGGTCCGGGACACGGCTCCGGACGGCACCGGCTTCATCCGCGCCGGCTCCGGCGCGCCGGTTCTGCTCATTCACGGTGTCGGCATGAACGCCGCGATCTGGCACGATCAGATCGCGGCGATGAAACACCATCATGACCTGATCGCCATCGACATGCTCGGCCACGGCGTTTCACCGCTGCCGCCGGAAGAAGCCAGCCTGTCGGATTTCGCCGATCAGGCGGTTCGCCTTCTCGACCATCTCGGCGTGGCGTCGGTATCGATCGTTGGCCATTCGATGGGCGCGCTGGTCGCTCTGGAGATCGCCCTTCGCACCCCATCGCGCGTTCGCTCAATCGTCTGTCTCAATGCGGTATTCCGCCGCCCCGCGGCCTTGGCGCAGGCCGTACGCCAGCGTGCGGCCGCGCTCGGCACCCATGGCAACCCTTCCGCCATTGCGGCTACGCTTGCCCGCTGGTTCGGCGACCCGCTGCCGGCGAATCTTATCGGGGCGGCCTCTACCGCGCGCGCCGCCCTTGAAAGGGTCGACCCCGAAGGCTACGCGCGCACCTATCGCCTTTTTGCCCATGCCGATGCCGAGCACGCCGATGCTCTCCCCGGTCTTGCCGCGCCGGCCCTGTTCATGACCGGGTCGCAGGACAGCAATTCGACCCCGGCCATGTCGGCGGCGATGGCGAGGCTTGCGCCGCACGGCCAATGCCTCGTGCTCAATGGAGAAAGGCATATGATGGCAATGGCTTCACCTGAAAAAGTGACCAAACACATCATGGAATTTCTCGACACGGCAGGAGACGCTGGCGTGAAGCCGGAGACGGATGCAGTCTTTGACAGCGGCGAATTCCGGCGCGCGCTCGGCTCGTTCCTGACCGGTGTCACCATCGTCACAACGATCGGAGCGGAAGGCGAACCGCGCGGCTTCACCGCCAACTCCTTCACCTCGGTCTCGCTCGAGCCGCCGCTGGTGCTTGTCTGCATCGCCAAGAGGGCCCTGGGGCACAGTGCTTTTTCGACATCGAGAGGTTTCGCCATCAACATCCTGTCGGAGGACCAGAAGGCCCATTCCGGCATCTTCGCTTCCAAAGCAGCGGACAAGTTCGCGGCCGTGGCCTGGCAGCCGGGCCGAACCGGCAATCCGCTGATCGACGGCTCCGTTGCAGTGTTCGATTGCGGCATGGAGCAGCTGGTCGATGCTGGCGATCACTCGATCCTCATCGGCCGCGTCCACGACTTCAGCCACAACGGAGCCCAGCCCCTCGGTTATTGCAGAGGCACCTACGTCACGCCCGGCCTCAGCCAGGAGGCGCTGGCGGCGGCGCCCCCCGATACGGAGGTCGGCGCCATTCTCGAGAACGAGGGCCGTGTGCTGTTCTTCGCAACGGCCGACGGGTTTCATGAATTGCCTGCGGGGCGCGGACTGGGCACGCCCAACGATGCGCGCAGCCTCAAGGGGCGCCTTGCCGCCAGGGCCATAGACGCGCAGCTCGGCTTCCTTTTCGCGGTGTGGGACGATGCCGCCGAACCCTGGCGCACGCATGTTTATTATCGCGGAACGGCCGAGGGGTCCTATTCCGACGATCGCCAGATGCGGCTTGTCGACATCGAGCAGATCGCCGATCTGGAGATCGCCGATCCTGCGGTGCGTTCGATGCTTGCCCGCTATGCGCGCGAACGCACGGAAGATGCATTCGGCGTCTATGTCGGCAACGAGGTCGAAGGCGAAGTCCGGCCGCTCGCCAAGCCCTCGCCTTCTCAAATTCCTCTTTCCGGCCGCGGGTGAAACCGATGAAGTTTTCGCTTTTCGTGCACATGGAGCGATCGGATCTGGCAAAGCCGCATTCCGAGCTTGTCGGCGAGCTGGAGGAGCTGGTTCTGCAGGCGGAAGAGGCAGGATTCGAGACTGCCTGGATCGGCGAGCATCACGGGATGGAATTCACCATCTCGCCGAACCCGTTCATCAACATCGCCTGGCTCGCCGCCAAAACCAGGCGCATCCGGCTCGGAACAGGAACCATCGTCGCGCCGTTCTGGCACCCGATCAAGCTTGCCGGCGAAGCAGCGATGGCCGACGTCGTCACCGGCGGCCGTCTCGACATCGGCATTGCGCGCGGCGCCTACGCTTACGAATACCAGCGACTTTTCCCAGGCCTCGAGGCCTGGGTCGCCGGGCAGCGTATGCGCGAGATGGTGCCGACGATCCGGGGCCTTTGGGATGGTGATTTCGAACTCGCCGGCGAGTTCTGGTCGTTTCCTTCAACCACCTCGTCGCCCAAGCCGCTGCAAAAGCCTTATCCGCCGATCTGGGTGGCCGCACGCGATCCGAACTCGCACGACTTTGCGGTTTCCAGCAAATGCAACGTCCAGGTGACGCCGCTTGCTTCCGGCGATGGCGAAGTGGCCAGCCTGATGGAGCGTTTCAACGCGGCGTGCAATGCCCACCCCGACGTACCAAGGCCGGAGATTATGCTGCTGATGCATACTTTCGTCGCCGAGGATGCAGCGGAGGCTGACCGGCTCGCGCAGGATCTGTCGCAGTTCTACTGCCAGTTCGGCGCCTGGTTCCAGAACAAGAAGCCGGTGCACCAGGGCATAATGGAAGCGCTGACCGAAGACGAGATCGCGGCCATGCCGCAATATGCGCCTGACAAGATCAGGCAGAACCTGGTCATTGGCGAAGCCGACGAGGTGATCGCCAGGCTGAAGGCCTACGAAGCGCTCGGCTACGATCAGTATTCGATCTGGATCGACAGCGGCCTTTCCCATCGGCGCAAGAAGAAATCGCTGCAGCTCTTCATCGACAGGGTGATGCCGGCCTTTTCCGAACCGAAAGCCGGATTGCGATGAGCACCACTCAATTCAGGAACTATATTGACGGCAGCTTCGTCGAAGTGGCGGCGACCTTCGACAGCATCGATCCCTCGACGGGCGCGCCATGGGCGAAGATGCCCGCTGCATCGTCTGATGACGTCGACCGCGCCGTCGAAGCTGCTCACCGGGCGCTTGGCTCCGGCACGTGGCCGGCAATGACGGCAACGGCACGCGGCAAGGTTCTGGTGCGGCTCGGCGATCTGGTGGTCGCCAATGCCGACCGGCTGGCGGAACTCGAGACGCGCGATACCGGCAAGATCATCCGCGAGACCCGCGCCCAGATCGCCTATGTCGGCGACTATTACCGCTATTATGGCGGGCTGGCCGACAAGCACGAGGGCTCGTTTGTTCCCATCGACAAGGCCGACATGGAAGTGACCATCCGGCCGGAGCCAATCGGCGTCGTAGCCGCCATTGTGCCGTGGAACTCGCAGCTCTTCCTGTCCGCCGTCAAGCTCGGGCCGGCGCTGGCGGCCGGCTGCACCATCGTTCTGAAAGCATCGGAAGACGGCCCTGCCCCGTTGCTGGCCTTCGCTGAACTCGTCCATGAGGCGGGATTTCCCGCCGGGACCGTGAACATCCTGACCGGCTTCGGCCACGATTGCGGTCACCGGCTGACCAGTCATCCGCTCGTCGCCCGCGTCGCCTTCACCGGCGGTCCCTCGACCGCTCGGCAGATCGTCAGGAATACGGCGGAAAACCTCGCCTTCACGACGCTCGAGCTCGGCGGCAAAAGCCCGGTCGTGGTGTTTGCCGATGCCGATCTGGACAGCGCCGCCAACGCGGTCGTTGCCAGCATCTTCGCTGCCACCGGCCAGAGCTGCGTCGCCGGCTCGCGGCTGCTGGTCCAGCGCTCCGTGAAGGACGAATTCCTCGACCGGCTCAAGCGCAAGGCCGAGGCGATCAGGATTGGCGATCCGCAGGATCCCGCGATCGAAATGGGACCGCTCGCCACCTCGCGCCAGCGCGAATGGATAGAGAAGATCATTGCTGAAAGCCTGGCCGCGGGCGGGCAACTGGTCACCGGCGGCATCCGCCCCGCGGGCATGGCGGACGGCTTCTATTACGCGCCGACGATTATCGACGCGCCTGATCAGACGCTTGCCTGCGTGCGCGAAGAGCTCTTCGGCCCGGTGCTCTGTGTGCTAGCCTTCGACAGCGAAGCTGAAGCGCTTTCGCTCGCCAACGACACGAAGTTCGGCCTGGCGTCCGGCGTGTTCACCACCAATCTGGCAAAAGCCCACCGCATGGCGCGCGGCATCCATGCCGGCGTTGTCTGGATCAACACCTATCGGGCGGTCTCGCCGCTGGTTCCGTTTGGCGGCTACGGCCAATCCGGGCTCGGCCGCGAGGGCGGCCTCGATGCGATCCGCGACTACACGCGTTCGAAATCGGTGTGGATACGCACCTCCGACGACCCAATTCCCGATCCTTTTGTCATGCGGTAGCCGCCGCTGGCCGGAGATGCGCGATCAAGGCGAAAACGACCGATCGCGAACAGACACCAACGAAAACAACAGAGGAGAACGACATGAAACTGATCATCACCGGCTTCCTTGCCGGATTTATTGCAACGACAGTTCTGGCAACGACGGCCGCAAAGGCCGAGGACATGGTCTTCACCAGCTGGGGCGGGACGACCCAGGAAGCGCAGACCAAATCCTGGGCCGAGCCGTTCACCGCTGCATCCGGCATCAAGGTCATGCAGGACGGCCCGACCGACTACGGCAAGCTGAAGGCGATGGTCGACAGCGGCAGTGTCAACTGGGACGTCGTCGACGTCGAGATGGATTTCGCCATCAAGGCGGCCAAGGACGGTCTGCTCGAGCCGATCGACTTCAAGGCCGTGTCGAAGGCCGACCTCGATCCGCGCTTCACCACCGATCATGCCGTCGGCAGTTTCTACTATTCCTTCGTGCTCGCCTGGAACAAGGGCGCCGTTTCGGGTGAACCGGCCGGCTGGGCCGACATGTTCGACCTGACGAAGTTCCCGGGCAAGCGGACCTTCTACAAATGGTCGGCGCCCGGTGTCATCGAGATCGCGCTGCTGGCCGATGGTGTTCCGGCGGACAAGCTCTATCCGCTGGATCTCGATCGCGCCTTCAAGAAACTCGACACCATCAAGTCGGACATCGTCTGGTGGGGCGGCGGGGCGGAGTCGCAGCAATTGATCGCATCCGGCGAAGCAACGTTCGGCCAGCTGTGGAACGGCCGCGTCTTCGCACTGGACAAGGAAGGCGCCGATGTCGGCGTCTCCTGGAACCAGAACCTGACCGCAGCCGACGTTCTGGTGGTACCGAAGGGTGCCAAGAACAAGGATACGGCGATGAAATTCCTCGCCGCGGCGAGCAGCCCCGCCGGCCAGGCCAAATTTGCCGAAGCCAGCGGCTATGCGCCGATCAACACCAAGGCCAAGGCAGAGATGCCGGCCGATGCCGTGAAATCGCTGCCGGACGCTCATGTCGACGGACAGATCAATCTCGACATGAACTACTGGGCCGCCAATCGCGACACCATCGCCGCGCGCTGGTATGCCTGGCAGGCGAAATAAGCCCGCCCCTGAACCGCAATGGACGAGACGGTTCGCGCCGTCTCGTCCCGTAGCCGGGTCGCTGTCATGTCGGTCGAAACACGCCGGAACTTTGGAACGGTGCGGGTGCCGGCAGGTCTCAATGGCCTGCTGCCGGCCCTGATTCTGATTATGCTGTTCTTCGTCGTCCCCGTGCTGGCGCTGCTTTTGCGCAGTGTCACGGAGCCCGAGCCAGGCTTGCAGAACTATGCTGCCCTGCTCGGTGACGGCACCTATGCGCGGGTGTTCTTCAACACATTCCTGGTCGCGGCGTTGGTCACCATCGTCACGGTCCTTGTCGCCTTTCCGGTCGCCTGGATGCTGGCGATCATGCCTTCGGGACCGGCCTCGATCATCTTCGGCATCATCATTCTGTCGATGTGGACGAACCTGCTCACCCGCACCTATGCCTGGATGGTGCTCCTGCAGCGTACCGGCGTCATCAACCGGACGCTGATGACCATCGGCGTCATCGACCACCCGCTGCCGCTCATCAACAATCTCACCGGCGTCACCATCGGCATGGTCTATATCATGCTGCCCTTCATGATCCTGCCGCTGGTCGGCACGTTACGGGCGATCGATCCGATGACGCTGCGTGCGGCGTCGCTGTGCGGCGCAAGCCCTTTCCAGGCGTTCCGCCGCATCCTCGTGCCGCTGTCGTTGCCCGGCGTCGCCGCCGGTGGCCTGATGGTCTTCGTCATGTCGCTCGGCTACTTCGTAACGCCGGCACTGCTCGGCGGCACGTCGAACATGATGCTTGCCGAAATGATCGCGCAGATGGTCCAGTCGCTGCTCAACTGGGGGCTCGGCAGCGCCGCGGCCTTCATCCTGCTTGTCGTCACCATGGCTCTCTACGCGCTGCAACTGCGCCTTGCCGGTGCCAGGCGCATGAGCGGAGGCATCTGAGATGCTGCTCGACTATGACCGCATGGGTGGACTGCGGGTTGCCCTGCTCGGCTTCACCGCGCTGGTCGCCGGCTTTCTTCTGTTGCCGGTGGTCTTCATTGTCCTGCTCTCCTTCGGCTCGTCGCGCTGGCTGGCCTTTCCGCCGCCCGGCTGGACGCTCAAATGGTACCAGGAGCTTTTTGCCGATCCGGCCTGGCTCGGCGCCGCACTGACCAGCGCCCGGATCGCCACCATGACGGCGATCCTGGCAGTGGCGATCGGCCTGCTCGCCTCCTTTGCCCTGGTTCGCGGACGGTTTGCCGGACGTGAGATCGTGCGTGGCCTGCTGCTGACGCCGATGGTGCTGCCCGTCGTTGTCTTCGCCATCGCCATCTACGCCTTCTTCCTTCGCCTTGGCCTCGGCGGCACCACCATCGGCTTCGTCATCGCCCACACCGTGCTGGCGCTGCCCTTCGCCATCATTCCGATCGCCACCGCGCTCGAAGGGTTCGACAAGTCGATCGAGGACGCGGCAATCGTCTGCGGGGCAAGCCCGCTCGAGGCCAGGCTCAGGATCACCTTGCCGTCGATCCGGATCGGCATCTTCTCCGCCGCGATCTTTTCCTTCCTCGCGTCGTGGGACGAAGTCGTGGTGGCGATCTTCATGGCCAGCCCCAGCTTGCAAACCTTGCCCGTCAAGATCTGGGGCAGTCTGCGGTCGGACCTCAGTCCGGTGATCGCCGCTGCCTCCAGCCTGCTGGTCGGGCTGACGCTTGCCCTGATGGTGATGACGGCGCTGCTGCAGCGAAAGTTCCGGACATGACCCACCCTTTCCTCTCCATCCGCAATCTGCGCAAGGCGTTCGGGGCGATCGTCGCCGTGCACGACGTCACGCTGGACATTCCCAGGGGCGAGTTCCTGACCTTCCTCGGGCCCTCCGGTTCGGGAAAATCGACGACGCTCTACGCGATCGCCGGCTTTCAGGACCCGACTTCCGGCGATGTCTTGCTGGAAGGAAAGTCGCTGCTTGCGGTGCCCCCGCACAAGCGCAACATCGGCATGGTCTTCCAGCGCTACACGCTGTTTCCGCATCTGACGGTGGCCGAAAACGTCGCTTTTCCGCTGCGGGTTCGCCGCCGGCCGGACGCCGAGGTGAAGAAAAAGGTCGCCGACATGCTGGCCCTGGTGCGGCTCGAAAGCTTTGCCGGACGCTTACCCGGTGCGCTGTCGGGCGGCCAGCAGCAGCGCGTCGCGCTGGCCCGGGCGCTGGCCTACGATCCTCCGATCCTTTTGATGGACGAGCCATTGTCGGCGCTCGACAAGAAGCTGCGCGAGGAAATCCAGGGCGAAATCCGCCGCATCCATCGCCAGACCGGCGTCACCATTCTCTACGTCACCCACGATCAGGAAGAGGCGCTGCATCTGTCGGACCGAATCGCCCTGTTCAAGGATGGCCGCATCGAGCAGACCGGCACCGGCGAGGATCTCTATCTCAGGCCGGCGACCGATTTCGTCGCCGGCTTCATCGGCAATTCGAATTTCCTCGCCGCCGAACATCTCGGCACCACCAACGGCACGACAACGATCCGCATGACAGACGGTTCGGTCATATCCGGAGTCAGGGCCAACGGCACGTTCGGCAAAGGCCAGAAGACCAGGCTGATGATCCGGCCCGAAGCCTTTAGCATGGAGCGGAGCCCGGCGAGCGCGGAACTGAATGTCGAGATCGTCGACATCGCATTTTACGGCGAGCGCCGGCGGATCGTCGCGCGCATCGCCGCTGGACAGGAGGTTGACATCAGGCCGACCTCCGCCGCCATGCAATCGCAGGATGTGTGGCCCTGCAGCCGGCAGGTTTTTTTCGATCCCGCTGCTGCATTCCTGTTTCCGGCCTGACTAAGCCGCGGTGGATCGCCGCCCTTCAACGCTTCGCAGCTGATTGGATGGCGGGCGCAACTCCCGTACCCATTGACAGTCGTCATGCTCGGTTGGAAGATGAAGAAGGTCCGCGGCGATAGCCATACGGGAAGGCAATGGTCCAACCGCCAGATACCGGACACCATCCTGGCAGCGTCGTCGCGGTCATCGTCATTTGTTTGATCATCGTTGCTTTGTTCTTCATAGGCTTCAGATACTCAAGGCCAGGCCAGGGTACCCTCGTAATTCCCGGCGGTACGCTGCAGCAACCGTGAATCCGACCCCTTGGCGCTGACGCGAAGCCGTTCTCAGGCTGCCAAACGTGCCCCGGCGGGACTGGGGGACGCCGCAGAATAGGCCGGCGGTTCGCAGCCGGTCCTTTGCTTCCCGCCGCGGCATTCCTTTCCCACCTAAACAACCAAGCCTGACCGGTGTGAGGTCAACCATACCAGGAGGCGACGAGCGCTCAGCCACCAGGCACTAGACGGCCCTGATCAGCCGGAGCAGAGAAAGCGCTTCGAAAAAGGTCCCCTTGCGAAAGGCAAGATAGGTCGGCTCTTCGACACCATGGAACCGGCGCTTGAAGGCCGCCTGCCCCTGCAGATTGAAGCGGGTGCGATTGACCCAGGGCGAGTCATAGGCACGCTGGAAGGCGTGCCGCCAGAAATCGCTTTCGGCAAACCCGCTAGGTCCGATTTCGACAAGCGGCGACAGGCCTAGGGTGACGACGGAAACACCTTCATCGCGAAAGCGGTCAACCGCGAATTTGGTCAGGCCGATCTCGGCATGCGCCGAGGCATCGATGTGCTTGCGCTTGAACGAGGTGGTGTAGCCGATGACCTTGCCGTCGCTGAACAGCGGATCGAAATCCAGCAAGGCCACGAGTTCCCCATCCGGACCGTGCAGGACGAAACGGCGCATATCGACGCCAAGGTGATCGGCAAAGGGCCTGTTGAGAAATCTCATCTCCCAGCGCTTGACAATGCGGTCGGCCCGCCAATTTTGGGAGAGCCTGGCAATCTCGTCGAGGAAGACAGTCCCGTTGTCCTCTGCGAAGGAAAAACCCTTCTTCAAGAGCCAGCGTTCGGAATAGCGCACTGTCTCATTGCGCTTTCCGGAAAAGTCGTGTCCGGGCAGGACAAGCCTGGTATCGACGCCGAGGCGGTTGACCTGATAGCCAAGCCCGGCAAGCACGCGCGCCGTCTGGTCGCCGATCTGCACAAACCACGGGCTGCCGGCAACCTCGATGAAACGTCTGATATAGTCGCGCCGATCGGCCGGGGCAGCCACTGGATCACCGAGCGCGAAATGATGTCGCGTTTTGCTGCCGTAAGCGATGTAGCCCTGGGCATCGCCGAAGTAGTGAAGCCCCCTCTGCACGGCGGTCGAATAGGCAAGGGAAAAATCACCATGGCGACGGACCAGCGCCAGGCGCTCGACATGGTTCAGCTGCAGCCGCGGTATTTTAGGCCCGCGGTTCTCCAGGAAACGATCGAGGCGTCTTCGCAGTGACGGCATGGTCGACTTTCGCGTGCCGGCTAGGCCGATGAAAGAGCTGACGGACTCCAAACCGATCATATTGGCGCGAGCTGAACCTTATCTCAGCGCGGCATGGTTACCCGGCCGGAGCCGCCAGATTCGTAGGTGCAATCTGCCCGGTCCCGCCCCCCGGCGGCAACACGTTGTCGACGCCCAGCGCCTGACGGCTGGTTGCTGCGCCCTTGGCGACATGAAAATCAATGCCACTTTCGGAAGCGCCCAGGTCACCTGCCAAACACGATGTTCTTATCGAACGGCGCTCTGAGAAGATTCCGCTTGATCGGAAGCCAGGAACTCGTCGCGTTCTGCTATCCACAAATCGGCGTAGTCGACATTCTGCCATTCGGCAAACCACGGGCCGCCGCTGGTATAGTGGACCGCCTTAGGTGTGCCGACCGCAGGCTTTTCATTCCAACCTTCGAGCCAATTCCACTCTACCGGCAATGAGCCCAAATCTTTGTCGGCAACCCACTGCATTCGGTGAAGATAGGCGCCACTTTCCTGATTCACGACCTCTGGCGTGAGCAATCTGACCGAAGGATGCGCGCAATTGAACAGCATCAGCGACGACCAGTTTTTCCGAGGATAGGACGTCTGGACCACACCATCCATCTTGGTTGTGGCCTTCGGCGTATAGTCATGCTGGACGCAATAAACCGCCTTGTCCGAGTCCGTATATTTCAGCAGGCCTGCGACGTCACCAAGCCACAGGAAATCGCAATCGCAAAACAGGGCCCAACCCGTGTAGTCGGCGAGAAAGGGCGTGAGGAAGCGCGTGTAGGTGAACTCCGTTGAGGCGAGCGGATCTTTTTCCCGCCAATATAGCCCGCGGGCACGCATCTCGTCCTGTTTGATCGGAATGACGGAGACAGGCGCCGACGCATGTTTGAGCAGCGAGTGTCGCGCGACGTCGTACGCGATCGGCTCACGGCTGTCCCATCCGATAAATACCCTAAACGCATCAGTCATATTCACTACCCTGGCTTTCGATTTTTACGGTCGTACACTAACTAGTTGGCGATGGCTCGGCAACAATTGCGGTCAACCAAGCCGGTTTCTCACAGATTTGTCCTGGCCTCAGCCTTGCGTTTTTGGGTGGACCTGGCCTCGCATTCCCAATGCGACACGCGCCCATTTCTGATAGGTGTAGCTGGCCGAATACGCGGCCACCATCGCACCAATGGAACCGTCCAGAAATCCCAGCCGGAAAATATAGCTGCGCACATAGGCCCAGACCGAGCGCAAAACCGCCTTGCCTATCGAGCTTTTTTTGCCCTCGGCAAGCAGTTGCGCGGCGGACGCCTCTGCGTACCGGCCGATCTTGTCGTGGGCATCTGCCAAGTCGGTAATGGAATCGTGCTCGATCGGCTGGGACAATCGGCCGACCTTCCCGTTCACCAATACCTTCTCGTGCACGGTGTCGTCGCTGAACCGCCCGGAGCGGCGACGGAAGAGCCTGAGCACCAGATCGGGCGACCAGCCGCTATGGCGGACAATGTGCCCGCAAAAGCGCGATCTTCTCGGTATTTCGAAGCCGTCATTGGCTTTTGGGTCGGCGATTGCGGCCCTTATTTCCGCGCCGAGCGGCGCCTCCACCCACTCATCGGCATCCAGCGACAGGATCCAATCCCCCGTTGCCGCGGCCAGCGCACGGTTTTTTTGCGCGCCGAAACCGGGCCAATCAACGGTCATCAGGACCTTGGCCCCCAGAGCACCGGCAATCTCCCTGGTCCTGTCGCTGCTGTTGTTGTCGAGAACGACGATCTCATCGGCAAAATGGACCGACTCAAGGCATTGCGCGATGGACGCCTCCTCGTTGCGGGTGATGATAATGACCGAGAGCGCCGGCACGGTCAGAATGCTCCGGCATCAAGGCTGCCACCGTCATTCGAATGCATCTGCAGCATCGGTTCCCGGCCCGTTAGCACACTGAGGGTACTAACCTAATTCAACAAAGTCGAAAATCATTTCAGATCAAGGCTTTCATAAAGCGCCATCATTCGCTTGATCATGACATTGAAATCATAGTGTTCGGCCGCCGCTCTCACCCGGGCTGCGGTGTCAGGTCGTGACAACAACTGCAGCGCGTGCGCGAGCGCTGCAGCGAGGTCGCTTTCGCTGGCCGCATCGCAAACGAGCGTCGGCTCGAACCGCTCGACAAGCTCGCGCGCTCCACAGCCGGTGCTTACCACGGCGGGCAAGCCGCTGGCCATCGCTTCAATGACCACTGTGCCGAAAGGATCATAGATGGAAGGCAGCACGGCAATATCGGCCGCGCCGTACCACGGCAGCATGTCTTTCTGCGGCCCCAGCATCTTGAGCCGTGTGCCGAGACCGAGCCTGTCACCGGCCTGCCTGAAGGCGTTGGCGCGCGAATCATGGCCGATGACCCACAATTCAGGCTCGCCATCGAGCCTGGCGGCCGCCTTCATCAGTGCAAGCAGTCCTTTTCGCGCGAAGCCCGAGCCGACAAACAGGACGACCGGCCTGTTTTCGTCGACGTCGAGCCGCGCGCGGATTCTCGCCCGGTGCTGTTGGCGCAGCTGCGGGTTGAAGCGGTCGAGATCCACCCCGTTGGGAATATGGTGCACATTTTCCGCCGGATAATCGTAGTGACGGACAATGTCCTCGGCGACCATCTTCGAAATCGCTATGACAGCTTTGAGCCGTGGGCTGGCATAGGTTGCGCGCTCGAGGCGCAGCGTCTGGCGGTGAAAGGGGCTCAGCGCCATTGCCGCCCTGCCAAGCCGCGTCTCGAAACGCCGCCGCTCGGCAAGATAGGCGGCATGAACGCCCTCCCCGGCCCGGAAGACATCGCAGCACGGGAGGCGATCGTTGCTCTGCACCAGCGCCGGCGGCATCTCGGCGATCTTGCGGCAGGCGGCTTGAGCAAAGGACGTCGCCCGCAGCGAACGCGGAAACCGCCGACCGGCACAATGGATGAACTCGATGCCTTCATAACGCGGCCAGTCGCCGGACAGCACGGCCACCCGCCGCTGACGCGCGGCGAATGCGGCCATGATGTTTTCCAGCATGATCTCGCCGCCACCGAAAGGCGCATAGCGCTGGCGCACGAACAGGATCGGCCTGTCGAATTGAATTTCGCTGCCACGAATGCCGGCGTACATAGGGTCTGGGCTCCGGCCTTGTTGCCATCTGACGATGTCTATAGAGGCCAGCTCGCATCGGCAACACTTGGAAAGCTCCCCCGCCGGAACTCAGAACAGGCCTGTGTCCATTGTCCGCAACTGCTTGCGATTTGCCTGACGGTGCTGCATGTAGAAATTAACTGCAAACAGCGGATCAGCGCCAGCTCCAGCCGGTGACCGCCATGAGGGGAATCGATGGCTTGAGCAAAGCAACCTGGCCCGCCATTGTCCGCCGGACGATTACCGACACCGCCATATATCGGCTGAGACACACCTTCGGAAGACGGGCAGAAGTGTCATCGCTGCGGCCGATAACGCCCCTTAAAGCGAATGACCTGCCTTTGATCCTCGTCATCCGCAACGAGGCGGACAGGCTACCCCCGTTCCTGAAGCACTATCGCGAACTCGGCGTCACCAGATTCGCCGTCCTCGATGATCGCTCGACCGACGGCACAGCTGAGCTTCTGGCCGAGCAGCCAGATGTCGATCTATTCAGCTCGCCGATCACCTATTCGCAGTCGGACCTGGGAAACCTTTGGCGACAGCGGATTGTGCAGATCTATGGTCAGCCTCGCTGGTATCTGACCGTGGATGCGGACGAATATCTTGTCTATGACGGCATGGATCAGCATCCGCTCGGTGCGATGGCCGACTGGCTGAAGCGGCGCGGAATGACACGCCTGCTGGCGCCGATGATCGACATGTATCCGAGCGGAAGCATCTGGGACGTACCCTTCGATCCCATCGTGCCGCCATGGCAAGTTGCAGACCATTTCGACGGCAGCGGCTATGAGGTGACGAGGAGCCCCCGGCATCTCAAGATCACAGGCGGCCCGAGAACCCGGCTTTTCGCCAGGCAGCACAAGTTGACCAAGTTCCCTCTGATATATGTTGATCGCCAGACGATTTTTACGTCGATTCACTCACCGCTGCCCTACTGGCGAAACTATATAAAGGGATTGGCTGGCCTGCTTCATTTCAAGTTCTTCGCCGATTTCAACGACAAGGCGCAGGTCGCGGTGGCGGAAGGTCAGTATTGGAACGGCGCTTCCAAATATCGCCAGTATCATGAGGTATCGAGCGGTAAAGCCGCTCTCAGCGCGATGAGCGAACAGTCAATGCTGTACGAAGGAGCTCACAGCCTGTTCAAAACGGGTTTGATCGACAAAATTGATTGGTAGACGGCAGTTCAAGCAGATGCCGAGCCGAGATCATGCATAACCGAATGCTTTCATAAGCTGGGCACCTCGTCCCTGTACCAGGTCCTGTAGCTCGGCGTTTCCAAGTTCGGAGCGCCATCTTCCGCTCCCGTCATAGATCGGCTGATTGACCTGTTGGTTCCGGAGCACCGCATGTGGCGTCTCGCCGCTGGCGTCGGTCGGCTTGAACCACTGCTGCGGGTTCTTGTGATAGTCGAGGAGATCCGGCCTGAAGGTTACATCGAGAAAGCCGCATATCTGCTCGACGACTTTGGCCGGATTCTCGACCAGGTCCTCATAGCGATAGATCAGCACATCCGGCTTTCCCCGTTCCGCAAGAACCAGCGCATTGTCGTTGATCCAGCGGTCGAGAGCCTCCGTTGGGTCGCCAAGTCGTTTGATCAGGGACGCTACGACGTCGCGTCCATCTCGCACCGGCATGACGAAACGCGCGCCGGGCACGAGCCGGCGAATGCGGGCGACACGGCGGATATGCCGCGGTGTCTTTTCAAGCAGCACGTTCTTTCCAGCATCGAGCGCCGCCCGCTTCAGTTTCCAGAAGCGGAACATGGCCAGTGGCGTCCACTTGAAGAAAATGTTGGTTTCCTGGAGCGGCAGGTAGACGTCGGGATGCGACGCAAGGATCGTCGCAATCAACGTCGTCCCGCTATGGCCGCAGCCGCAAATGAATCCGGTCCGCATCACCATGTCGGCAATGCTCCCTAACCCAAGGCGACCCGGGCGCGGTTATCGACGCGAGCGTAGCACAAGCCGTTCGTGCTAAAAACCTTGTCCAGCTTCTCCCAATATTCGAACTTAGCCAACTGCTCGTCACAATAGGCCACATCGTCCTCGGAAAGATATTCGCCGTAACCGCCTATCTTGCCCTTGCGCACCTTGAAGCTTTCGGGATCATTCGCATCGCGCGGCTGTAATATCTTGCCGTATCGATCGGACAGATCACCAGTCGATTCACTCACTTTCATCTTGTCGAACGTTCGGTTGTTCGCCACCTCGACAAGCGTCCGATCGTCAGCCTGCTGGTTCAGGAATCCAAGGATCGCGCGAAGGACACCAGCGGTATCCCGATGCATATCTTCATATTGAAGATACCGGATTTCGCGCATCCGGGGCATGGCCGCGAACCAATGCAGATTGAATCTGATGATCTTTTCAATCCCATGATTGTCGCTTCTGATAAAATCACTGAACGATCCCGCTGGAAGCATGTGGCGCTTCTGAACCTGAAAGTACCCTGAGACCACCGTATCTCTTGGATCGCGAACAAGCATTATTGTTCTTCTCTTTTTATACCGAGATTTATTCTCCTTGAGGCTCGATTTCGGTCGAAGTAACTTGTGGTCGGTTCCGTCGTGAATGTATTGAACTTCAACTCCGAGATCGTCCAGCATGACACGTAGCCAGGTGCGCCCCGATTTTGGAAAGGATACGATAAGAGGAAGAGGCGGCGCTTTGGCCTGGAAAAATTTTAGAAAGGACATGGGAGAGACCTCCTTTAGATTATCAGAGCTGGCGCCCGAACCGCTGCCGGCCAGACCAACCCCATTACTGGGCGCCTAAGCCTACGGCTAATTCGAACACAAGGCAGAAATGCCAGCAAGAATTGCGATCCTCTGCGGGGCGAATTGGCCTTTACTATATCCCGGTTCGGAATGCCTTATGTTTTTTGGCCTGCTGCGACGACTGTTCGACACGGGCGCTCCATTCCGCGATCCGTCGGCCGAACCCTTAATGCGGATCGCGTCGAAGCGTCTTCAGTGACACCCTTTCGGACGACAGGCATTAGCCACTCACTTTTGTGAGCCATGGCGCCAGGATGGCCTCAGCCTCGCCCATCACCACGGACCAGGGGCGTTCCCGTTTCGAGACCAGCACGGCCGATGGATAGTAGGGCGTGCGGTCGCCCTCGACCGGCCAGGAGCGCTTGAAGCCGTCGCCCAGAATGAAAACCGAGGGGATGCCGAGCGCGCCCGCCAGATGCGCTCCGGTATTGCTGATGGTCACCACGGCGTCCATCGCGGCAACCTGCGCGGCGAAAAGGTCCATGTCGACGAGCTGATCGACCGATCTGTCATGAAGAATGCGCTCCGGCTCACCGTCGGTCAGGAACTTCAGATCGGTCTCGATCTGGCCGTACTGCAGCGAGACGAACCGGAGGTCCGGTCGGCCTATCAGGTTTCGCCAGGCGGCAAGCGGCGGCAGGTCTTTGCCAGGATTCGAGCTGCCCCATGCGATACCGACCAACGGCCGTCCTTCATGCCGGTAGCGGGCGCGAAGTTCAGCGACCCGGGCCGGATCCGGCTTAAGGGGCACGAAATGCTCGCGGATCGTCGCCTCGTCGGTCTCGAAAACGGCAGTCAGATGCTGGACGCCGGCGAAGGCCTGCGCCTCGCCATAGGCAGCCTTGCCGTCAGCGCCGACCGGCCGCACATCGGCGGTCGGAAAAGTGCGCTGAAAGAGCGGTACCAGGCGGCGCTCGACCAGGACGATCGAACGGGCGGCGCGCCCCAACGCACAGCCGACGGAACTCGCATGATGGATCGCGGTGGCCAGACCCTGCTTTTCGGTTTCCATCAGATCGACAAGCAGTGTCTGGCCCGAAATATCCTGGCCCAGCCACTCGCCATCGACGCGGCCGTTGACGATGTGGCGTCGGGCGATCCTGAGTTCGGCGGCTGCGCCATAGGCGCCCATCCGCATCAGCGCCTTGCTGAGCTCGTCGATCAGGTGGACCTCGCCCCTCGACTTCGCAATGGATCCAAGAGCCAGGGCTTTCGGCAGTGCCGCCGGCCAATCGCGGGACTCGACGCTTCGCCGATAATCCGCCATCTGATCGGCAATGTCGCCGTCGCGCCAGCGAAGGAAGAGCTGCCGCCGGTGACGTCGGAACCAGACCTTGTATCTGTAGCCTGCAAGCGCGACAGCGCGGCGCAACCGGCCGAGAAGTTGGCTACCTTCCATCGCCAGCTCCGCCGATGATTTGCATGACCCGTCCGCCTGCTTCCTGCACTGCCGACGCCCAGGCTCGGCCGCCTTTTCGGACCAGTCGAACGCTCGGATATGCGGCGACGGTCTCACCGAAAGCAGGCCAGGACAGCCGAAATCCATCGTCGAGCATGACAATCGTCGGCACGCCGAGCGCTCCGGCGAGGTTGGCGCCGGTATTGCTGATCGTGACCACCGCGTCGAGCGCCGCAATTTGGGCGGCAAAGCGGTCCATGTCCGTCAATTGGTCGACTGAAGCGTCATGGATGATGCGCCCCGGAGCGTGGCGCTCGAACTCGGAGAGGGCCGGCCCGACATCGCCATATTGCAAGCTGACCAGGCGCCCCGGCAGGCTGCTGAACAGCGTCCGCCAATCGTCCAGAGCCGGCAGATCCTTGCTCTTGTTCAGGCTTCCCCAGGCAAATCCGATCAGGGGACCTGGGCCGCCATCGAGATAGGTGCCGCGCAGCTCGGCAACCAGTCGGCGGTCCGGCTCCAGCGGAACGAAGGGCGCGCGTGCCGCCGGGTCGTCCGGCCAGAAATGCTTTGCGAGTGTCTCGAAACCGGCAACGACGTCGGCGTCCACTGCCGCCATGTCCTCTTCCCCTTCAATCCTGACATCAAGCGCAGGATATGTTCTGCGATAAAGCGGTGCCAGTCGCGGCTCGACGAAGACAATGCATCGACCAGCAGCCGCGACCACTGGACCAAGCAGCGACGCGAACTGGAAAAAGATCGCCAGGTCGCCTTCGCGACGATCGACGAGAAGCGTGCGATCCGCAAGATCACTGCCATCCCAATCGGGTCTGCCGCGCTGCTTGCTCGCCGCCATCAACTGCCAGATGCGATTTCCTCCGTCGAGACGCCTCAGTCCGCGCCCCGCTTTCTTGATCAGGCCGAGATCGCCAAGCTGCTCACCAAGCGCGCCAAGCGCCAGTGCATGGTCGCGAGCAGTTTGCCAGTCACCACGCTGCACGCTTTCCTCCATCAGCCTCATATGCCTTTCGGCGCTTTCGTCGGCGTGGCGCGAGGGACGTCTAAGAAGTTCCTTTGCCCGCTCGAGAACCTTCTGCAGCCGCTTGCCGACGGCGCCTTGCGGGCGCAGATCGGCGGTTTTTGCCTTCTGAAGGATGGTTCGTCTGTTCTGCACGGCGATGTTCTATCGTCCTCGGGGAGCGTCGGAAAGCGTCGTCAGGATCGACGAGAGCCGCCGGCCGGCCTCGTCGAGCACCAGCGACCAAGGGCGTCCCTCCTTGCGAATGACAATGCCCTTCGGATACCAGGGTGTCCGGTCGCCGGTCACCGGCCATGCCGTCTGAAAATTATCGTCGATGAGGAAAACACTCGGCACGCCAATGGCTCCGGCAAGATGGGCCGCCGTATTGCTGATCGTCACGACAGCATCGAGTGCGGCGACCTGTGCGGCGAAACGGTCCATGTCGACCATCTGGTCGACGCTGTCGTCAAAGATCAGACGCGCGTCGTTGCCGTTGCGAAGGCGCCGCAACGCCGGCTTGACCTGCCCGTACTGGAGCGAAACGAATGTCGCTGGCGTCTGGGCGATGAACCGTGCCCATTCAGGAAAATCAGGCACGTCCTTGGTATGGGACTTGCTGCCCCAGGAGAGACCGACCAGCGGCAGATCCGTCATCGCCCGATAGCGCTTGCGGAATGCCTCGACGAGTTCAGGATCTGCCCGCAGCGGTACGAAGTCGGCAGCAAGCTTTTCGGCGTCGCGTCCGAACACCCAGGCGAGATCTTCGAAAGTCGCGTGTTTGTCGCCGACCACATCCCGCTGCGCCGGGACCACGGTCGCCTTCGGGAACGTTCGCTGCAGAATTGATACCAGGCGCGGCTCGACCCGAATTGTTGCGCTTTGGGCATAGGCAGCGGCAGCGCCGGCCAGTCGCGCGTGGCGGATAACCCGGCCAAGGCTGCGCGGATCATCCTCCACAAGATCGATCAGCAGTGTATCCGATCCGAGATTCTCGCCGGTCCACTCGTTGGCGCTTTTCCCTTTCCGCAGCCGGCGAGCGGAAAGCCGAAGCTCAGCTGCCCGCGCAAAGTTGCCAAGGCGTTCGAACGCCTGGCCCGCCTTCTGCATCAGCTCCGGGTCGCGATTATGATCGGCCGTGACAGCCATCTCATTGGTACCGACTTCAAGGCCTTTCCAGTCCCTGCGCACGATCAGGGCCTCAACCTTGGCCTGCAGCTCAAGAATGGAACGAGGCTGCCTGGGACTGAAAAACAACCTGCGCACCGCCTTTTTGTACCGGCGTACCTGAAGGCCCAGTCCACCAATTACATACCGGACATAGGAACCGTGATAAAAGCTGGTCATCGGCCTTCAGCGCAATACGCTCTGCCGCAGCTTTTTGCCGCTTTCGACCATCGGATCGGGCGTCTCCAGGTGGAATATCGAACGATATATCTCGCTGTGCTTGGCAAGCTGGTCATGCGTTCCAGCATCGACAAGCTGTCCGGCGTCAAACACGAGAATACGATCGGCCGCCTTGATTGTAGACAGCCTGTGCGCAATGCAGATCACCGTGCGCTGAAATGTGTTGTCGAAGGCTGCCTCCATAACCGCCCGTTCGTTTTCACCGTCAAGCGCGGATGTCGCTTCGTCATAGACGATTACCGCAGCATTCTTGAGCAGGGCGCGCGCGATGGCAACGCGTTGTTTCTGGCCGCCAGACAGGTTGGTGCCGCTTGGCCCGACAAGCGTGTCGAGCCCGTTTTCGAGCGCCGAAGCAAAGCTGGTGACCCGGGCGAGGTTCGCAGCGGACTCGATTTCCTGATCCGTGGCATTCGGGCGGCCGTCGCGAATGTTGTCGCGAATCGAGCCTTCGAACAGGAAGACGTCCTGGGATACCAGTGCGATGTTATCGCGAACGTCGGCCAGGCTGATCTTCGAAATGTCCTTTCCGTCGATCAGGATCCTGCCCTTGTCCGGCTCCATCAGACGCAGGATCAGATTGACGATGGTGGTCTTGCCGGCGCCGGAGCGGCCGACGATCGCCAGCTTCTCACGAGGTCGCACGTCGAAGGAAACACCCTCGAGCGCGGGGCTGTTGCCGTCATAGGAAAAGGCCACATCTTCAAAGCGGATACCACCATCGACGTCGGTCAGACGCTCGCCCGCAATCGCGAGTCGCCGCTGCTCGGGCGTGTCGATCAAGTCATACATCTGCTCGACGGCGACCATTTGCTTCTGAATGTCGACATTGACCCGGGCCAACCGCTTGGCAGGCTCATAGGCAAGCAGGAACGCGGTAATGAAGGCCATGAATTCGCCGGGCGTCTTGCCGTTGCCGAGGGTCTGCCAGCTGGCGTACATAACGAAAAGCCCGATGATCACGCCGCCGCCGGTCTCCATCAATGGGCTCATCAATGCTGACGTCCGGTTGATCTGGATGCCACGTCTTTCCATCTTGCGGACGGCCTTTGCAAAGCTGGCGACGGCCTTGTCCTCGAGCTGGAAGGACTTGATGGTGCGGATGCCTTCGACGGCTTCCGTGCCGATCGACTGGACCTGCGCGGCCAATTCCGTCTCGCCCCTCGCCAGCGCCTTGAGCTTCCTGGTTATCGCGCCGACTGACAGGAACAGCATCGGCAGAACCGCCACGGATATCAGCGACATCACCGGGTCCTGCTTGACCATGACGCTGGCCAAGGCAATCAGGGTCAGCAGATCAGAGACGGCGCTGCTCGTGAGGGTGAGAATAACGGTCGCCCCGGCGCGCGCGTTGAACATGATTTTGGAGATGAATTTTGCCGGATGCTGGTTCGCGAAACGGCTGATGTCGAAACGCACCATTCGAGAAAATTGCCGGTTTTGCAGGTCCGAAACGATAGCCCGGCGAATCTTTCCCGTTGTGACGGTCTGGCAGTAGGCAGCTATGCCCTTGACCAGGAAAATGCCGATGATGACGACGCTGATACCCGATACAGCGGCAGCATCTCGCTCGACATAGATGGTGTTGATCATGACTTTCATGATCCAGGCCGTCGCGCCGACCGCGGCAGCAGCAGCGATCGAGCACAGCAAACCTGTCACATACAGCATCTTGTGCGGCGGCAGATTTTCGCCAATCAGACGCTTGATCAGCGGATATGCCGGGACCGTTGACACTCGTTTCTTTGCAATCATCTTGTCGCCGCCCGTTGCGATCCCGTCCGGTCTTCGTGTTGTCTTGAAGCACGAGACGGTTTCGATCACCTGTCTGTGGCTTCGTTCCCGACCGCAGTCAATGCCGAACCGGATCCTTGCACGTCATCGGCTTATGACTGTCGGTTCCTCGCGTCCGAGCATAGCGGATCCCAGCCACGCGGCTCTTGCGCCATTCGCCGTCGGCCGCGCTATGCCTGGTCAGTGTTTCGCGAGGACCATGAGATGGCTTCCAAGAGGCGATGTGTGATTGCTTTTGATTGAAAAGCCCACATCCGAAAGCACGGCGATCATCTCCTTATCCTTGCCAGGAGGGACGCGGGCAACGATCGTTTGAGCACGCCCGGCGATATCGCACAGCACGCGTCGCGCCTTGTCCGCGCCGAGGCTCCACTGCATGTGATGGTAGACCGCCAGCAGCATGACGATGTCGTACTGCGGTTTGAGAACATTTTGCAGCTTCCGGCTGCCAAGATCGAGACAATCGAACTGGCTTTGGACCGGACAACCCAGGAAGATCATCCTGGCCGTCTCGATATGCGGCTTGAGAATGTCGATCCCATGGATCGAACTCGGTCCTAGCTTGGATATCTCATAGGCGACAATACCCATGTTGCAGCCAACATCGAGAATGGATTTCCCGGCGTAGTCGACCTCTGCTGAGAATAGGCCGTCCAGTCGGTCGTCCCACGTTCCCTTGAATCTCTTTTGCTTATTTGACCACCACAAATCATTGTTCTCCAAAAACGGCGCCGGACTGATTTCCTTGACGGAGGGGACTGTGCGCCCGGCCCAACTCGGTCTAGTAGCTGGCGCGCAAACGACACTGTCCTGAGCGTCCTGTAAACGCAACCGCGGGAGAAAGGAACTCCTGATCACAGCATCCTGCGAAGACGTTTCGGTAAGTTTCGGTAAGTTGACGAACACCCGGCCCGACAAATCGACATACTGGTTGGAAATGGCAACGTCGCTTGGCGCCCCCGTAGGCAAGGCAAGCCGTATTTGTTCTTGCTTTGTGCCGGCAGCTATGCTACTAATTTGCCTATGGTGCTGATTTGCACCAACGACCGTCTTGCCGCGACATGCGGTTTTTCAGCTAGGCTCGATCAAAGCTCGCCCGCATCGCGGGGCTTTTGGCCAATCACGGTCGAGCGCCGGCCTTTTCGGCAGCTTCCGAGAATGGAAATCGGAAAAGCAGCTTCCGGTTCTCGTCGCAGATTTCGAAGGAAAGACCTGTCAGGACCGGGCTGCCGCTGAGCAGGCCCTCGGCCAGGATTTCCTTGGCCGAGGCCATTGCGTTATCCTGAGCCGCGGACAAACCGTCCAACTCCTGACCCTCGAAATCTTCCGTCAAGCGGCCCTCATTGTTTCGGAAATGGAAAAAATATCTCGGCATGGCTGCTCCGGTCGGTCGGTTTCTCTAATGCATGTCGCGCAAAACTGTGCAGCGGTTTTGCGGCAACGACATGCACAAAAACAGGCACTTACAGCGCATCGCATGAGGCCGATCGACGCGATGCGCATTAGTCGCGAGCGCCTCAGGAACAGCGTCGGATTTGTGCACGACAGCAACGTGCGATTTTGGCGTTGGGATTCATGGCATTTAGGCCTTCATGCGTCAGGTCGATCGAACAGCACCCCCAGCCCGTGTTCGAACGCACATGCCGCAATCATGTCGTCCAGGACTTTTCCGGAGGCCGGGCAATTCGGCATGACAGCCCTGATCGCGATCTCAGCCGCTGCGGTGGAAACCGCATCGTGGCGCCTCTTCCTGGTCTCCATGTATTGCTCGAGCAGAATTTTCAGGCGCCGCGCGGCAATCTCGTCAACGACCATCGTTCTCCCTCGATTCGGCACAATCCGTCTTCCGGGTCTGTCCTCCGGATGAAGGTCCGCTGCCATTGGGTAGCAGCGGACCACTCGGCTGGGTGAGCCAATGACCCGAGGCGGGGGTGTCTCGGACCGACACCACAATAGCTTCGGCAGGCCACTCGTTCCACAGACCGCTGTCGTTGGTAATTTTCGTACACTGAGCATTGCCGCAGACAGTCTGCGACGGTGGGATTTTTGCGTTATGCCCGTAGCCTGATAACCGGGATCAGCTTCGGCTTCGATCGACATAGCTGTAGATGCCTGCGCCGATCGCGACCGCTCCTACAGTGATCAGAATCGATGGCACACCCAACAACGTGGCGATGATCCCCCAGACAATGGCGACGGCAATTGCGCCGGCCGTTCCCAGCACCAGTCTAAGCCGTTTCGACATTTTCCGTTTCCCCCAAAGTGCATCTTCCTTTTTCTGGTCGAAATACCGCAATGCGGCAGCATTGTCTGCGCTTTGTTCAACTTTTTTCGCCGCCCTGAGCCCGACCGCTGAGGCGTAAGCGATCCGTATGCGGCCTTGTTGCAAATACCCGCTCGACAATCAGGAAGCTTGGGCGCGAGCCCGAGAAGCGAGGCGTCAGAAAGCGAGGTATCTATGCAAAATTTTCGGAATTTACTCCGGTTCTCGATCATGGCCATGGCGGCCACGACAACCGCAATAGTGATCACCGGCCTTACCCCCGAGACGACCGAAGCGAATTTGATTTGCCATAGGTTGGTCTGCAAGAAGGCGAGCAATGAACACAGTGCTTTCGGCACCAAATATCAGCGCAAATGCACCTGCGAAAATACAAACGAGGGCGCCAACAACCATCGCTCGCCACACAACCTCAACAACAGGCCCATCGGTGGCTCAAGCAGCAGCAGTGGTTCGAGCGGCACCAGCAGTTCGAGCGGCAGCAGCGGTTCGAGCGGCAGCAGCGGCTCCAGCGGCAGCAGCGGTTCGAGTGGCACCAGCAGTTCAAGCGGCGGCAATGACGGAACAAGCAGCGGCGGCTCAAGCGGATCGAGCAGTAGCAGCGGATCCAGCGGCGGCAACGACGGGACAAGCAGCAGCGGATCCAACGGCAGCGGTGGAGTGTAGCGGCTGCTCAAGTGCCACCAGCGGCGGCGGGTGGGCACACTACGTGACCCGTCGCGGCCGCCGACGACGATCAACCCTCATGCAACGGGAGTAGCAGCTTGACGCTCCAACCGAAATCCGCGACCGCGCCCCTCACCGGCCTTGCAGGACTGTTTGGTCTTGCGCTGGCCGTCGGAGTGCTCGTCAACAGAAGCTGGCCTGTACATTTGCAGGCCATGACTGTCATTGCAGCTACCGCGGCAGCGATGATCGCGGTCGACACGGCCTATTTCCAGACGTTCCGGAGGCGTTCGACGGGATTGCAGGCGAAGCCGATGCGAGTGCTTGAAGTCGAGCGCGTCGTGCGCAAGCTCATCGGCTTCATCGTCACGCTCACGACCATTGCCGCAGTCTACTGGATAGTGCCGGAATACCGGCGCGGGTTTTACGCCCCCTACTGGGCGGCGCTTTTCGACACCTTGCCGGCGCTGCTCGTCGCCGCGCCGTTTTATGTTGCCTATGTCGACCGCCGGCAGACCGATCCGGAAGATTCATATGCCGAAATCGGTGCATTCGTCCTCAGCGGCGCCGTGCCGCAAAGGACCGAGCAGATACGCCAGCACGTGCGGAGCTGGATCGTCAAAGGCTTCTTCCTGCCGCTGATGTTCGTCTATCTGTGCTCCACACTGGGTTCGATCCTTGCCGGGCTGGAACAACCGTATCGATTCGACATCATGCGCTGGCACGCTTTTGCAATCGATCTCCTGTTCATGGTGGATGTTCTTGTCGCGGTCGTCGGCTACGTCTTCACGCTGCGCGTCCTCGACAATCATATCCGCACCGTCGAGCCCACCGTATTCGGCTGGCTGGTTTGTCTTGCCTGTTATGAACCCATCAACGCCGCCACCCGTGCCTACCTGAACTACGAAACGGGTGCCAACTGGACGGCGGTGATGCCCTCACCGGCGCTCCAGGTTTTCTGGGGGTCGGCGATCCTCTTCTGCATCTTGATTTTTGTCTGGTCCACCGTGAGCTTTGGCCTGAGATTTTCCAATCTCACCAATCGCGGAATCATCACCTGCGGACCGTATCGCTGGATCAAGCATCCGGCCTATGTTTCGAAAAACCTCTCCTGGTGGCTGGTCTCCCTACCTTTCCTCACCGCCGCAGGACCCGCTGAAGCGCTGCGGCACTCCGCCATCCTGCTCGCGCTCAATGCCATCTACGCACTCCGCGCCATCACCGAGGAATGCCATCTGTCACGCGACCCCGATTACGTCGCCTATCGCGATTACATCAGCGAAAACGGCGCCGTTGCTCAGCTCAAACGACTGTTCGCGAAAGCGAGTCGGTCGCCGATCAGGCGCTCAGGCTGAATGCCCTTGCTCGGACCATCTGCGGCAGCTTGCCTATCGCCTCAAGGCGTGATCGCGATGCCGATCCTCGCCGCTCATCGGCAACGGCCGATCGCCCTCGAGCAGGCGGGTGATCCGGGCGAAGCCGGCAAAAGCCTTTCTCGCTTCCTCGGCCGACATCCGGCCGGCCATGGCCGCAGCGCAGCAATTCACGGCGCACTGGTAAACCGGCCCGCGCCGCCCGGCCGGCCATTTTCGCAAGAATGCCATCGCTTCGGCAACGCTGTCGATCTCCTCCACGGGCTGTCCCTGTCCGCGCAAAATCCGCACGGGCGAAAAGAATTGCAAGCGGTCCATCATTTCCTCCCCGTCGACCGGATGCGTGCGATCGAACCCCACTAAACTCGCGAACCCGACTTTGGTTCCCGGCAAAACATGGCTTGGCCTGAAAAATGTTTGCTGGACGAGACGAGCAACGGTCGACGCGCCCGGCAGCTCCAATTGGGTGACATCTTGCCCCAATTGGGTGGCATCTTGCCATTGTACGGGAACGTTAGCGCGGCTGATGCATTTCGATGCCACGAGCAGTCTTTTTGAGGGAAATGCCAAAACATGAGAATAGCCCATGTGGCGCCGCTCCATGAATCCGTGCCACCCCGGTTCTATGGAGGGACGGAGCGCATCGTCTCCTATCTGACCGAAGGATTGGTCGAGCTTGGCCATGACGTGACCCTGTTCGCCAGCGGCGATACCAAGACGTCGGCGAAATTGGTGGCGTGTCGCGAGCGCGCGCTCCGTCTCGATCCGCGCCCGCACAAATCCGAAACCGCGGCGCATCTCTCGATGCTCGCCGAGGTGAGGAGCCGTGCGCAACAGTTCGACATCATCCATTTCCATCTCAGCCACTTCCTGCATTTTCCTTTCTTCGAACACATGCCCGACCGGACGGTGACGACACCGCATGGCAGGCTCGACTATGTCGACCTGGCCCCGGCCTACGAACATTTTCCGCGCTTTCCGATGATCTCGATTTCGTGTAGCCAGAGAACCGGGCTACCCAGGGCAAATTGGCTGGCGACCATCCATCACGGGCTACCGATCAATACGTATGAGCCGACTTTCGAGACGGAGGTGGACGAGCCGTATCTGGCCTTTCTGGGCCGGCTGTCGCGCGACAAGCGCCCGGACCGTGCCATTGAGATCGCCTTGCGCTCCGGGCTGAAACTGAAGCTTGCGGCAAAGATCGGCGACGACGACCGCCCTTTTTTCCACGACACGGTCGAGCCGCTGATCGACGGCGACCGTGTCGACTATATCGGCGAGATCGAAGAGGACAGAAAAGCGGAATTCCTCGGCAAGGCGGCCGGCCTGCTGTTTCCGATCGATTGGCCGGAGCCGTTCGGTCTTGCCGCGATAGAGGCTATGGCCTGTGGCACGCCGGTGATCGCCTGGAAATGCGGTGCCCTGCCGGAGATCATCGACCACGGCGTGACCGGTTTCCTTGTCGATACGGTCGATGCTGCGGTCGCCTCGATACCGGAATTGCTGCGCCTCGACAGGCGACAGGTGAGAGCCGTGTTCGAAAACCGTTTTTCTGCCACGAGAATGGCCCACGACTATGTGGCTGCCTATGCGCGCCTGATCGGTACTCCCGGTGAAGCGAGAGCGTCCTGATCGGCGTCATTGTGGACGTTGGAAACGAAACGACAGAGCTTGTGACGTATGAATCAACTCGACGAGCGTAAGCTTGATCCCGCCGTAGCCCTTGCCTCCCTCGACGAGGTTGCGCCCCGGGAGCCGCACCGGCTGTTCGCCCTCAAGCAAGCCGACTGCTTCGCGGTGGCCGACGCCTATGGCGACATCCGCGGCGCCGGCGATGGCTTTTTCCGAGACGACACGCGTGTGCTTTCGGAATTCCGGCTGACGGTCGGTGGCCGGCAAATGTCGTTGCTCGGCGCCTCGCTCAGCCAGGACAATGTGCTTTTCACCTCGAACCTGACCAATCTGCCGATCCAGAGTGTCGGTGGTCGCGACATTCCGCAGGGCGCGATCCACATAGAACGCGTCAGGCTGCTTTGGCAGGACCGGCTGTTCGAGCGCATCACCCTTTCCAACTACAGCCAGGAATCGTCGGCCATTCGGGTTTCCTTGCATTTCGCAGCAGATTTCCGCGACATGTTCGAGGTGCGCGGTTCGACCCGGCTCAAGCGCGGAATAGCCCACGCCGCCGAGACCAGTCCGACATCCGTGGTGCTTCGATATGACGGGCTGGACCAACTCGTGCGCCTGTCGGCGATCTCGTTCTCGCAGGCGCCGGACAATTTGACCGCCAGCCGCGCGGATTTCCTGGTTGCGGTGACGAAGCGCAGCAGCGAGGTCCTCTATATCGAGGTCGGCCCGGAAGTGGCGGAGACACCCGACCGCGACCGTTTTCGGGCTGCAGCCGCCCGCGCTCGCTTCGGCATGCGCGCCAAACGCCGCCACGGCGCGACGGTGCACAGTTCTGGCCGCGTCTTCAACGACTGGATCGAACGCGCGCGCGCGGACGTGGCGCTGCTGACCACCGAGCTTGCAACCGGACCTTACCCCTATGCCGGCATACCCTGGTTCTCGACGGCATTTGGCCGTGACGGGGTGATTTCCGCATTGCAGATGCTGTGGTTGAATCCTGGGCTGGCGCGCGGCGTACTCGCCTTTCTCGCCCAGCATCAGGCGACCGAAACGTCGCCGTTCAGCGATTCGCAGCCCGGCAAGATCATGCACGAGACCCGCAAGGGCGAGATGGCGGCACTGCGGGAGCTCCCGTTCGGCCGCTATTACGGCGGCGTCGATACCACGCCGCTCTATATTCATCTCGCTTGCGCCTATGCGGATCGTACCGGCGACATGGCGTTCGTCGACAGCCTGTGGCCATCGCTCTGTGCAGCGGCCGAATGGACGGAGGAGACAAGCCGCGCGACCGGCTTCGTTACCTACCAGCGCGGCGCCGAGACCGGCCTTGCCAACCAGGGCTGGAAGGACAGTTTCGATTCCGTCTTCCATGCCGATGGCCGCATGCCCAAGGGGCCGATCGCCCTGGTCGAGGTGCAAGGCTACGTCTTTGCCGCGTTCCGTGGGCTGGCGGCGCTCGCCCGCCGCCGCGGCGAGGACGACAAGGCCGATCATTGGGAGGAACGCGCCGAAACCATGCGCGCCGCGGTGGAACGCCATTTCTGGATGGACGATCTCAATTTCTATGCACTGGCGATCGATGGTGCAGGCGAGCTCTGCAAGGTACGGACGTCGAATGCCGGCCATCTTCTCTTTGTCGGGCTGCCCGAGCCGGAACGGGCGCAGATGGTCGCCGATCAGCTGCTCTCCGCGTCGTTCCACTCTGGTTGGGGCGTGAGGACGCTGGCCGACGATGCGATATTCTTCAATCCGATGTCCTACCACAATGGTTCGATCTGGCCGCACGACACCGCCATGTGCGGTGCAGGCCTGGCACGTTATGGCGTGCGCGACAGCGTGGTTCGGCTGATGAGCGGCACGTTCGAATCGGCTGTCCATTTCAACATGCGGCTGCCGGAACTGTTCTGCGGCTTTACCCGGTCGCCGGGCGAAGCGCCCATCGCCTATCCCGTCGCGTGCCTGCCGCAAGCCTGGTCAGCGGGATCGGCCTTCATGCTGATGCAGGCCTGCCTTGGGCTCGAAATCGACGGCTGGAACAGCGAAATCCGGGTCACCCGCCCAAGGCTGCCGATCGGCATCGACACGCTGACATTGCGGCATCTGGGTGTCGGCTCGACAGTGGTCGACCTCACATTCCAGCGTGTCGGCGACCGGGTCGTCGCCTTTCTTGCCGACCGGTATGAGGGGATGGTGCCGCTCATCGTGCGCACTTGATGCCGCCGCGCTGCGGCGCATCGAAAATGACGCGCGCGTTGCAATCGTCCGGAACCGATAGCCTCTTTGTGCGTTGCAAAAATGGGCGGGGTGGGGACGCTGTCGTTGTCATACGGCGGCGAACCAGAAAACAAATAAAAAAACGGCTATCGGCCGGCCGGAGGCGAGATCACATTCCATGTCAGATTATACTGTAAACCTGCTCTGGGTTTTGCTGATTGCAAGTTTTGGCTTTTCCGCTTTTGCCATTCTCCTGTCGATATCCCGCCAGCGCCGCGGTCGCGCAACGGCCGCCGCATACACGCCGAGCGAGGATGTCGCCTCGGAAGCGGCACGCAAGGTGCTGCGCGAGTTCGAAAAGAACGGCCAGTCCGCCGATGCGGCACTGGTCACGTGGTCGCCCGACACGTTGCGCAAGATCCTGGCCGACGACCTGCCGGACGCACAGGTCATCGTGGTGTCCAACCGCGAACCCTACATCCACAACATCAAGGACGACGGGGTCCAACTTTTGGTGCCGGCCAGCGGCCTGGTTTCGGCACTCGAGCCCATCACCCGCGCCTGTGCCGGCACCTGGATCGCCTATGGCGGCGGCACGGCAGACCGTCTCACCGTCGACAAGGACGACCGGGTGCAGGTGCCGCCAGGCAATCCGTCCTACACGCTGCGCAGGGTCTGGCTGACGGAGGAGGAATATCAGGGCTACTATCTGGGCTTCGCTAATGAGGGCCTATGGCCGCTTTGCCATATCGCCTTCACCCGCCCCGTGTTTCGCGCCTCGGACTGGGACGCCTATGAGGCCGTCAACCGCAAATTCGCCGATACGGTGGTTGCCGAAGCCCGCAACGAACGGCCGATCGTGCTGGTGCAGGACTATCATTTCGCGCTGCTGCCGCGCATGATCCGCCAGCGCCTGCCGGACGCGATAGTCATCACCTTCTGGCATATCCCGTGGCCTAATTCGGAAGTATTCAGCATCTGTCCGTGGCGTGAGCGGATCCTGGAAGGACTGCTCGGCAGTTCGATCATCGGCTTTCATACCCAATTCCATGCCAACAACTTCACCGAAAGTGTCGACCGCTTTCTGGAGAGCCGGATCGAACGGGCAGACGCGGCAATCTCCTATGGTGGGCAGACCACATTGGTCCACGCCTATCCCATTTCCATAGAATGGCCGGCCCAATTGCTGGCAAAACTGCCGTCTGTGGAGGAGTGCCGCGCCAGCGTGCGCGACAGATTCGGCCTGTCTGCGGATACCAAACTATGCGTTGGCGTCGAGCGCCTCGACTACACGAAAGGCATTCTCGATCGCTTCCATGCCTTGGACGAATTGTTCACGAGATATCCCGAATGGATAGGCAAGGTGGTTTTCCTGCAGATCGCCGCGCCGAGCCGGGGGACATTGCCCGCCTACCAGCAACTCCACGACGAATGCCGCCGCTGTGCCGAGGAGCTCAACCGGCGCTATGGCAGCGAGACATACAGCCCTATCCTGATGGTCGCCGAACATCATCGGCAGGAGCAGGTCTACGAGGTCTATCGTGCCGCCGACATCTGTATGGTCACCAGTCTGCATGACGGCATGAACCTTGTCGCCAAGGAATTCGTCGCAGCGCGCGACGACGAACAGGGCGTGCTTTTGCTCAGCACCTTCGCCGGTGCCTCGCGCGAATTGCTGGAAGCACTGATCGTCAACCCCTACGATGCGGCCATGATGAGCGAGGCGCTGTTGCAGGCGCTGACGATGACGCCGGAAGAGCAGCGCGAACGTTTGCGGCCGATGCGCGAGATGGTCCGCGACAACAATGTCTACCGCTGGGCCGGCAGCATGCTGCTGGACGCCGCGCGCCTGCGCAAACGCGGCGATCTCGACAGGGTGACCGGAACCGGCGAGCGCCCGCCATCGAACACCAACAACGTCATCTCGATGTTCGAGCGGGCTCGGAAGGCAGCGTCGTGAAAAGCTTTGAACAACCACCGGCGTTGAACCTGTCGGAGGCGCTCTTTCTCGACATCGACGGAACCCTGCTGGAACACGCTGCCCATCCCGACGCGGTGTTCGTCGGCGAGGAATTGCGCAATCTGCTCGAACGCATCGAGCGGCGGCTGGATGGTGCGGTCGCCTTCATCACCGGCCGATCGATTCCCGCCGTGGACAAGCTGTTCCACCCGCTGAAGCTGCGGATTGCCGGACTGTATGGGCTGGAGCATCGGCTGACGCCGAGCGGTCCGATCGATGCCGCCGACGCGCCGGCCGACATCGCCGCCCTTGCGGACGAGATCGAGGCCGAACTGGGCAGCGGCAAGGTCTATGTCGAGCGCAAGGGGCCGGTCCTTGCCGTTCATACAAGAGCAGCACCGCAACTGCTTGCACCCGCAATCCAGCTCGTCGAACAGGCATTGGCCCGGCTTCCGAAGGGTTATCGGGTGCTTCCGGGAAACGCCGGCGTCGAGCTCATGCCTTTGGAAGCCGTCAAAGGTGCTGCCATCCGGCGTTTCATGGACATTCCGCCCTTTGTTGGCCGGCGGCCGATATTCCTCGGAGACGATACATCGGACGAACACGGTTTCGAGGCGATCAATGAAATTGGCGGCATCTCCATCCGCGTGAAGCCGAACGGACCGACGGCCGCAACCTATGTCCTCGACGACGTGACGGGCGCAATAGCCTGGCTCGAGGCCAGTTTCGAGACGTCGGCGGTGGCCTGATCGCGCCGTGGCCCGGTTCAGCTGATCTTCCCGTCCACTATGTGAATGCGGCGATCCATGCGTGCGGCCATGTCGAGGTCATGCGTGACTGCCACGACCGTCTTGCCGCGTTCGCGCACCAGATTCTGCAGGATTGTGAACACCTGCTCCGAGCTCTTGCTGTCGAGGCTCCCCGTCGGCTCGTCTGCCAGGATAGCCACCGACAGCGATGGAGGAGAGTTGATGAGTAGGAAATCGCGCGCTTCGACCGATGCCGTTCTCAAGGAACTACGCGCCTTCGGCCTCACCTATCCAGGCGCCGAGACAAAGAGTCCGTGGCCTGGTCACGACGATCTCGCGGTGAAAGGCAAGACCTTTGCTTATTTGAGCCTTGAAGGCGAACCGTTCAGCATCTCCCTCAAACTCCCCTACAGCGGCGACGAGGCGAGAAAGCTCCACTATGCGTCGCCGACGGAGTACGGCCTTGGCAAGAGCGGATGGGTGACGTTCGAACCAGCACCGGACGAACTGCCCCCGATGGGACAACTGAAGTCATGGCTCGATGAGAGTTATCGCGCACAAGCGCCCAAAAAGCTTGCCGCCTGATCACGCACAAGGTGGACTCTGGAGCTTAGGTCGAGCGATTGGTGTCACCCCACGAATCGCCGGCGCTAGAAGCTCAACGACGCCGCGCCGATAAGCGC
>NZ_JAMYNR010000027.1:0-77722 GCF_040319155.1 Mesorhizobium sp. M0954 | reverse complement strand
GCGGGGCGACCGCGATCATGCCTTACAGCGCGAGATCACGTCCGGGCGCTCCTGTCGCGGCACCGATCACGTGGGCGGAGATGAAGACAATAGACGCGCCCTCTCATTTCCACGTGGGCGATGCTCCTGAATTAAAGAAACGCGCAGTCTCCAAAACTCTGGCTGGATGGGGTCGCGCTGACCAATCCTTGCCCAATCTGTAGCGTCCGACGCGGGAAGAGGCGGTAAAGCCGGGATTCAAAGGGCAACGCGGCGCTCACGGCCTTGCCTCATTGGAACCTGCGGAGATCGGTCTCGTTTGGCTGAAGCCATGGCAAAAATCGATCCTAGGACCGTCGCCAGTCTTTTAAGGGAATACGCGCAACGGGCGTCTATGCGCGGCGACAATCCCTATCGCACAAAGGCATACTTGCGCGCGGCAGACAGTCTGATGGCGCTGTCGCAGCCGCTTGATCGGATCATCGCCGCCGGCGCCCTCACCAAGATCCCGGGGATCGGTGACGCGATCGCAGACATCGTGACCAAGCTTTACAAAACCGGCACGCACCCAAGCCTTGAGAAGCTGCGCGAGGATGTTCCAGCGGGCGTGATGGAGCTGTTTGCCATACCCGGGCTTCGTCCCGATAAGATACTGAAGCTTCATCAGGCGCTCGGCGTGAACTCGCTGGCGGAGCTCGAGGCCGCAGCGAGAGAAGACCGCATCCGCCCAGTCAAAGGCCTCGGCGCCGCGCTTCAGACAAAGCTGCTGCAGAACCTGGCCATCGTGCGAAGCGGCGAAACGCAACTTCACCTGCACAAGGCCGCCGCTCTTCTCCACCATGCGGTCATATCGGTAAAGCAACAGCATCCAGAGTTTTCGCGCGTGGAAATTGCAGGTGACTTCCGACGCGGTTGCGAGCTCGTTTCCGACTTCGCCCTGGTAGTGCAGGCCAGAAAGTCGACTGGAATCGAGGATATGGCCCTCAGGCTTGTTGTCACGGACAGGAAGCACTTTGGCGCGAGCCTGCTCGAGGCAACCGGTTCGGCAGACCACCTTGAGCAACTGAAGACGTTCGCGGCCGACAAGGGATTCACCCTAAACGCCGACGGGCTTCATCGCGGGAGAAAGCTGATCGCGTCAGCGACAGAAGAAGAAATCTACCAAGCTCTAGACTTGCAGTTCATCGAGCCTGAATTGCGCGAAGGCAGGGACGAGATTGAGCGAGCGGCAAAGCAGAAGCTACCCGCCCTCATTCGGGATGAAGATCTGCATGGCATCCTGCATTCTCACACGACCGCATCCGATGGCACCGAAACGCTTGAGGCAATGGCTGAAGCCACGCGTAGGCGCGGTTTCGAATACTATGGTGTCGCCGATCATTCGCAGTCCGCTCACTACGCAGGCGGCCTTTCGTTGCAGGAGATTGCTGAACAGCACCGCGAAGCTGACCGGCTGAACAAGGCATACAATGGAAAATTTCGCATACTGAAGGGCATCGAGGCGGACATCCTGGCTGATGGCTCGCTCGATTACCCGAATCATATTTTGGAGCACTTTGATTTCGTCGTCGCGAGCGTGCACAGCCGCTTCAAGTTGCCCAAGAAGGAACAGACGGGGCGTATCATTGAGGCGATCGGAAATCCTCGGACGACAATCATCGGGCACATGACCGGTCGCCAGCTGTTGCGCCGGCCCGGTTATGATCTCGACGTCGACAAAGTCCTCAAAGCGTGTGCGAAACACGGCGTCGCTGTCGAAATCAACGCACATCCGTGGCGACTCGACCTCGACTGGCGCTGGCATCAAAAGGCACTCGATCAGGGCTGCATCTTCAGCATCAATCCGGACGCTCATTCGATCCGCGAGCTCGACCACATGCATTGGGGTGTCGAGATGGCGCGCAAGGGCGGTGTCCCTGCGAAGCGGGTCCTGAACGCGATGCGTTTGACGGCCCTCCTTGCGCATCTCGCACGGCGCAGGCAAACGTCCTAACCTGCTTGTGCGCCCGGCCTATCAGCGCAGGAGTCCGTCCTTCTCAAAATCTTCCCAGCCGCGCAAACTGGAGTGCGCGTTCTCATCGGGGCCGTAGCCAGCTGAAGCTGCAGTTCCGCGACCGCTTCTTTGAGCGCGTTTCATAGCGGCCTTCCCTGCGGCTCGCCGCCTATTCTCTGCAGCTGTCGCTGCGTCCTGTTCGCGCCAGACCGTAACCAGGTCGCGGTCAAGCACATCCTCCACGTGCTGCGGGTCGAACACGTGAAAGGTGATGTTCCTTGCCCGCCCGCGGAGTTTCACCGTTTTCGTCCCGGCGCTCTGCAAGCGACCATCTTTCAGCCAGCGGTGCCGTTCGGCCGTCGAGATCGTCAGAATGTCCTCGATTTCACGGGGGATTACGGGCAGGTCTTCGATATTCTGCAGTGCTTTGGATACGATCCCGAATACCACCTGCACATCATTCTCGGCGCCCTCAGACAGGCGCAGGGTAAGCACGCGGGACTCGATATTGAGCAATTTCCTGAACTCCGTTGGAAGGCGGGCGCGTATTTCGAGAAAAATACCCCTCGCTCTGACGGACGATCCAAACGTTGCAGCCGGGGTTAAAGGCCACTCTCCAATCAGCTTCGCTGTTGCATTGGTTTTTCGGCGCGTGGACATGCCCCTTTATATAGGTCACCGATTGTCGGCAGCGATGAGCCGATCGCAAAGCCAACAGAGTTCTAATCCGCCAGCGGTCTGAACCACGATGCCCAAAGGCGCAACCACGATTGTTAGCGGGGCCGCTGATTGTCGTCCCCTTGCGCTTACCGACATTGTGCTTCACCCGTGCCGGGCCTCCTTCTTAAGCGCAGTAACTTTGAAACAAATCCTGCCGGCAGGCGTTCCAGCATGGCGGGCGGCGTTGCCGGAGGACCCAATGCCCGACGAATACAATGACATCGTCATCCCCCAAGACCACGATGCATCGCCACTTCGGGAGGAGGAGTATTTCGTCCTCTGCCCGGCGTGCGGCCAGGCGTTCGACATCAGGTGTATGGCAGAGGCGCTTCATCACAACGAGCTAGGCCACGAGCCATACGACCTCGACTCGTAGTCGGCAGTGATCGACGACCGTCGATGAGTGTTTGGAGATGTCCCTTCACGGCCTCTGTGCGAGCCGGGTCGAGACCAACACCGAGGGTAAGCTCTCGCTCATCTGGCCGGTCGCGTTGCCGACCGATCGGCCTAGAACGAATCCCTGTCGCTAGGGCGGACCTTCGCCGGCACGCTATGTCTTGACAGATACCTTGCGGGCTTTCAGCAACGACTTGATGCCGTTGCGGTCGTTGTCGATGCGGCCGCGGCCGTGACCAACCGAAAGCTTCGACAACGCATGCACCGCATGCGACAGGTTGTTGTTCATCCAGGGCGACGGCGCCTACTCCACCGCAACCATGTCACCCAGTTCTGTCACGACGCTCCGAAGCAGACCTGTTGCCGGCATCGGGTGCCGGGACCAACATGTGATCTCCATAATGCGTAAAAGCCGGAGGCCCATCGCCGGCAACAAGGCGCTCATTGCAGAGAAAGGTTACGATCGATCGGACGCCCGCGTTGCCTTCACGCGAAATGTTGCTGGGCGCCTCCTTCGACAGCGCGCACGTGCGACACGTCCTGGATCGCGAATGCGCGAGCGGCTGGACGGCAGGTGAAGCGGGGTCGCGATAGGCCCACATCGGACTTGCTTCACCAGTAGTCCGAAGCCGCCAGCGACGCACTAGGCTGGATTCGTGTCCTAGCCGTCGAACTCCGCTTATCCGTTCGTCCGCCCCGTATCCGGCTGGACAGCGCCGCACCCTTGGGCTGTTCAAAGTGCGCTTGCATCTTCCGTACGCGGACAAGCGCGGCCGTTGTATCGCCGTAGTGTCAACCCGCTGAAGTCCGGCGGTGCTTTCTCAGCCGAGTGATCGCCGACTTGTCGACCGTGATCACCCCGCCGCAGTCAATCCGCACAATGAGTTTGTTTGCTCCGCGATCGATGCGGGTGACGTCCCCAACAAGAACCACTCGGTCTCCGGCCCGGACTTTGGGTGGCGGATCAATCGTATAAGGATGGTCATACGAAGGAATGCTCACCCTGGCGCGCCCGCTGGGGAGAATCGCGATGACGGTACCTGCCAGCGCAACCTCGTCGCCGACCTCAAATTCGCGAGGCATGTTAACGTGCAGCATGGTCTTCCTCCCGATGCTTTCCTATTTGATGCTTTGCTAATGCCCGGCCAACCAGGTTGGTTGCTTGCAATCGGCTTCGTACGGTTCCGCACAATTCCAAGCTGGGGTATGCACTCCCAGTTGGCCTCGGATCGGCATTGTGTGCGTCGAATTCTGCAGAAATGGCTTTACATTCAGCGATGACCTTGGCGCGCCCAGCCCCGTGTTAGCGGAGCGGCGGACTTCCTCTCGGTCCGGCGATGGCCACAAACGAGGAGCGTGGAGCGGACATCGATATTTCGCCTTCAGGTACGTCGTTCCGGTAAATTCGAAGAACGCCGACGCCGGAAGCAGGTATCGAGCGCGCTTTGATGCTACGGCAACGCCTACAAGCAATTTTCGCTATGTTCTCTTTGGCGGCAATGATCGATGGGCACCCTCGATCGTTGCCGTCCGCCGCTGCTCCTATTCAGTTCCAAGCCGCGGAAGCTCTCCCGTCGACATCGGAGCCGGTGAACGAGCCTCGCGCCGAGCCCGACTTCACGACCACTACGTTCCCACCCGAACACCGCTTGGCGCTGTCGCTGTCCGCTTCGGCCCGCGCGAGGAACTGCTCGGTCGTGGAGGCAAGATGGGTTTTCAGCCAATCCGCCATCGCGACTTCCTCTCGCAGATTCTCTTCGCAAGCCCGAAGGACCTCGGTTTCGCCGAGTGATCGAGCAGCGGCGATAAGGATCGTGTAGGAGGCGATTTCCATGTGCTCGAACGTGTAGCTCGCCAGCGATCCTTTCATCACCTCGTCTCCGGCGAAGACGCCGCTCAGCGATTGCGCCATCGCCGTCAGCTTGCCGCCAGCGTCCTTCATCGTGGATGAACCCTCGTCCATCTGATCGAGACAGGTCTTCAGCCGGGCAGCCTGCTGCTTCGTTTCGTCGAGGTGCTGTCGGATTCGGTCGCTCAGTTCGGGATAATTCTCGATACGGCTCAACTGCCCGTTCAACATCGTTTCTGCCTGCTCTTCCATGGCATGAGCATCTCTAAGCCATTGGACAAACCATTCGCGGCTTTCTGACATTTCGAATCTCCTTTGCTACTTAAGGAAAAAGTTTCGGAAGAAGACATTGTTCCGGAGCAAAGCCCGCCGAACGGCCCTTGACAGTCCCAGAGGATCAGCGTTGTGGCGGGTCTCAATTCACCTCGCGAAAATCCTGCAGCGATGCGTGGAAGGCAAGGATCGCGGAAGACCGGCGCAAGGAGAATGGCCCGTGGACGCCGAGACGAGCCGATCAACGGGCTCGCCGCTGCGCCGCCGCTCCATTACAAAGTCCAACTGGCGCTGGCCCGCTTTCCCGGTATCCGACGCGGGACATATTGAAGCTGCCCCGCATACCGCGACCGCTGGCTGTCGTTCCGGGCAAGTGAGAACGGCAGCAGATGAAGCTACGGGCGGTCGGCGAAGCTGAAGTGGATTCTCGATGAGGCGCTGATCGCGGCCGCTGGCGCTCCGTGCCTCACCGCACCACCACAGTCATAGGAACGCGACGGCCTCTCCGCTCGTTGATTGCTTTTCGAATCGAGCCGCCGTCATGCCCTCCACATCAATACGCAAAACGGAATACGATCCCGACAGAAGAATCCTCTCGGTCTGGTTCGTGGCCAGCGGCAAACGGTACGAGTTTGAGGACGTGCCGCCGGAAACCTTTGCCGCGTTCCGGGCCGCGTTCGCCAAGGGGCGCTACTTCAACGACCATATCCGCAACAATTTCCGCTACCATCTGGTTGCGAGCGATAGCGACTCGGCATGACCTGACCTGCCGGTGGCTCAATCGTCCTGTCGCTCCAACCGGCGGTTGGTGGACGCCTTGCCGCTGTTGCGCTCGGGGTCGCTTACTGTCGACGCTCGCTTGGCAAGCCCAACCCCCGCATCCGCCCGCTTGGCGCAAAGCGTTTGATCGGTCCGCCGTTCTGGCAGTGCGGCGGGAGTTTTTTGCGGTCCGGGTGGAACACGGGCGCGCGGAGAAGGTTCGGTGCACGCAGTACATCCTCCGTACGATATTGCTGCAAGATCGGCTGACTCCGATGCGGCCCGCGTCTCCTCAATCCAGAGACGCGGGCTCTTGGCCAATGTCTGTGGATCAGCGCGCCCTCAGGTCTGTTCACGCTAGAGGCGATCACGTAGCTTCGGTCGCTTTGTCAGCGCTTTACAAATCAGTGGAACCAAGCTGTCGCGCGCTCGCTTGTGGAGTGCGCCGGCTGGCCGCCGTGCAGGGAAGTCATCAACGCTCATCCAATCGACCGGATCTGAATCGGCCTCTAGCAGACTAAACTCGATGTCCAGATGCATACAAATGCAGTTCGTCACGCACGAAGACGACTCTCCACGATCCTCTGATGTCGTTGGTAATGCTGTAGGCGAGGACGGTCATGGCGATCACTCCCCACCTCGAGCGTGCCTGTCTCAAAGGGAAATTACATCGCAAGAAGTTGGTATTGACGTCACCCTTTTTCTCCGAATCCAAGGTCGCTGGCGCGCTGAAGGGTTCAAGGTCGTTCTGCCGCCGGAGCTCAACTGCTGGACTATTGCTCGACCGGAAGCGGCTCGTGCTGCGGCTCAGCGTGGTGGAACACCTGTCCAAGATCGCGCGCGTCGAACGTTTGGCCGCAGACTGGGCAGTAGACAAAGTGCTTTGACTCGTCCTCTACCCGCCCGTCATGCGCCCTGCCCTCATAACCTGTCGCGATGTTGTCGGTTCTAATCCGGGGCATCGACAAGTGCCTTTCGTCGTTTTGGCGGCCGAGACTTCTCCACCAACCGGACCTTGTCACCGTCGACCGTGACCAGCGGCCCGAGGTCGATCGTCACGGTGTCCTCGTCGATGCGGGTGACCTCGCCTTTTAGGTCGATTGGCTGGCGTTCAATGGCATACTAGCCTCACACCTTAGGACCTTTCAGGAGACTGAACCTGCCAGCCATTGCAGGAGGAGCAGCTGCGGGATCGGAAACGTTTTGTCAGCAGACAATAGGGTCACGTTGCAAAGCATCTCTCCAAACACTGCGCCGGTGCTATGGTGTGCCCGCACTCATCAGACGGCAAGGATATGAGGCATGCTCGCAGTCACCCGCCGTACACTTCTTGCGTTCACCGCCGTTGCGTCTGTCGTTGAACCGACGTTTGCTGAAGGCGAAGGTATCTCGCGCGAACTGCAGGCGCTGATCGCAAGCCATGAAACCGCCTATGCCGCGCTCCACAGGGTTGTTCATCGAGCGGGCAGCAACTGGCACGACCGCAAGATGGCAGACGGAATTGAAGAGCAAGCCTTGCTGGCCATCTGTTCCTATCCTGCGACCAGCCGAGGCGACCGCCGGGTCAAGGCCGAGTACCTGTTGACTGTTGAGGCACGAGGCGAACTCGACTTGAAAGAGCACATGCAGGCCATCCTGCGCTCAACGATGCGGGGCTGATCGATCGCAGTACCCGCGGGGGAACCAGACCGCGCGTTGCCGGAGCGCGACGCGGCCTCGGAGTAATGTGACGACGCAGACATTCTGTTTGGGTTACCGCGCAGAAAAGGAACCCCGAAGATGCTTCAATTCCCCGCGAAGGCCGCCTCATCGGCTGGTAGCGAGCCCCCATAGTTGACTGCGGTATGCGCCGCGTCAATTGAATCCGGCATTGCTGAACTGCCATCACAACGCCAGGCTGGACACGGGAATTATTCAAATTGGTGGAAATTCCCGGAAGCGGCTCATTTTCGACAATCGCCAACACCTCATCGGCTGACCGCGCCAATCGGAGTCGCTCCCGAACATGAGCTACTCGAAGCAGCCGGCATCTTTGCGAAAGGGCAGGGAGGAAGGCGGAAGTAGCAGAGCGCCGCCAGAGTACAGTCTAAATGAGATCGACTGGTTGTCGTAGGGCCCGTCGAAGTCAACGGGCTGGGCCAGGCGCGTCAAAGACACGACTGGCGAAGAGATCGTGCCAAGCAGAGCGTGAGGGATCGCGACGCTACGACCGATGCCGTCGAGCCGAGACACTCGCGGTCGAAGAGACCACGGAGAATCATCTGCTCATCAAGCCCAGTTCTCCGCGCAATCCTGATCGCGATTTTTGTCAAGGCTGATTGCTTTCCTTTACTCGCAAGGTCAAGGGAAATGTCTTTTTCTGACAAGATGGGGCAGATCATCAGAGTTAACCTCAATGTGGATCCCAAACGCGATCGCAAATGGGCGTGCAGCCGCACTGCTTAGGCAGCGCAGAATTCACCGTCGGATAAGTGGTCCTGGCTGTCCCGGACGCGAAGCCAGGGCCTTCTCGCGTCCGGGCTAATAGCCCGGTTTGAGGCGTTTCGGCTCTCGCGGGAGAAGGCAGTATTCGGGCTTCAAGTGGGGCGCCTCTGCAGTGTTAGCGAGGCCGGCATGATCTCACATCAGGTCTTCAACCATCCGCGCAACTTTCCCCAGACCTGCGCTGGTCCCTCTTGTTCTAAGGAGTCCCTGTTCAGCCGCGGCCGCCTTGAAGGCCTCGAATGCAGCTTGCTGGCTGCAATGCCCGGCCAGGGATTCCTCGACCATTCGGATCGCGTTGAGCCGCCCCGGCTTTCCCATTCTAGGCCATGGTTGCTGAAGCACCTTCATTGCGTCGGCTATGGACGCGACCACCGTTAGGTTGCCATTGAGGCAGATTGTAATTGGACAGAAGGCCCGCATTCTTGTCGCTCTCCACGATTGAACGCGGCCAAACGCGAAGACAAGGGCAGTGGTTGCATGAATATGGATTACCGCGAATTCAAAGAACCGGTGGCCGAGGCGATTGAGGCTGAGCTGGCTCTCCTTGGGCCCGGCACTTTGCCTCGCCGGACCATCCTCTCGTCGAACAACAGGACCCGGCCGGCAAAAAGCATCTGCGCACCGTCCGACGCCGCGAACTTTTTTCGAGCTCGTCATGCCGCTTGCCCGACGGCTTCTCAAGCACACCGCGACGAATTCGGCGGCTGTGAGGGAGGAGATAAAAAAATTATGGTCGTTTCGTTGGGCCGTCCTTTAGAGCAGGGCTCCGAGTCGGTTTGTATCGAGCAGATGTCGCATCAGATCTTGACCTGGAGATCGGCTCCGGCAGCGGGGATCGGCGCAGCGCGGCAAGATGCCACGTTCCTTCGGCGGCTCACCGGCGATGGTCTGGCTCCGGTAGCGAAGCCGCTCGCGAGCGCGCTCTCGATAGCGCTGTAGCGAGCGAGCGGCTTTGCGGTGATGCTCGGCTGGCGGCAGCTTGCTCGCCAGCCGAGTTGAGTTCAGGCGGTGGTCGGGGGAGACTGGCCAGCCACACGCTGGTGATTCCAACCTGTGCCGATGTGCCAATCAGCAACCTTCGTCGGTCTTTTTCAACTGGCCTGGCGCGGCGGTGTTGGCTGTCGTGTCCTGCTGACCTGGCGCCGCCTGCTGAGCGCTGCCAGTCTGCTGGCCGGGCGCGCAGTCTCTGGCCGAGTTCGGATTTGTGGTGCCGCTGGTGGTGGTCGTGTCGGTGCCCTGATCGCCGGACATGTTGGTCCCGCTGCCCGTCGTGCCGGTGCCCTGATCCGTCGTGCTGGGCATGGTTGTCGTGGTCGAGGTTCCGCTCGAAGTTCCGCTCGTCGTCTGGGCAAAGGAAAGCCCGGCCGACACCGCCAGCACGGCCGAAGCCAAAAGGATGCGTTTCATCTTCTTTCTCCTGTCTGAATGCGCGGGGTGCGCTGGCAAATCGAACAGGCAGACAGAAAGAGCGTTCCCCGATGAAGTTCAACTTTTGTAACTCTGACAACGATTAGCCTTTGAGACGATTCATCGCCCTTGGCTCCGCTGCGGCATGTTTGCCTTCGGTCTCCTTTGCAGATGCGCAATGATTAGACCGAAAAATAGTCGCGATTTCGCCCATCGGTTGCATTCCGGCCTCGAACACGTTATTTTTGACGCTAGCGTTCCCGGGGGGGAAGGTGGATGAGCATCGTCCAAAGGGTCGGTCCAGTTCTAGAACAGGCGATTGCCGCAATCCTCAACAGGGCGGACCGGGGGGACACCGTCTCGGTCAAAGCCGCATTATGCCACGTTCGGCAGTCTGCGCCTGATTTGACAGTATGCGACGACCATATAACCGAGGCTATCGTCGAAGTCGCTGCGGCCCTTGACCTGTTGGTGGCTTTCGATAGTCGCGAGTAGTCGATCAATCGAGCGTAGCGGTTTGATAGGAACGGCCCGGCAGCCAATCGGGGGATGACCAGCGGCCGCTGGCGCTAACTAGCGGCAATTGGGTCGTTCACCGGTTGCGCAAGTTATAGGCCATCTCATGCATCATTGCTAATTTGGTAATCTGATTATGTTCCGTTGCCCTAGCCGCCGGATCTCACGATCCAGACTCGGTTCCTTGCGTAGGTGGGCAGGCGCCGGCACCAGCCGGCTGGAGTTCATTGAGCCTTGATGCCGACTTTGGTCGAGAAGCCGCCCGAGGGCGACGCCTGGATATACGAGGTGGAGTTCGACGGCTACTCGGCCTGTCTGCCGGAAGGTCAGCATTTAGGTCGGCGTCGACCAAAAGCTTGGAAACCGTGTTGATCGGCATGTCGGCAAACGCGGGACCTTTTCTAAATCATTGCCTTTTTCTGCGCGACGCGACAGATTCACCTGAGCATGCCCTGTAATGTCACGAAATAGGGCAACATGACCCATCCATTGCTGCGCGTCTGTGTTCGGTATTACCTAGGGGCGAATTGACATTTTATCGATGGCAAACACCGGGAACCCAGTTGATGAGAGATCCGACGAGCATCGGCGCGAGCGCCGCCAACGTGTGCTAAAGGGCGGGACGATCATCACCGGGATCCAGAATTCCGAGATCAGCTGCACCTTGCGCAATCAGCATGAGGGGGGCGCTGAGCTGAAGGTCGCGCCCGATGCCCGGGTTCCCGATCGCTTCTTGCTCTACGTGTCGGTCGATGGAGTTGCCTATCGATCGGAGGTTCGCTGGCGTCGCAACGACCGCATCGGCGTCAAATTCACCGGCACCGAGCCAAAACCGAAACTTCACTACGGCTGACCGACGGTAAGATGAAAGTCAGAATTTTTCTGGCACTGCCAGTTATTTTTCATGTCCCGAACAGCACAAGTTGCACCGCACATTCTTGCCGAGGACAGCCTGGACAGGACGTGAACTGCGCAGCCGTCCTTGAAACCGCTTTCACGGCTCTGATTCCTCTTGCATCGAGCAAGGCTGGACGGCTGAAGAGACTGCCACCGCACTTTGTAACTTCGCCAAGAGACCACCTTGAACAGCTCAAGGCGACGACATCGACTTAAGTTCGCCTAGCTGTGCGCTGTTTTGACATTTCGACATCGCGCTGTCGGATTATTTGCATGCAAACGAGTGTTGCGACGCTATCCTCCCTCCTCAACGTAAGATTCTGGGAGCAATGTATGACTCCGCATGACCGACACGCCGTTGAAATCGTCAGAGACAAAGACTGGTCGGTTCGCGTGACGGTCAATGGCACCACGACCACCGTCCGTTTTACATCCGAGAGCTACGCGCGCTCGTTTGCAGATGGTCAGGCGTTCCGGCTGGGCGTTCAGGTGGCGGACCTTAAGAAGGCAGCCTAGCTGCGCGCCCGACGCGACCCGGCACAATATACTCGTCAAACGCCGCTTCGAGTTCGCTCGTGCAGGCGACATCGCCCCTGGACAACAGCTTCCCGGTCTGGAACGGCGCGCCAAGCCTGTCATTCGAGAGAATCCGGTTTAATCATCTGTGTTCCTCGCGTTCAATAGAGCTTGATCCAGGCCGGCGCATGGTCGCTTGGCTTCTCCCAGCCGCGCATGTCGACATCCACGCCGGCACTGCGCAGCCGGTCGGAAAGGGAGGGGCTCACAAGGAGATGGTCCATTCGCAGGCCCGAACTCCGATCGTAGCCGCCCCAGTAGGAGAAATTCCAATAGGTGTAGATGCCCTTCTCCGGATGGATGCGCCGGACGGCATCGATCCAGCCACCTTCGAGCATTTTAGCATAGGCCTGCCGGCATTCCGGGAAATAGACCGCATCGCCCAGCCATCGCCTTGGCACCACGGCGTCGATTTGGGTTGGAACGACGTTATAGTCGCCGCAGAGAACACTGGGTGCCCCAACTTCGAGCAAGTGCTGGCCGTAGTTGATGAGGCGATCGAACCAGCGCAGCTTGTAGTCGAACTTTGGGCCAGGCGCTGGATTGCCATTGGGCAGATAGAGACAGCCCACAACGACCCCATCCACCTCGGCCTCGATATAGTGGCTGTGAGTGTCGTCAGGATCGCCAGGCAGGCCGCGTCGGCGTTCCACAGGCTCCATTCCTCGGGCCAGGATCGCCACACCGTTGTAGGATTTCTGGCCGTGCCAGATCGCACCGTAACCCGCCTCTCTGATCGCATCGATAGGAAACTTGTCGTCCGACGTCTTCAATTCTTGCAGGCAAACGATGTCGTAGTCGCTTTCGCCTAACCACTTCAGGAGCACAGGTAATCGGCCGTTGACGCCGTTCACATTGAAGGTAGCGATGCGAGTCATGTGCGTGCCCCCTCGTGAGATATTCGCGGCAGCCGGTCATAGGCAATGTGGCCTATCCCCTGCGCTGAACCTCGAGCTCTTGATATTGCAACTTCCCCAGCGTCTGTGCGGCCGAGCCTCACTTCCTGCCCAGCTTGTCGTGACTTTCTTGCGACTGTTGGCGACTGACTTCACCGCCGACCTGACGTCAGCTTTGCTGGCGCCGGTTTTGCTCGCCTCATACTTCATTTCGTGGTCCTGCCCACCAGCGACCCTTGCCCGGTCATGGTTGCGTCCACGCGTTGTGCCAGTGTTCGCCATTTCTATCTACAACAATCGCCGTACCAGTCACCAGACAACGCGGCCGGACCCTTCCGGTTCAATGGTGGCGACGCGCGTGCCACCGAGCCAGCTCCCAGGCAGGGTATCGAATGAGCCCATGTATTCGGATCCGGCACGTCGCTACCGCGGGCGAGCCTAGCGGCTCGAAGCCTGGGTGGGCGATTTCGACATGGATGATCATGTGCGGGACAGCCGTGCTCCTCTCGCTCAACACGTCACGCTCCGCTCGGGGAGGTCGACGCGTCCCCAAAGGCCCACCATCTCCTGATTGGCGTCGTCACCTTCCCAACTGGAGACGTGAACATCAGAGATCTTCGTCCCGGAACTCCCTGGCCGGACGACCGTTTCGCCTTGTGCAAAACAATGGAGGATATGTCATGGACTGGAATCGCGTCGAAGGAAACTGGAAGCAGGTCAAGGGTAAGATCAAGGAACAGTGGGGCAAACTTACCGATGATGATCTTGATCGCATCGCTGGCAATCGCGATCAGCTCGAAGGCAAGATCCAGGAACGCTACGGTATCGAAAGGGACCGCGTTCGGCAGGATATTGACGATTGGTATGATCGGCAAGTCTGGTAGGATCGCATCACGCCGTCATCTACAGGAAGAGGTGCTGTTCACTTAACGGCGCTCCTTGGTGCGCTGGCAGTTGCAAGGTCAACCCGGCTTGTGTTGAGACAGCCAGCGGTCTGACCCAGCCGCTGCGATTGTAAGGCGCAGACGGACTCGCATGTGAGTTATGCGCTGACCGGCTGCCGTCCGGCTTTCCGCGATAACGCCGTAGGCGCGAGCGTGGCCGCTGTTAAGTTCTGCGGGCGGCGGACCTGATGTCTGCTCGGCCGGCGCCTCCCCCAAGCTCCCAAACGGGCAGCGGCAATCTCGTCTATGCGACAGCAATAGCCACTTGCGCCGACAACATGCAGCCAAATCCAGCATCGACAGCAAGCCAGCAGCGTTCCCCAAATACCCTTTCGGGCGTTCTCGTCGAAGTGGCTGACCTCGCCTCGAAGCTCAAGTTCGCCACGATCGATAGGGAAGGAGCCAGTCCTGGGCGATTTTTCGAGCTTGCTCGACCGTCAAATCACCGGACTTCCCGATCGAGGGTTTACGGCGGACGCCGGCATTGGTCCGGTATCATGACGATCTTGCGCCCGGCCGGCGTGACTCCCTCACGAAGGCAGTCAGGTCTCATCGTCAGAGCTAGACTAGTTTCCGTCCGCAAACGACAAGCGTTTGATTTTGTTAGCTGAATCGCATCTTTGCGCGAGCAAGGCCCGGCGGTTTCAGGTATCTTGGATCATGCCACTGAGTCCAAGTCCCCGCCACCGCCGGAGCCGACAATGCGCCAAGAACGCACCGTCCAAGCCAGCATATTCGATGTTTTCGCCGTACACGAGATCGGCCATGAACTGAAAGCGATGTCGCAATGGCTGGATAAGCATCGCGATCTGCTTGGCGCGGTGGCGCGCGACCTGCGTCGACATGGCGTCAAGGCGACTGGACGGCGGGGACTGCCCGCCGAAGCAGTGCTGCGTTGCGCGCTGCTCAAGCAATATCGGCAGCTGACTTATCAGGAGCTGGCGTTCCATCTCGAGGACTCGGCGTCGTTCCGAGCCTTTGCCCGCCTACCATGGTCATGGAGCCCACAGAAGTCGGTGCTGCAAAGGACCATCAGTGCGATCCGGTCCGAGACCTGGGAGCAGATCAATAGGGCATTGCTGTCGGGTGCTCGGCAGGCGAAGCTCGAAGACGGCGCGGTCGTGCGGCTGGACAGCACCGTGACCTCGGCACTCATGCACGAACCGAGCGACAGCAGCCTGCTTTGGGATGCTGTGCGGGTCATGGTGCGCCTGCTGAAGCGGGCCGACGCCTTGATCGGGGGCGCCGGCCTTGAGTGGCGTGATCATTGCCGCGCAGCCAAGAAGCGCGCCCGCAAGATCCAGTTCACGCGCGGTCGACCCAATCGGGTCCAACTCTACCGCGAGCTGATCGCGATCACCCACGCGACCTTGGCCTATCTGAAGCAGGCGAGCGAGCGATTGGCCGTTGCGATCACACCGGCCATCGCTCTGTGGCAACTCCAGGTCCATCATTATCAGCCGCTGGTCGAACGCATCATCAGACAGAGCGAGCGGCGGGTGTTGGCCGGCGAGCAGGTAGCGGCCGGCGAGAAGCTGGTCAGCCTGTTCGAAGAGCATGCCGATATCATCGTCAAAGGCAGCCGCGATACCGAGTACGGTCACAAGCTCAACCTGACCACCGGCAGGAGCGGCTTGATCCTCGATCTGGTGATCGAAGCAGGCAACCCGGCCGACAGCGACCGCTTGCTGCCGATGCTGGAGCGCCACATCGACCTCTACGGCCAAGCGCCGCGGCAAGCGGCGGCCGATGGCGGCTTCGCCACTCGTGACAACCTGGCCACGGCGAAGGCGTGGGGCGTCTGCGACATGGCCTTCCACAAGAAAGCCGGCCTCAGGATCGAGGACATGGTCAAAAGCAAGTGGGTCTATCGCAAGCTGCGCAACTTCCGCGCCGGCATCGAAGCCGGCATATCATGCCTGAAGCGCGCCTACGGTTTGGCACGCTGCACCTGGCGCGGCCTTGATCACTTCAAGGCTTACGTCTGGTCCTCGGTCGTGGCCTACAACCTCGTCCTCTTCACCCGCCTCAAAGCGACCTGAACGCCAATCCCGGCATCGTCGTTGCGTCGCACCGGCCATTGCCGGCCGTCGCGGCGTGCGGCTGATAGTGCTGACCACGCTATCTTGTCGACGGTCAGCGCCCGTGATCCCATCCATCCCGTCGCTAAGGCGACCCAGCCTAGCATAAACCTCTGTAAACGCTGCGAAATACACGTGTTTGTGGACGGAAACTAGACTAGCGGGTCAGCCTCGTCCCGGAAGGCATGACGCGGCCAGCAATTGAATCCTCCCCGCCTGCCTGACCGAGGCCTGAGGACGACTTCACCCATTTCCGTCAGAGGCCGGTTCTCCCTGCTGTCTTTTGTCGTGTTCGGCGGGATGTCGATGACGACTGGCAAGTCTGGTAGGATCAGAAAGCGCCATCGGACGCCAGGCTCATGCAATCCTTCTTCGGTCTGACCTGATCAACCCCAGCCGCCTCCCCCGCTTCCACCGCCACCGCCACCAGAAGGAATGACAGGCGCAGGAACAGGCTCGTCCTCAACCGGTATAATCACTTTCTTCGCGGTTTTTTGTTTGCGAACGGGCTTGACGACCTTCGGCGGAGGCACCCGGCGGAGAATCTTCGGCTGGGGCGTTTCGACCAGTGGCGTCGGTTCAACTCTCGGAACCAGGGAAGTGCAGCCCATGAGGCCCGCCAACAAGCCGGATAACGCTGTTCCAAGTATTGCGTGTTTCAATACTCTGCTCGCCATTGTCTCCTCCTTGGTCAGAACAAGTCCCGACGCGGATTGGCTTCTTCCCAGACTCGTCTGGCCGCGTTAACCAGTTGAGTGTCTTGTGAACCGGACCCGGGAAGCTTCGATTTCAGTTCCTGTCGCAGTTGCTTCAACGCCGCTGTTTTTGGCTTCGGTCCGAACTTTGCCAGCGACCTCTGGGCGTCCGGCAGTTCCTTGCGCACGTCAAGTGCGGCGGCAAGCGCAAGGAAGCGCACGGCAAGGGCCTGATCGGCCTTATCGCCCTTTTGCATTTCGAGGGCCGCGCGATCGTAAGCTGCGGACGGATCACCCCGAGCGATCCCAATTTCGAAGAATCTTTGCGCTTCTGCGAGGCTCCGTCCCACCCCGACACCATCCCGATACATGCGTGCGAGGCTGCCGGGCGCATACGGCTGACCGAGATCGATTGCCTTCTGAAATAGCGCTAACGCCGTTTTGGGGTCCTTTTCCACGCCCTGCCCGGACAAGTAATTGCGCCCGAGCAGGTTCATGGAATACATGTCCTGCCGCTGGACACCGGCTTGCAGGAAGGCAACAGCGCGGGCCGGGTCAGCGGTTACGCCGTTGCGGCCCTCAGTGAAGATCGCGGCCAGATCGTTCATGGCATAGGTGTGCCCCATCGCTGCCGCCTTGAGCAGCAGGTCCAAACCCTTGCCGGTGTCGGGCTTGACGCCATAGCCATTGAACAAGGCGCGACCCCACGACGTCATTCCGTAGGGATCGCCTTTGTCGGCGGCCGCCGCGTAGAGGGCATTGGCCTGGGTGCGGTCCAGGGCCACGCCGGCTCCGGTCGCATACATGTAGCCGAGTTCGAACACGGCGCGTACATGTCCCTTCCTGGCCGCCTCCTCGACGGCTGTCTTGGCTTCTTCGACCTTGCCTGCCGCAAGCAGCGCCCGCCCCAGTTCGTAGCGGAAGCGCGGGACTTCCGGATAAGCCTTTACCGCGGCCTCGCAAAGCTCAACCGCGCTAGCGCCAATTTCATTCGGCAGCAGGCCGGGGCTGACGCCTTGCAGATCGAGAGGTTCGCCGGCAGCCGTGTCGCACGGATTGATCGTCGGCGACAGTTTCATCGTGGCGGGCTTTGATGAGCTGCTGTCCGCCCGGATTTCGAAGCCGACCTCGACCTTGGCTTCCGCGCCGATCTGCGGTTCATAGCGCAGCCGATCGACCTCTCCGGCCATCAGGCTCGACTGCGGCGACAGGGTTCGATCGGGCAGCGAGAGCGTTCCCGTTGCCGGATAACTCGATACTTTAAGGCTGACGGCGGGATCATCGGTCGGGAAATCCAGATTCAGCGCAACTGGACCCACGCCCACGGGAACGTCGATGTCGCGGTTCTCGATCGCCTCGGCCGCACCGGTGATATGAATGCCACGCTCCAGCACCTGCTGCTTCTGCTCGGCCTCGAGCGAAGCCATGATCTGTTCGCCTTGCGCGCCTTCACCGCTCTTGACCCGAAACACGACGATGCCTTGGGTCTGGCCGCCCCAGTTGTCATGCGTCGCATAGGCCAGCATGTCGACCTCTTCCTGCGGGGCGACTCCCTTGGGAACATCCATCTGCAGGCGCGGCAGATCCTTGCCCTGGATCGGCACGCCCAACTCAACAGCCTTGCCGTCCAGCATCAAACGTCCCAGGGCGGGCGGTCTTTCGATGCTCAGGGTAATCGTGCCACCATCGACATCGACCGGTTCAGGCAAGCCCAAGTCGACGGGTCCGACTCCTGACAGCACCACCTTCTCCAGCACGGGCGGCAGCGATGGTCGATTGCTGCGGCGCATCAGGACAACTTCGTCGATCAGCGATGAGTTCTCCCAGGGAACCTGGAGGCCGTTTGTGGCCTCGACCACATCGCGGCGCACCGCCGCCATCACGGTGCGGATCTCCTGGTTCGGGGCCAGCGCGCGACGGGAAAACGCCGCCGAAAACGGGCTGAGTTCGCCGGCGCCGTCATAAGCCGCCGCCCCGGGTTCGGTGGCAAAGGCAATCAAGGTGTTCAGTGAGCTTCTCACCTGTGCGAGCCCGGTATTGCCGGCAGTGATGAGCTGGTCTCTCAGCCAGTAATTCTTGCGTGGGAACGGATTGTTGCGGCAGGCATCGAGTATGATCACCTGAATCTTTGATTTCGAGCGTAACTGTTCCAGCACATCGTTGAGCTTGATGGCCTGGACTTCGATGTCCGCCGCCTGCTTCAAGGAGGCATCGACCGGGATCAGAAAATTTTCGCCGCCGATCTGAAAACCGTGGCCGGAGTAGTAGACGACGGCCAGTTCTGCGCCGTCTGCGGCGGCAAGATAGTTGCGGAACTGCTCCTCGAATTGCAGCTTCGTCAGATCGCTTGCGACGAAGACCTCGAACCCTGCCAGTCGAAAGGTTTTTGACACGTCCTCGGCATCCTTGGCCGGGTTCTTGAGTGCGGGGAATTGTCGGTACTCCGAGTTGCCGATGACAAAGGCGACTCTTCGGTCGGCGCAAGCGTCAAAGGTCGTGAAGCTCGCGAAGAGGAAGGCTGCGATGATTCCGCAAAGTCGGAGCATGGCAATTCCCTTGAACGCTATTGCCTCGCCCACAAGAACACGGCATGTGCTAGCAAGGTCCGTCACAGAGCATGCAATCCGCCGAGACAGAAAGAGAGAAAAGCCGTCGCGACGGCGGGCATATTCCTCACTTGATCGAATACTAAATTACATCAGGGACCGAGTGTCTGCAACGTCTGTCACACCTCCAGGCTACCGCCAATCCCAATTCCGCCACTGATATCGGGAGGAGCAGCTGCGGGAGGCGAGGATTGCGGCTGCGAGTTTCTGGCATTTTTTCGGCTGGGAACACCCTTTGCTCGGCACGGGGGCGACATCGCAGGCGACACTTGCTCGCCTGGGCCTCTGCAGTAAGGTCACAGGCTCTTTGAAGGCTCGGCCGGAGTGCAAAAAGAGCTTCCCCAGAAGTTCAACGATCGGCTGGGTGGCCGACGTCATTCGCTTAGTGTTCTTGTAATACGTGCTGAGAGCATGGAGCGAGCCCTTGCCGCAATCTCCGTCGAGGTCATGCGATAACAACCTGGGCGGCGCGAGCCAACTGACCGGAAGCGAAAATACCGAACGGCGTTGAGCCCGGGTCATCGCCCCTCGCCTTCTGCTGCGATCAGCTTGCTATCCTCGGCCTTGGGACGGGAGTGCATGACAGGTTCGAGGTTGCGACCGACGCAGCTAGTCCGCCACACATCGTCGGCCATCGCATCTCCCGCGTCGAGGCAAAGATCACGAACTGGAATCTTCGCCACGGGACAGTGCGGTCCACCGAAGATCTGAGGGCCCGCCCAACTTTATGCAACTTTCCTAAAATGCCCGGAACCGAGGCTCGTCCTGCGGCTTGAGTCGATTTCTGGAGTCGCAGATTCATGAGTAGCGCAAAGGACCGGCTTTCCTTCATCGAGTTTCAATCACCCACCCTGGTGGCCAAAGCTCCCGAAGACGGCGAATGGCTTCACGAAATAAAGTACGATGGCTACCGGACCCAACTCATCGTCGAGGGGGGAAGAGCACGAGCCTTCACGCGTCGCGGCTATGACTGGTCGCATCGCCACAAGAGCATTGTCCAAGCCGCGGCGAACCTGCCGATAAGGTCTGCGATCATCGACGGCGAAGCCGTTGTCCTCGGCGACACGGGTCTGCCGGACTATCAAGCCTTGGAGCGGGGAATTGGGCAACCCGAACTCGCTCAGGCTTATCTTCTATGCATTCGATCTCTGCACTTAGCGGGCGCGACCTTCGCCAGCAGCCGCTGATTGAGCGCAAGGCCGCGCTGGAGAAGCTGCTGAGCGATACAGCGCCGAGATTGACCTATGCCGAGCACCTCAAGGTAAGCCGCAGCGACATGTTCGCTCACGCCTGCAGGATGGGCCTGGAGGGGCCCCCTGATCATCGACAAGTCGCCGCTGTCACTGCCTGTCGACAAGCCCAAAGCGAGCTGGGTCAGACCAGACGTTCTGGCGGAGGTGCAATTCACTGGCGTGACTGATCGCGGCATCTTGCGCGAGGCGGTGTTCAAGGGATTGCGCGAAGACCTCGTGCCTATCCAGGCAAAACCGCCCGCACGGTCGAAGCGACGGCTGGACCGCAACCATGGCGTCCCGCGCGAGAACATCCTGCAGCTGCTGCCCGATGCGGTCTCACCCTCCAAAGAAGAGCTCGCTGGCTACTGGGAACGGGTTGCCGATCAGGCGTTGGTTCATCTTGGCCGGCGGCCGCTGAAGCTGGTTCGCCATGCCTTCGGGGCCATCTTCTATCACAAGGGACCGCTGCCGGACATTCCCGCAGCAGTGCACCAATTGCGGGTCCACAAGCGCGAGGGTGGTGAAGGGGTGCGCGTGTGGGTGGATGATCTTTCCGGTTTGCTCGGATTGGTGTACGCATCCGGTGAAGACCGCAGACGTGCGCATCCGGCGGCCAGGAGAACCTGAGCACCGGAGTGCTGGGGTCAAGGTTTCTTTGGGGAGACGCGATGATATTCTTCGAGGAGGAGTTTGACCTCCTCGATCCCTTCATCGGTGAAGGCCAAGATCCCGTCGTCATCGTTGGCGCCGTAGACCCAGATGACGCCGTCCTCGGGCTCGAGACCGAGGGTCAGGTCCTGGATGAGCGCTTCGCTGACGCCGAGGTCCCTGGCGACACGATCGACGGTGTAGACGTGATGCACCTTATTGCGCTGCATGATCAGGCCGCCGCTGGTTGGGTCCGCAATTTTGCGGATCTCCAATTCCACGGCAGCAAATCATCGATCCGATGGGCCGGATAGGCGGGCAGTCGGGCGAGGACGTCGGCGAGCCAGGCCTGCGGGTCGACATCGTTCATCTTGGCGCTGACGATCAGGCTGTAGAGAACGGCAGCGCGCTGTCCGCCGCGATCGGAACCGCAGAACAGCCAGGACTTTCTGCCGAGAGCGATGCCGCGCAGGGCTCGCTCGGCTGCATTGTTCGATAGGCAGATCCGCCCGTCGTCGAGGAACCGGGCGAAGGATGACCAGCGGCGCAGCATGTAGTTGAAGGCCTTGGTCAGATCGTGCCCGCGCGAGAGCTTGTCGCGCGTCTTGATCATCCAGCGCTCGAGTTCGGTGACCAGCGGCGCGCTCCGCTCCTGGCGCACGGCGTGGCGTTGGGCCGGCGACAGGCCGTTGATCTCGCGCTCGATATCGAACAGGGCATCGATGCGCTTCACGGCTTCGACCGCCAGCGGATAGACCAGGTTGGGCTTCTCGCCGTGCGCCTTCTTGCGCGCCGCCGCCTCGATATCGGCCAGCTCGAACACTTTGCGCCGGCTGTGGGCCCAGCAGCTGGCTTCCAGAATAGGCGCCGGCTGACGACCCGTCGCATAGAGATCGCCATAACCACCAAAGGCATCGGCCTGCAGAATGCCGCTCCAGCCGGCGAGATGCGCTGCGGGATGTTCGCCTCGGCGATCGCGGGAATAATAGAACACCGCCGCCGGCGGATCGGCGCCGCCGAACGGTCGGTCATCACGCACATAGGTCCATAATCGGCCGGTATCGGTCTTGGCCAGGACCGGCACCGTCGTGTCGTCGCCGTGCAGACGTGAAGCGGCCAGCACATGGGCTTCGAGCTGTTTGAACAGCGGCATCAGCGCCGCGGCGCCGGCGCCGACCTGGTCGGCGAGCGTCGACAGGCTGAGCGGCACGCCTTCGCGGGCATAGCGTTCAGCCTGTCGGTTGAGCGGCTGATGCTGGCCGAACTTCTCGAACAGGATCATCGCCAGCAGGCCGGGACCGGCCCAGCCGCGCGGGGTGGCGTGGAACGGCGCCGGAGCCTGGCTGATCGCCTCGCAGTCGCGGCAGGTGAACTTCTCCCGCACGTGCTGGATCACCTTCCATTGCCGCGGCACCACCTCCAGCGTCTCGGTGATATCCTCACCCAGCTTGCGCAGCCGATGACCGCCGCAGCAATGGCAAGCGGCCGGCGCCGGCTCGACCACGCGTTCGCGCGGCAGATGCTCGGGAAATGGCTGGCGCGCCGGTCGCTTGCGCATGTAAGGCGCCACCTCGGTGGTCCGGGCCGCGGCCTGTTCGGCGGCGATCTCGTCTTCCGTCGCGGTGCTCTCGAGTTTCTCGAAGGTGAGTTCCATCTGGTCGTGCAGGCGGGCTGAGCGTTCAGAACTCTGACCATGCAGCGCCCGCTGCAGCTTCCGGATCGTCAGATGCTGATGCGCGACCAGCGCCGCATCATCCGATGCCTTGGCCCTGGCGACCGCCAGTTCGGCCTCGACCAGCGCAGCGCGCGCGGCCTCGTCTTCGGCTCTGGCCAGCGCCGCGGTCAGCGCTGCTCTCAGCGCGCCAATATCGTCCGGAACAGCATCCTGGGCGGTGGCAACCATGCCCTGGAGTGAATCATAAAACGCGTCCGCTGACTCGCGGAAAATGGCGCAAACTCAAAGAAAAACTCAGCCCGCGCGCTGCGGTCGGAACGTGTGACGCGGGTTGCGCCAATCGATCCCGTCGAGCATGTAGGCGAGCTGCGCCGGTGATATGGAAACCGTGCCGTCCGCCGGCGACGGCCATAGAAACCGGCCCTTCTCGAGCCGTTTTGCATACAGCGACATGCCGAGCCCATCATGCCAGATAATCTTGATCAGATTGCCGCTGCGGCCGCGGAAGACGTAAATATCGCCGGCATGCGGGTCCCGGCCCAGCGTCTCCTGAACCTGCAGAGCGAGGCCTTGCATCCCGCGACGCATATCGGTCCGGCCGACCGCCAACCAGATCCGCACCTGGCTCGGAACCGGGATCATGAAACGCCCAGCGCCTTCACCATCGCTGCCGCCAGTGTTGGCGGCGTGGTCAGCGGAATCCGCAGCCGCACCTTGCCGGCGACCTCCAGCTCGATCACCGCTGGGGATGCCGCCGGCCGCGAAACGGCGACAGGCTCATCGGGAACCACGACAACTTCGGCAAAGCCCGTCTCGCGGGCTCTCATCGTGCGGCGCCATTTGTAGATCAGGCTGGTCGCGACATCGTACTGACGGGCCACCGCCGCCACTGTGGCCCCGGGCGCGAATGCCGCCGCCAGTATCCGGCACTGATCCGCTTCACTCCAACGACGCCGCCGCTCCGGCCCGGTCAATAACGTCATATGGCTCATGCTGTGCTGCTAACTTCGCTCGTAAGGACGACCTTAAGAGCGCAGCCTCGCTACCGTGCCATCCTCTCGCAAGGCGGCCTTCGCCGGAGGGTATCGGATTGGTCGAAATGGACGTCGTGGAGCTTCATCCCTGGAACGCTACGGTGGACGACATCGAGCATGCCGATCGCGTCGTTCTGGACCTCGATCCCGGCGAAGGCGTCGAATGGTATGAAGTCATCGATGCCGCTTTGGCGCTGCGCGACATCATGGAGGCGGCAGGTCTCGGATGCCGGCAAGAGCGTCATTCTCAAATTTGCAGGCAGAGTTGGCGAGCTTTGACATAAACCGCCTGCGAAACATCGTCGCTCGGCTGTGAGCCGTACCAAGGCGACGAGGACTGGAGGTCTCACTACTTCGCTGAGGAATGGCGCCAGCCAGTCCGCAGTTTCCCCGAGGACGCTGGGGCCCTCACTCACGATTTAGAGCTTCGTCAAGGCTTCGGCACCGCCGCCGCCAGATCGAGAGAACTGCACTCATGGTCATATCCCCACCGAAGTGGAGCATATCCAAAGTTCTTAGGCGCGCAAGGCGTGTGGCCGCGCCCGTCAGGCGGTCTCGAAGTACCAGTATTGTGTATGCTCACGCAGCCACGCGCTTTGAATGAACACGAAGGCAAAGAGTATTCCGCCGCGGCGGGTAATGACATTAGCTTCAATAACCCTGCTCGAAGTCGATCTTGTTGGACAGAGGCTCTCCTCTTGCGACTTGACCGCAGAGATCGGCGACCTGGTCAATTCCAGAATCTACCCAGAAGCTCGCGACATGAGGTGTGATGGTCACCTTGGGATGAGTCCACAACGGCGATGAAGTCTCCAGCGGTTCACGCTCAAACACGTCAAGACAAGCTCCAGAAAGCTGACCTTCGTCGAGAGCGCGGATCAGGTCGTCTTCGTTGACATGCGCGCCCCTGCCGACATTCACAAGGTAGGCACCTTGCTTCATTTTTTGAAAGGCACTCGAGTTCAGTATCCCACGAGTGTCACCAGTCAAGGGAAGTGAACAGATAACGTAGTCCCGACTTGTGAGTGCGTCCGCAAGCTGGGCACGGCCAAAGTAACTGTGTATACCAGGAAGCGTCTTTTGATGACGAGACCAGACTGCCGTGTCGTAGCCCAAGTCCGCAAACAGCTTTGCGGCCCAGCCACCGATCCGGCCCGCACCCAGCACAACTATTCTTGTCTCGGAGATCTTCCGCGGCGCGATCGGATTCCACAACTTGCGGGCTTGTAGACTCATGTAATCCGCCACATGCCGTTGCTGGCAGAGAACGCGAAGGACGATGTACTGCACCACTTCCGAAGCCTGCTCACGCGTTGCGAGCCTGATGAGCGGAACACTCTTGGGAAAGCTCTGAAGATCAATACCCTCGACACCAGCTCCCAAATAGACGACGGCGCTTAGCCCCGTCATGGCATCAAAAAAGCCAGGACTGGCGCCCTTGTCGATCAGCACAATATCTATGTCACTTTTGTTCCCGGCGTCTGGCCAAAGCCTGAACTCCAGCTGCGGCACACGGGTTTTCAGCTCAGCAGCCCACACTTGTGCATCAATGTAGTCAGGGTACTCATTGACCATCAGAACGGTTATTGGTTCGTCGGACACTTCGCCCTCCCCGGTCTCAGGGGTCACGGCATCCCTATTGGGCCGCACCCAAGTTCCAGATGTCCCGATGCAGACGCCATGTCCCGTCGTCGCCTTTTTTCCAGACGACAATGTACTTGCCTGCGACGGTGGAGGGGTCGCCACTTTTGCTCGGCACACCGAGCGTAAATGCGCCAACTTCGTAGGCGAGATTCCCGCTCCCTTCCACTTCCAGCGCTTTCAGGGTGAGATTCTTCATCCCGGCCTTGATTGCGCCCTGCCAGAATTCTTCCACGCCCTTGCGGCCATCGACGCGCTTGCTATCGGGTGGCAGCAGGGCGGCATCGTCGGTATACATTTGACCCACCGCTGCTGCGTTTCCGTTGTTGAAGGCATCCATGAATTTTACCAACGCCGCTTCGATGTCCTCGCGAGCCGACTGGGCGGCCGCAGACAATGCAGACGAAAGAAGCAGCAAAGCAGCAAGTGCAAATGACTTAGCCAGTCTCATTTTGTCCTCCCTTTGCGTGCTCCACAGGCCACCCGATGGATAGCGCCCAATCCGAGTACGCCGCGGGCGCGCTCAAGGGCGAGGCGGATTACATTAGGCTTATCTGATATGACAGCGCAAGCACAGCTGCGGCCCTCTGAATGAACCGCAGAGCGGGCATCAACAGCGCCTAGGTAGGGCGGGAGGAGCTGCTTTCTGACGAGATGGCCCCGTGGTCTTCGGCTATCCGGTCCAACAGCTTACGCGAAGCTGCGATTACACGGGGGGTTTCGTCGATGGTCTGCCGAAGGTCTTCGATGTCTGCGCGCGCGCGGCGCTCATTCAATCGAGCAGCTACTATTTCAAACTTGTCCCAGGCGGAAACCATTTTGAAGACCCCTAGCGCTCCCGCAGCTCAAACTTGAGCATTGCCTCTGCGAACCTCTGGCCGCTTTCGTCGCGTACCTTCATCACAAACTCTCGATAGAGACGTCCGGCAGCTTATCTTTGGTGATTTCGACCAAGGCTCTTACCGCCTCTTGTTTTGCAGCTTCGAGGTCGGGCAGATCGGTGCCTTCGACGTCGGGGAAGACTTGCCCGTTATCGGTGAAGTCGAAGAAAATGCGAGGCATCCCCTACAAACACAATAATGCGGGAAAGGTTCATCTTGCTTCACGATTGGCTATGCAGCCGGCGCCCGCCGCTCTAATGCACGCAACCGCTAACGAGCGTGATCTGACGTCCAATGATGTCCGCGCATTTGGTTAAAAACGTACGCGGCCGGACTCATAGTCCCTATCGGCGTATCGTTATTCTTCCGAAAGGGGAGGCTTCCATGCTACCACTACCCCACGCCGTCGATCCAAAGATAGTTGCTGAGATCAATAGTCTGCTAGACCATCACGCCGGGGTGGTACCGGTCCCCGTTCACAAACTCGCGGCGGTTGTCCGGCTGCGCCTCAAAAGCCATCTTTCCATCGCGGCTATCGAGGAGCTGATCGTGGACGAAGCCGAGTGTCGCCATCTGCCCATGCTGTTCGAACTGCCGGGAACGGAAGCGGCTGTAGTTTCATCCGCTCTGGGTCGTGCGACTTGAAGGTTAGGGGCTCGGGCATTGGGCTCTGCTAGGGGAGCCCGCCGCCTCGGAGGGATGGGCGACGGACCCCGCAGTGGCTGCACCGAGACGGATCGACCCCTGCAAGTCTTTAACCGGCGAGGGCCTGCATTTGTTCCCCGAATGCGTGCGGCGCTACGACTGTGTGTTCAGCCGGCTCGTCCCGCTCTAAGTCCCCTCATGCCTAGGGCTGAATGGGCCAGTTACCCGAGCCCGTTTCCAAACATTCCTGACGCCTAGTGCAACCATTCCCTGACCTGCGAGTTGCGCGACAGGCGGGGAACCTCGGCCGACATGACAAAGCGCGACAAAGCTGGGCATAGGTCCCTTGCAGAAGCATTTTTTGGTTAACGGATGGTCCGCACCGCTGAGAGGATCAATTCCTCCAGATTGAACACTGAACTACTTGACCCGTTGCCCGGTCACGAACTCTTTTCGAAAACAGGCGATGAAGGCCCATTGCGCGTGATCTAGCTTCCTTCGTCGCAACGTATCGGGATAGCCGACATGCCATTGCCAGAGGAAATTTGGTGGGGCAGGTTTCCAAGTAACCTTTGATCCAAAGGCCGCATTGTCCGGGTCTGTGCGATCGAACCGGCAGTCGACCGCTACGGGCATCATGCCTTTCTTAGCCATTGCGTCGGAAACCCCGGAAGCAGTTCGCTTCGTAAGCCATCCATCCGGACCGCACCCGTCTACCTGTAAGTCGCACCGGAGTCCGGTCGCTGATATCATTCTAACGCTCACTGCCTTGGGCATAAGGCACCCGTTCAGGCTAGTTAGGCGGCGCTTACCAAAAAAGTGCTGTTCGAACGGAACACAGAAAGCGCAGGCAAGTTCGGTGGGCAGTGGAGGAGATTGCGCCATGAACAGTGTCATTTATCTCATCGGCCTTGTCGTCATCGTGCTTGCGATCCTCTCCTTCCTCGGATTCCACTAGGAGATACCATGCAGGACCAGGACGACCAGGGCCGTCAGACGGCCGATTTCGAGGCAGCCAAAAGCCAGCTTTCGGAAAGACTACAACTGGAAAAGCAGACCGCGACAGAGGCGCTCCACGATGCTCGCGACGAAATCACTAGGAAAGCCGCCGATTACGCCTCGGAAGCAAAGGAAGCGTTGTTCGACAAGGCGGAGGGAACGCAGCGCGACGTGAGCGCCAATCTGAAGGCTTTCAGCGGCGCATTGCGCGCGGCAAGCGAGCATCTTGCCAACAGCGATCAACGGACCGCTTCGAAATTCGCCCTCGACGCCGCAGGGGGGCTCGAGCGGCTTTCGTCGTCCTTGAAGGATAAACCGTTCGACGAGGTGCTTGGTGAGATCCGGTCGTTCGGCCGCGACAACTCGGGGGCGCTGATCGCCGGTTCCGTATTGGCGGGCCTGGCGCTGGGACGGTTCATCAAGAGCTCGCCACCATCTGTCTCGACCGGGACACCGGTCCAGCCGGGAACAGGCCAAGCATCCGAAACGGGTTCGAACTCTCGATCGGCAGAGGCACTAGAGCCGACGCCGCTACGATCCGATCAGTCCGGCGACGACTGGGCCAATGCAAGCCTGGAGCGAAACCCATGACAGACAACCAGGACAGTCGCAGCCTGACAACACTTGTGGGGGATCTCGCACAGCAGGTCACGACGCTGCTTCAAACCGAAAGCAGGCTGTTGCGAGCTGAAATTTCGGAAAAAGCGAGCAAGGCCGGCGCTGGGGCAGTTGAGGTCCTGGGCGGCGCCATTTGCCTGCTCGCCGCCCTGATTGTGCTCTTGCAGGCGCTGGTAATTGCTTTGGCGAGCGCCGGGCTCGGAGCCGGATGGTCCTCGCTGCTCGTCGGCGTCGTGGTGGCAGTACTGGGCGTCATACTCTTGCGCACCGGCACGGCAAGCATGGCTCCCTCGGAGCTGACGCCCGACCGCACGCAAGACCAACTCAAGCGCGACGCACGCGTGATCAAGGACCAGATAAGATGATCGACAAATCCTCAGCCGAACTCGAACGCGATGCCGACATTGCCCGAGCCAAGATAACGGACACCGCAGACTCGATCCGCAGCAAGATGACACCGGGTCAGCTGATCGACGAATTCACCGGGATGTTCACCGGTGAGGGGGCCGCCATGCTCAGCAACCTCAAGGCTCAGGTCAGGGACAATCCCCTGCCCCTTACATTGGTGGGCGCCGGCCTGGCGTGGCTGATGCTCGGCAAAGGCACTTCGCTAGACAGGTCAGCGCCAGGCGCGTATCGGAGCGGCAGGCCATCTGGGGGCTCCCGCAATTTCTCCGACCGGCAGAGCTTCGGCGAGGGCTGGCAGGAGTCGAGCAGCGAGTACTACGGTGCCGAAAGCGAAGCTGCCGGAGGCGGCTCCATGCTCTCAGATGCCGCTGATTCGGTGGCTTCGGTAGCAGGCGGTGCTACCGAAGCTGTTGCAGACCTTGCGAGCGGGGCTAGAGAAAAGTTGAGAAGCACGGGCGGACAAGTCGCCTTAGGCGTTAGTGATGCGGCTGCACAGGCGCGCGAGTCTGCGCTGGACTTGTTCCAGCGCGAACCTCTGGCAATGGCTGCTGTCGGCCTCGCCGTGGGCACCGCCATCGGTGTGATGCTGCCCCACACCGCCACGGAAGACGAGCAACTTGGCCGCTACAGCGACCAGCTCCGTGAGAGTGCCGAGGTCGTCCTCGAGAAGGGCATGGAGCAAGCCAAGCAGGTCGCCGCCGAAGCCTATGAGACCGTAAAGGAAGAGGCTGACCGCCAGGGCGCCAGCGGCGACGAGACGCTAGTCGACCGCGTCGGCGAAGTGGTAAAGAAGACGGCAAGCAAAACCGAGGAAGCTATTCGCGATCGTTTGCCGGAGACGGACGAGCCTCCCAAAACTTCGTCATAGCGCTGCCGCCGGTTTTGTGGTGCGCTGGCGAAGCTGTTCTTGAGGATCTCTTCGCCGGCGAGCGCATGCCTCGGGATTGATCTGGCATCCAACCTCGGACTTGCAGATTTGCTCCTGGCGAGGTATCGAGGTACGCCTTCCGCGCGCTACCCCTGCTTCGCGAGAAGGCGGCACAAACATCGCTCACGACTTGCGGGCAAGACATCGAAAGCATAGCCGATGTGAAGCCGCTCGAGCGGGGGGTGGTAGTCTCGTCCCTACGGGCCGATATTGATGGTGGAATGTTGGCCAGCCCGCCTGACTTCGGCCAGCGAATGCCGTCGCGCCACATCGGGGTGTTGCGGGCGACGACGTTGAGACCGGATCGGTAGCCTCGCCAAAGAAGCTCATATCCGAGATGCCGGCGAAGTAATCCGCACAGCCGATCGCCGAGCCATAGCGGGCGCTTGCGCCGGCTGCGATGTCCGAGGCAATCGCGCGCAACCTCGCCGCTGCCGGGGTTGTCCTAAAGATTCGTCGGCAGATAAGGTATTGAGCCGAAGCCGGTGACGCATTGCCGGTCCCGGCAAGCGGCTCAAACGCCATGTCTCCTCGGTGACCAGCCGGCACTGCTCGCGCAGCGGGAGATCGCCGGCGGCAAGTGACGCGCTGACGGTGCCAAGCCTTGATCGTGCTTCCCCATCGAGACGGTCCAACACTGCCTCGTAGCGATATAGGGGAATTGTTTCGGCGAGATCGACCGCGTTGGTGCCGTGCAGGGGATGCCGCCGTTTCAGCTCCACCAGGCAGGCAGAAGAAGCATCGGCGCAAAGCCGGTCGAAGCGACCAAGCACCTCATCGGGCGTGCGGCGATAGCTCAGCACGTTGAACGTAGCGAACGCGGTCGCAGCCGTTGTCACGTCGTAGCCGGACTTGCCGTCGCGGATGCTGAGCAGGCTCGGCGTGCCCGGAGCCGACTGGGAAGGTCGGTGAGCTCCGAAGCCCATTCAACCCGGGCGGCTATAGCAGCGGCAACAGTCGCGGCATTCAGCCCATTAATCGTCGGCTTCGATTCCCCACTTGCGCTTCTCCGGTCGCGACTTTCCCGCCGTACCTTTCGAAACGGCGGGCTGTCCTCTCGGTCGTCAGGTTACTGGATGACCTTCACGATCCATTGGCGCTCCCGTACTTTGCCGAACGATGGTGTTTCTCCAGCCGGCGTCCGTGCTGCTAGGATCGATCTTCGCCAACCGCGATCTCGCCTCGGCCACGCGTCGTTGCGCAGCCCGGATCCTGCTGCACAACGCGAGATTAATGCCGGACCGCAGCCTTCATCCAGCATGTCATTTGCACGTTCGAGAGAGCGTTCGGCCCGGTTAAGCCGCTGTCGGGCTCTCGCCAGTTCCATATCCAAAAGTTGTTATTCCGGTCCCTTCGATTTGCAAACCGCTTGTGGTCGCCGTTGGTTCCGGCTGTTCGCGAGCGGCAGCTCAGACGTCGATCTGGCGGGCACAGTTCTGGAGCGAGTGGTGGCGCCTGTGGCCTGAAGGTCGCGACGAACGAAACGCCGGCCCAGATCAACCCGCCCCACGTATTTCAAAGCTGCGGGGATCGTTCTTCACCAAGCGGTCTGCGGCCTCGACCGCAGTTCGTAGCCTGCTGCACAGCGCGAGATTCTCGGCCAGCATTTCTTCAGTGCGTTGAAGCGCGAGCTCGGTCCGGTGGATGCGCTGCCTGGCATTGGCAACTTCCGATGTCAAAATATCGGCCGCTATCCCATGGCCCTGGGGTTCCATAGTGTCCATGGATCTCTAATACATGGGGGCCGATATCGTTCCCATGATGTCGTGCGAAGCTGGGTGTCGCAGCGTTCTGGATTGCGACTGGCGAAAAATGAAGGCCTCGAGCGTTCATCGATTGACCAGTGGAAACGGCACCTGAAACTTCACATTGAACCATTCATCGGAACGACGCTGCTTTCCCACATCACGGTGCCGGCGGCGCGCGAGTTCGCGGACAAGCTGCGCAATGAAGCAACGAAGGCCGATTGCACGCGATGGCCCGGAAGGCTCTCGGCTCGCTTGGGGCGCTTTGCTCAGACGCACAGGAACGCGGCCTGGCTCCACGCGATCCGGTCACGGTCTCCGCGGCGCGCGGCGCAGAGGCAAGGAGCGCTAGCCGGAAAAGCGACAGAAAGGCAAGCTCAAGATCAGCGTCGACATACCGATGCGCGAAGAGATCAAGGCCCTTCTTGCCTCGTTGACGGGACGCTGGTGCCCGCTTCTCGGCACTCCCTCTTTACCGGCACGCGATCGTCGGAGCTTCGCCGGCTGCGATGGAGTTTGCAGCCGGGCCTCAACTCATCCCACGCGATGCCAGGCACTATCCGAGCTCGTGAATTGTAACGCCGGGAACAACAGCCTTCGCGATCTCGCACAGGTGCTGGTGATGCGTCAGATAAATCACCTGGCCAGCGCGTGCCATCTCACCAAACAACCTAAAAACCTCCTCGGACCGGAAATGGTCGAAGGTCTCCATGATGTCGTCGGCAATGAACGGCACCGAGGGTCGAACCTGGGCGAACTCGTAGTATCCGGCAAGCCGCAGCGCCAGGTAGAGCTGAAAACGCGCACCCTTTGATAGTGCGTCGGCGACCTTGGACTGCCCGTCGCGCTGCAATGCGATGAGGACTTCCCCGCCCTTCACAGGTTGGGTCGCAAGCCCCGAATACTGACCGCGCGTGATGAGTGCGAAAGCGTCAGATGCCCGCTTCATCATCCCGGAGCGATGGCGCTCGCGGTACACGCGCAGAGCGTTCCTTGCGGCCATAACTCCTAGTTTTAGCTCGAAGTAGCGGACTGCCTTTTCTTCGATTTCCAGCACGACGGTGCGGCGCTCGGCATCTATCCGCGCAACCGCGCTGTCGCCGCCAATCGCGTCCAGCTTGTCGGTCGCCCGGGTCTGGCGAATAAGCTGCTGTTGTATCGCTTCATCGAGATCCCGAAGCCGTTGCTCACTTTCAGCTTTCTCGACCAGGAGATTATCGACCTCGACAGAATCCAGCATCGAACGCGCCTGGTCGAACCCTTCGACCGCGAGCTCTGCCGACAGCTGCTCCTCAAGCTCGGCAACGGCAGCGCGCAGGCGATCCCTTTCCCGTAGCAACTCGTCGCGTTCCACGACTTCCGACAACGTGGTGACGGCAAAGGCGGTCAGGACCTCACTTTTGCGTCGCTCATGCGCCATTGTCTCGAGATTGAGACTGTCACGAGCGTCCTGCAGGCGCTTCAGGTCATTGATGAGGTCTGCCTTCATCTCTCTGGCGCGATCGGCGCGCTCCAAGCGCTCAGCAAGCCGGATCGCCAACTGCTCCGGTTCGTCGTCGTTCGCCGGCTCACCCGCTTCAGCTGCGGCAGCGGTGACCTCGACAATGAAGTTGTCTCGGTCTGCCTCCATCTTCTCTATGCGGAGCCGCATGGCATCGCGCTCCTGAATGCTTTGCGACAGCTCAGCCAATTGATCGAGCACGTTGCCGACGCCGGGCGCCGAAATGCCGCTTTCAAGCCAGGTGCCGGCAAGCGCTTCGGTAATGCCTGCCAACCATTCCTCCTCGCGCCTTTCTGCCACGTCCAAAGCCCGTCGTCTGGCGGCCAGATCCTCCTCTTTCGCGCCCACGGTCTTAAGCGCCTCGGCACGCTCCGCATCGATCTTGAGCTGCCTGTCGAGGAACAGTTCTGCCACGGCCATGACAGTCTCCAGGCTGTCGCCGGGTTCCGAGTCCAGGCCGACCCTCGCCAACGCCCCGATCAACTCCAGCTGGACCTGCTCTCCCTCGTCGAGCGCGCGGCGGGCCTTCTTGCGTGCCAGCTCGACCTCCTTCCAGGCCGCGAGCGCATCAATGCGGGCAGAGGTACGATCCTCGATCGTTTCGATCAGACGCTCGGGCGAGAATTCCACGCACTCTGCCAGCAGCTCGCTGGCCACCGCGCGAAGTTCTGAGAGTACAGCCTGATCGTCCAGGTCGATCGGTGCAAGTTGGTCGCGGATACGTGTGATGGCGGCTGTTGTTTCGGTGAGGCTGCGGAGCGTTGTCCGGATCTCGGCGAGCTCTCGCGCGTTGGCCAGCCGAACCGCTCCAACACTGTCGTCACGCGCCAATAGCGCCTCGAAATCGTCAGCAGTTTGGCCAGTAAGTTCGCCCCGATGCCTGGCCCACGCCTCGTCTCGGGCGCGGCGAATGGCGGAGGCCGCCTCATCATCGGGTACATCGACCGAGGCACGAACCGCATCCAGGCGAGCCGAGAGCAGGTCGTGACTCTCCTGGTGTTCGGCGAGACGTTCGCAAAGGACAGCCCTGCTCTTTCCCAACCCAGCTGCCCGCACCTTCCATGCACCAACCTGCCTGACACTCGGGACGGGCACCCTGGCCAGTGCCCCGGCGTCTCCGGACCAGGGATGCAGTCGAGCGATTGCCGCCTCCCATCGAACCGTGCTCGCGTCCTGCGCCTCGCGGGCCATCTTGAGGTCTTTTAGGTGCCCGCTGGCTCGCGCTTTCGACAAGGCCGAGGCCAGCCTTGCCCTGGCAGGTTCGGGCACCCCCCTCTCTTGCCCAACCCGCTCGCGTGCCGCCTGAAGTGCATCGAGCGCCGCCGCGCATTCGTTGCGGGCAACGCGTACGCCGGTGGCGATTCCCGATCGCTCTTCGAGCATGGCGCGAACAGCGCCGACTGTGGCAGCAGGCAAAAGCAGCGCAGCCGGGTCTGCCTCGGACGATCTTCCAAGGGCGGCAAGGCAAGTCGCCACGGCGCTGTCGAGTATCTGCAGCTCGGTCCTGCGGCTTGGCAGGTCCAGGCCTGCGGAGACATGGCGTACTCTGCGATCCGCGAGCGCCCGAACCCGCTCGGACATTGCCAGGATCGCCTCGTCCACATCGACCGAGCCGATTTTCATTGTCACGCGCTCGGCGTCGTCGATGTTCCCTGACAGCCGCGTTCTCAGGCTGGCGTCGTCATCGATCAGTCCGGTGACGGTGCCTGTCCAGGTGCGCAACGGTGAAGCGATGTCAGGCAGCTCGGCAAGCTGGGCCGCCTTGCGTCGGATGTCGGCGAGGATCGGGATAGCGCGAAGATACCTGGCAATGGTGTCAAGCCGAGCCGACAGCACCGACCGTTCAGCAATACTGCGGTCGTATTTTTCCGCCGCGTCAAGACGTCCGGCCTCAAGGCTTTCAAAAGTCGATGCCAAGGTGTCGATCGCGTCCCTGCGTGACTTGAGTTCCGCAAGGCGCTTCTTGAGCAGCGCAAGTTCGGTTCCGTGAGCCTGCTTGCGATAGAGCCCGTCCGCTTCGGTCTCTAGCGCGCTCAACGTGTCGCTCGCATGCCCAAGACCGGCGCTGGCCGTGAACAGGAGCTTGCCCAGGTCGCCACGCGACTCCAGGATTGATTTTCCGCCTGCTTCCAGCGTGTCGTCGTCCAGCGAGAACATGGTCTTGTATGCGTCACGCGACAGACCTGCGAGATGGGCCGCTATCGCCACTTCGCTCACCGGTTGCTCCATTGCGTTCAGCAGCGAGTTGGTACGCTGCTTCGTGCGCGTGAATGTGTGCTCAGTGCCGGCGAGTTCGAGCACCCCGCCGATACGCATCGCGCTGTACTCGTGCAGGAAATTGTAGCGGCTGCGTTCCTCGATACCGAACAGCAGGTCCAGATAACCGGAAAGTGCGGTCGACTTGCCGGCTTCGTTCAGCCCGAACACAATGTGGAAGTCGGGACCGGACTCCGGCCTTGGGCCGAATTCGATCGTCCCGTCGGTGAACTTTCCATAACGAATAAGATCAAGGCGCCGCAGCCTCATTGCGCTCCACCTGCCTTGAGGCGGGCCGTGACCAGGTCGGCACCGCTGGCAAGCACCTTGTCGATGAACAGTTCCAGCCCAGCTTCGTCCCGTCCGGCGAAGCCGCGCCCGTCCGGCGGCAGATCGGCAATAATCTTTTGGACAAGCGCCCTCGCCTCGGCGCGGAAGGCCTCTGACTTGACATCGGCACGCATGGATTGCGCGAGTTCGAAAATCGGATCGGCGACGTCATCGGCTGTTTCCGAGCTCTGTGGAGCGAGGTCAAGCTCAAGCTTTTCGACCCATGTGTCGCCCGTCTGCTCCGCCGCCTGCTCGGCTTCGGCCAGCAGCAGGTCCCTGTCGCGGATCAGCGCCCATGACAACGGCGACGCCCCGGCCAGTCCGAGACGGACCACAGCGTGGCGGGATCTGACGCAACCCCGGATATCTTCGAGCGCGGAGCGGACACGGCCGACGACCTCAGACCATTCGACCGTACCAGTCAGATCGACGCTCGCCCGCTCGAACTGCGCGATACTGGTCAGTTTGTCCTCGATCTCGACGGACCGGTCATCTCGTATCGTGACCAGAGTGACGGATTTCTCTCCGGCCTCGTTGATGTCCCTGCCCTGCGGCATTCCCGGCATCACAACGGTGCTTGCTCCAGGAGGGACTTGGCGCACGTGGATGTGCCCAAGCGCCCAATAGTCAAAACCATGGCCGTGCAGGTCAGCGATGCTGCAAGGGGCATAGACATCGTGACCGGGCGATCCAGCGAGGCTGGTGTGCATGATGCCCACATTGACCGCCCCTTCCCGGGCCGCCGGATACTTGGGCAGCAGGCTTTCCGGGGCCTTTGGGTTCGCGAAGCTCAATCCATGGAATGCGACGTCAAGCCCGCCGGCCGTTTGCAGCACCGACTGGGGGCGGCCGCCGAAGATCCTGACCGTGTCCGGAAAAACGAGCTGTTTCGATATGCGCGATAAGGCGTCGTGGTTTCCGCGGATCTTGAAAACCCTGATGCCGGCCTGGTGGAGGCGTGTCATTTGCGACGCCAGGAAACGGGCGGTTTTCATCGACGTCTGGTCGCCATCATAAAGATCGCCGGCAACGACGAGCGCATCGACACCTTCCGCAAGGCAGAGATCTATTATCGAGACAAATGCCTGGCGACTGGCGTCTCCCACGAGTTCGGCAAGATCAGGGTTTCGCAGCGCCAGCGAACGCAGCGGCGAGTCGAGGTGAATGTCGGCCGTGTGTACGAATCGAAATGCCATTCGGGTCTCCGCCCGGAGCATAGAGGGGTTCGGCCGCGGCTCGATGAAAAAAATTCCAGGATACGCGTTGTCGGTTGTCCAAAAGATGCGCAATCGCTTACGCTTATGCTTCCGTTCAACTCCATCTGCGTCGCCGCTATCAGCGCCGTGCCGATCAGTAGTCGTCTGATCGTTTGTCACCGGCATTGGTCGGTTCTTTGGAGATAGCGCGCCGCAAGGTGTCGTTGATCCGATCCTGCCAGCCCGGTCCATCTTCCTGGAAGTGGTCCAGCACGGCCCTATCGATCCTGATCGAAACAAGCTCTCTGATATTTGGAGCAGCCGACGGTTCGCGAACCGGCGCCGCCGGCTTTTTGATCGGCTTGAAGGCGGCTTCAGCGGCTGACATCGGATTTGTGGGTCGGCGTGGAGGATTTGCCATTTGATGATCCTGACTGGTCATAATGCTTGTCGAGCGGCTCAGTGCGAATGCGCATCATATCCAATGTACCGCAGCCCACCGACAAAAAGAAAAAGGCCGGACTGTTGAGCCCGGCCAAGTATGAAGGCAGCCTAAACCTCCAAAGGGGAACGCGCCGGACGAATGGGAGGAGAAATCCGACGCAATGTCCATGTGGGCCAACTCAGGCTATCTTCAATGACATTGCTGTGGGATGCAACAAGCCAAAGTGCTTCGCGGGGCAACCCCACGTCGCCAACCATCCTACGCTGGAGGACGCAAACGCGAAAAATGCAGGGGACTTCCCGCCTTCCGTTGCCTAGACAACCTGGTTCACACGAACATTTCTGAAGCGTTGCAGCAATCTGCTGCCCAGGTCTCTACATCACACCAAGCTTGGCGCGCTTTCTACACGGCGGTCAGTACATTTCGTGACTTGCCGCGCTCCTGCGGCTTTCGCCACGGCGCGCGAGAAATCAACCTGCTTTGCGGAGATTGCCAGCAGAAGACTTGCCGGTACGTCGGTCCTGCTCAATGTCGTAGTTGATCTTTTGGCCCTCAACGAGGTTCGACAAACCAGCGCGCTCGACGGCGGAGATGTGAACGAAAACGTCCTGACCGCCATCGTCGGGTTGGATAAACCCAAACCCTTTTGTGCTGTTGAACCACTTCACGGTTCCAGTTGCCATGGGCATATACTCCTTGTGACTTCCCAGCGTGTTTGATCCGACGAAGAGGCCAGACCGGTTCATAAATAGACGCAGCAAAAGTGAGAAATCGCAAGGCCCGGATGGATCGACCAGAATACCACCTTCTCTCGGATGGCCCACTCGTCTCACATGTCGACAGGAATTTTCCTTTCCGGCGTGAAGCCCCTCCAGCCATCCATGCTGTCCTGGGTTATCACGGCCCGCTCGTTCCCTCCGGCCCTTAGCTTGCCGACTTGCGTGCCACAGGCACTAACTGCCCTGCGAACGTGCCGCCCGCCGACTTGGTCATCGGCAGAATATCCTGGCTGCTACCTTTCAGAAGCAGCGCAAGCTCGAGCTTGGGCGGGAAGTGCCCGGGGATCGAGCCTGAAGGTCCGTGCCGACATCGCCTGCCGCCACTCAGCGGTGGAAGGGGCTGCGCCGTATCGGTCTGTATCTCCAAGTGGGGCACTTTGCGCGACCGGCACTCGGCTGCCGCCGACCTGAATAGTGAGCGGCCACTTTCCGGATTGTTGAAGCTGGGCTGAAGCTCTCGAGACGAACAAAACATTTTTCCCTGACAATCACGCGCCCAATTCCATCGCCCGCTGAGATGAAAATTGGCCGAATGGACCTCATCCAGGTTGTGCTTTGGCGAGTGGCTGGAAACCAACGCCTACCTGGCAGTGAAGACGATTGATGAGGAAAGCGAAACCGACGGGTGCGCGTAGGCCGTCTTCCGTGATCGCGGAATTACCTGAATCGCCGAGTTCGGTACTATTCACCGCGGCGGACCCCAACCCGCCCGGCCGGCGCCTATTCAGGCAAACTACCCCAACGCCCCCCAAGCGGCGCCGGCCACCTTCCCCACGAGGCGAGCGCTTCAGTTCCTCGGCAGCTTGTGGATCTCCAACCTGACCGGGCCGCCTCTGTCACAGCTCGTACAGAACAGGGCCCTTTCGACCGTGCTGAACAGCGCATCTTTGCCATAGGGCCGGACCAGGCCAGCGGCCTTCACCTCGGCATGATGTGAGCAGTTTTTGCACCAAGCGCGCAGCGTGTGCCATTCGCGCAGATCGCCAAGCGATACGTCGAGGCCGGCGTGCACGCTACCCGCAACGATGGCATGCGGCGGAACCGTGGGCTCGCCTGGTGTAACGATCTTCTCCATCACATGCCGGCTGTTGTAGTGGATCAGCAGCATCCCCGGCCGGCGCCTGATAGCTGCCTGCCAGGCGGCCTGGCTGACGCTCGAATCCGGCGATCGACTTATCGTCTCAACAAGCGCCTTCTCCTCGCGGTCCCAAACCTCGATCCGGAAATTGTCCTCCGCTGTTCTTGCCATAGCTTCGCCTACCAGCGCTTTTGGCACTTCGCGACCATTCCTTCCCGCCTCAGATTGAAACAGAAATAAGGAACAAATTCCTCTCCGGTCAAGGCGCTCTTGACATTTTTGTTCTTATTTCGTTTGGGGTCGCAGGTCTTGGCGGCTTCCTGCAGGCGGGCGCGATCGAGGGTCCGCTCGCCACTGTGCGAGCAGTGGGAGCGGACCCTATCAGCGCATGAAGGACTAGGATACGCATGACGACGCTATCAACTTCAACCCGCCGTGCAAGTTCCAGGCGCCATTGTGCGCAGGATCATTGCCCAACGCGGTCAGACTTAGGTCCTGTGGTTTCGGGCAGCTCGAACATCCAATCGAAATGGCGCCGGCCTTGACGATCGCCAGACCGGCGCCAGACGGCGGCGCACTGGCGCTCGGCGGCGTCATCGTGGTGAATTTGAGACGCTGATTCAGCTGCTCCCCGCAAGCTGATTGTGGGATCGAGACAACTTTACCGGCTCGCGAAACGGACCCTCCATATGCTGCCTCTAGGTTAGTCCCAGCTAAATGAAGGGGGCTTCCATGCGGGTGACCGAACGATTTTGGCGTTCAGAACGCGGCAACCTCGCCGTGGTGTTTGCGTTGGTCTTGCCAGTCGTGCTTTTGGGCGTCGGAGTGGCGATAGACTTTGCGCGCGTGAGCCGAACTGCCCAACAGTTGCAGGAGGGAGCCGACTCCACGGCCCTTCAGTTGGCCGTGGCAAGCGCGAACAGCAGCGATATGACGTCGGAGCAGCGTCAGGAGAACGTTGATACTTTCGCCAGCCCCACCTTTGTGGCCACGCGAAGTCCCTATAGTGGTGACGCCCACCAGACGGTTGGATCAACCAATCCCACAATTGTGACGGTTGTATTGCACCAACCGCAGGAATTGGCCTTCTCGGCAATCCTTGGCGTCGATAAACTTGATATTAGCCGAAGCGCAACCGCGATTGCCTATCCGCGATACCCAGTCTGTCTTCTCGTGTTAGATCGGTCCGCCTCGAACGCATGGTCGAATTCGGGGTCTTCATCGATAAATGGCCAGAAATGCGTTGCGCAGGTGAATTCAACATCGGGGTCTGCGCTAGCCACGAATGGCGCATCGTCCATCAGGACATTGGTGACGTCAGTCGTCGGCCCCTCCGGGCCGTCTGTCGGCTTCAACCCTCAACCGCTTTTCAATCAGAAAGAGCTGGCAGATCCCATTATCTCCCGACTGGTCTGGCCAACAGACAATGTCTGCACCTACAATAACGTGGTGATCAAAAACGCCACCGCAAATCTCGTTCCCGGCACTTTTTGTGGAGGGCTCACTCTATCGGTCGGAGCGGTGGTCAATCTTGCCGCGGGAACGTATGTTATCAGGACGGGAGGGCTTTCGCTCTCCTCCGGCGCGGTTCTCGATGCAGCTGAAGGTACCACTATCGTTCTACTCGACGATCAGGCAACCACCACAATGCAGGCCGGCGCCAAGCTACGCCTGACGGCGCCGACCAGCGGCCCGTGGAGGGGGATCGCGCTAGCTCAAAAACCCCAAGGCGTGGAGAGAACCTCCACGCTCATTGGCGGTGGCGATACAGATCTAGGCGGTATAGTCTATCTGCCGTCACAAAAGCTTTTTCTTACAGGTGGCGGTGCATTGTCGACCGACAGTAAGCCTCGCATCTTTGTGGTCAACCGGATCGAGATGAACGGCAATGGCTCAATTTATTTTGCTGGCGCAAGTGACTTATTGACAACGAATTCTGCAACGAGACTGATGAAATGAACTTGGCTGTAGCCAGCGCAGTGTTGTGAGACAGACTGCATTTGAGGTTCGCTTGCTTCCGTGTTGGACGGAGAGCGGATATCCAAGGCAACGCTTCCCGCATAGTTTCGTCGATAATGAATCATCTCCAGTGAGTTTCTGGTGAGTTAAACAACGGGCAATAGGCTAACTCCCGGACAATTCGGGGGATTCCCGGCTGAATAGCTGCCTTCCTTGGGCAGGTCTGCCGGCGTCAGATTGCCCCGTCACCTTCTTCGACGGCATCGACAGGCCCGAGGCGTGGTAGCCATCGAATGTCAGCATTCAACGTTGCCTTTTTTTTACAAGAAGCGAGTCGAAGCCTCGTTCGAAACTGCATGCATCCGCGTCTAGCCTAGTTTCACGTGATTGGGCAAACAGGCCGACTTCCTCAGTCGGCTATTGTCAAGCCCGCTTGGGTTTTCATGTCTTCGCCGCTCACCTTTTTGGTCACAGCGGAGAAATCGAGCTTGCCTGAGCCGAGGACAGGCACTTTCGCAACGACGCGCACTTCGGCCGGCACCATCAGGTCCATGGCGCCGTTGGCCTTGGCGAAGGCCAGGAATTCGGCACGTGTGGCGTTGACGGCCTCGGTAATGAGCACCAGCTTTTCGCCCTTGCGCGCATCTGGCACGGCGGCGACCGCCGAGAGCGAGCCTTTCCACAATTCGCCCGCCAGCGCCTCGACGGCGGCCAGCGAAATCATCTCGCCACCGATCTTGGCAAAGCGCTTGGCGCGGCCTCGAATGGTGATGAAGCCGACGTCGTCGACGGCGCCGCCGGCGCCGCCGGGGGACAGCCCGCCGGCGTCGAGCCGCGCGGGCACGCCCGGCTTCTCGGTGCGCAGATAGCCTGCCATGACATTGGGCCCGCGCACGAAAAGCCGTCCGCCATCCTCGACGCCAGGCACCGGGTCCAGGCGGTACTCCATCCCCGGCATGATTTTGCCGACACTGCCGGAGCGGTTGTACATCGGCGTATTGATGGAGATCACGGGCGCGGTTTCGGTCACGCCATAGCCTTCGAGGATGCGGAGGCCGAACTTTTCCATATAGGTCGCGCGCGTAGAAGCCTTGACCGGTTCCGCGCCGGCAAAGCAATAGCGCACTGAGCGGAAGTCGTAAGGGTGTGCCGTACGCGCATAGCCGCTGAGGAACGTATCGGTGCCGAAGATGATCGTCGCGTTCGATGCGTAGACCAACTCCGGCACGATGCGATAGTGCAGCGGGGAGGGATAGAAATAGACCGGCACGCCCGAGATCAGCGGCAGCACCGTACCTGCTGTCATGCCGAACGAGTGGAAGATCGGCAGCACGTTGAAGACCTTGTCGCCCGAATGGAAGTCGATACGCGAGGCGGCCTGGGCGGCATTAGCCAGGATGTTGCGATGGGTGAGCACCACGCCCTTAGGCGTGCCTTCAGAACCTGAGGTGAACAGGATCACCGCCGGTTGGCCGGGCTTGCGGGCGACCCGGGGTCTATGTTTGCGCAAAAGGCCGAGCAGCTTGTCCTTGAGGCCAATGGTGGCCCGCAGATCATCAAGCCACACAATATCGACCGAGCGGCCGAGTTCCTCGACCACGGCGCCAAGTTTCGCTTGTTCGACAAAGGCGCGTGAAGTCAGCACGGTGCGCACCTCGGCGGCCTTGCAAGCGGAGAGGATGTTGGCCGCACCGGCAGTGAAGTTCATCATCGCCGGAACCTTGCCGGCGGACATGATGCCGAGCAGCGTCGCACAGGCGCCGTTAGCGTTGGGCAGCATGATGCCGAGCGTCTGCTGGCCGGCATAGAGGTTTTTGAATTTCTCGCCAAGCACGGCGGCGGCTGTCAGCAGCTTGCCGTAGCTCAGCGAACCGGTGACGGGGTCCTGCACGGCCAGTTGCTTCATGCCGCGTTCGCTCGCCGTCTGGATGATCTTCTCCAGCACAGTCTTGTCGATGTCCTGGGTGCGGAAGACGAGATCCGACATGACCTGGTAGAGGGCAGCACCCGCCGCTGCGCGGCGCTTCCGGCCCTTGAGATCCGGCGGTACTTCAAGTTTGGCCGGTTCTAGTATCGTCACCTTGACCTTTGGGAACAGCTGGCGGCGCACATGCAGCGAACTCAGCCGCGAAAAATAGCTCTTCTCCAGGCCGTCGATGCGCACTGGCACGACCATCGAGCCGGTCTTGTCGGCCACCATGGCGGCACCGTCATAGACCTTCATCAGGCCGCCGGTCACGGTGATCCGGCCTTCGGGGAAGATGACAAGCGGATCGCCGCCTTGCACGACCTTGATAAGCGTGCGGGTCGACATCGGCTTGGCCGGATTGAGCGGCACAGCGCGCGCAAGTTTCATGAACGGCTTCATCCACCAGGCTTGGGCGATGGTGTAGTCGATGGCAAACACCGGCTCCTCATCCGTCAGCGTCAAAGCCAGCGGCCCGTCGAGGAAACTGACATGGTTGAGCGCCAGGATGGGTGCCGGGCCGGCCGCCTGGAGGTTTTCCAGCCCCTCCACCTCCAGACGATGGAAGGCTCGGAACAGAATGGAAACGAAGTCGCGGAAGGCGTTGGTTGGCAGATATCTCAGCATCAGCCAGGCGGCGACCACGTTGAGTGCGGCGAGGCCGAACAGGATACCTCCAGTGGAGACGCCCGCTGCTTGAATCGCGGCAACAAGTATGCCGCCCACCGTCATAAAGCCTGCATTGACGATGCTCACGGCGGCGACGACGCGAGCGCGGCTGGCTTCGGGCGCCCAGGCTTGTACGGCGGCGAACGTCGGTACGACAAGAAAGGCGCTGGCAATAGCCATGCCGGCAAGGTCGATCGCAACATGGACCGTGTTTGGCCCGGCGAAGAATATTGCGAGCGTTTCGGCCCCGAGCGAAGGCTGCATACCCCAGATGGTCCAGGCCAGGTCCAAGCCGAATAGTGCCATCAACGCAGTGCCAACCGGGGCTGGCAAGAGCACAATGCGGCCCTGCGACATCCATGCGGCTATGGCAGAGCCAATGGCGATCGAGACGGCGAACACCGCGAGATAGGCGGTGACAGCGATTTCTCCGCCACCGAGCGAATCCTTGACCAACGCAGGCAGGATCGAAAGGACAATGGCCCCGATCAGCCAGAACCACGACGTCATCAGTCCGGCGCGCCAGATCCGCTTGTCGGCACGCAAACCGTTCACCTGTCGCCAGGTCGAGCGAAAGATGTTTTTGTCGATGACTAGGTCGGGAGCCGCAGAACCGGTGGACGGAATGTAGCGGCTGACAAACCAACAGGCCACGGCAAGGGTCATCATGATCGGCCCGAACACCGAGACGCCAATGCCATCGGCCGAGACGACGCCTCCGGCGATAGTGCCGCCGAGGATGGCGGCGAAGGTTGCCGATTCGATCCAGGCATTGGCGCGAGGCAATTCCTTGCGCTCGAGATGATCCGGCAAGATGCCGTACTTGATCGGTCCGAACAGTGCCGAGATGATGCCGAACATGAGCAACGCCATCATCAGCACCGGGATCGACGACAGCGCGATTCCAACGACAGCGACAGCCGCAGCGGCGATCTCGGTGAATTTCAGCCGACGGGCGATGAGCGCCTTGTCGAACCGGTCGGCGATCTCGCCACCAAGGGCGGACAGGAGCAGGAAAGGAGCCATGAAGACGGCACCCGCCAGCGTGACCAGTGATGCTGCCTTGTCCGCCGCCAGGGTGAACAGAATAAGGAACACCAGCGTGTTCTTGAGGAAATTGTCGTTGAAGGCGGACAGGAACTGCGTCCAGAAGAGAGGCGCAAAGCGCCGTGACGTCATCAGATGGCTGTTCGTATAGCCGTTCGTGGCGATTTCCATTGGGGCGGCTTCCATTAGGGCAAGACCGTTGAAGATCGTGGTCGTATCGATCAGCGGTCTGCGCGGTTTGAACTTCTTGTAGTGGGAACCCGGTTACACTTCGTTACTGGGGCTCGCATCGATCAGCGGCTTTTGGGTTTTGGGGTCTTCTAGCCAGTTCATGAAGCGGCTTGCCTCTTCCGCGTCTCGCAGGGTGTGGTGATGGTGATCGAGGTATGCACGAGCCTGGTCGCGGCCATCGGGCAGAACCCCCTGGCGGCAAAGCTTGCTCCATGAAATTGATGCCGCCGTCATCATCCAAGCGGCGATAGCGAAAGTGGCATGGTCAATGTTTGCAGGCGCTTGAACCCTTGGGAGCGTAGCTGTTGGAGGTCATCGATATTGTCTTTTGGTTTCAGGTGTAGGTTGGGCCGGCGTTGGTCTGTTTCAGGTTCGATACAATCAAGCCGGTCTTGCGACGGTCCGGACGAACGCAGCGTCAGCGCTGCTCCGCAGCAGCACGCTGCAGACGGCGGTCGCCAGCCAGCTTGAGGCGCAGTTGCCGCAACCACTCGCCATCCTCTCCGAGCGGAACACAGGACGGCTACGCGAATCTGAGCACTGCCAAATCGGCCTAATTTTCCACTGCCGAATGGACGATGAGACGCGTAAGCGAATTTCCGGACCGGAAGCTATGCGTTAGGTTGCCCAAACGATGCAGAGGCGCTGCTGTGTTGGCGCGACACGCTCGACCGCAGGTGCGGACGGCATAAGAATTTTGGAGAGGCCCGCGGTGACTGGGGATTGCGCCGGTATTGGCGGCGCGCGAAGACTGGGTCGATATCTGGGGTCACGGCAGCACCTGCAAGGGCAACTTCATACCGGAGAATGGAGGCCGCGCTGGGAGGTTTTTGCTTCGGCTACCAACTCAAAGTGATTGTCTGCGACAGTTCGGCGATGTCGCCATAGATCATCGAACCTGGGACGAGAAAACATTTATCACCAAGGACTTCGAAGAGTGAGCTTGACGCGGTACAAGCCGGCAGGTTCTTCGAATTGGCGTACGTGCCGAGGGTCGCGGATTCGACCTTACGGGCTTCGGCACAGCCGACACTGATCGCGAGGATTGCGATAGCAGTGAGAGTCGTCTTGCTCATATTTTGCCCCTGGAGCCAGCTCTTGTCGCGTAAGTCGCGCGATGCATCAAAGTAGCACCGGCACGATCGGCTTCATCCATCGATTGGAGGAAGCGGGCTCATGCATAATTAGCAATATCTTGAGTAAGGCGCCGAGCGCACCAGACTCATGGAACGGCGCGCGGAATTTCCATTCGTGACGAGGTGGCGATCCCGGCCACCTTCGCAAACGGGTCACTCAGCACGGCGTAACGTCTCGATCCCGAGCTATAGCTTCCGCATTCGATCATCGATCATACCAAGGTGAAGAAGGGGCAGCAGATCGAGCCTACCGGAGAGATCACGCGCATACACGAGGAAGGCGGCAGGGTGACCGTCGATCTGGGACCGCTGGTGACGATCGACATCGACAAGGTCAGGCTGGTCGAGAAGTACAGGACGCCAAAACGCAAGAAGCCGCTGCGCGACATGGTGGATCAGCTCGCGGACCGCCGCTTATCCGCGACGTCGGTACCACTCAAACGAATGGCAATTTTCCGTCTGAATGCGTTTAGGGTCCATGCTCGGAGACCACGCATGGGTATCGCGCGGGAGACAGGTGACTCCCCGTTTCAAGGCGTCGAGATGCTACGAGCACTGAACAGTCAGTTCCTTAGACCTAAAGATCGGGCGATCTGCCAGCGGGTTGTCGACCAGGTAACCGCCGACGCCAAATGGTATAGCACCCCGATAGACGGTCAGATTCTAGCCTCGACCACGCTGAATCTCTTTCAATCAGGGGTCGTAAACGAAACGAATTTGCTGGCACATGTTCGCGCGCGGCGCCACGACTTCACTAAACTGACAGGCTAGTTCTTCACCCTCGCGACATGGGCGCGAAATGCGGCTCCTCGTAGTCTGCCGGCCTATTGTTAAGCAGATTGAGCGCCCGCTTTATGTCCCGTTGCAGATGGTCGATCGCTTCCCAATGCTCGCCAAATGGCTTGAGCGACAACTGCGCGTCGCGGAGTTCTACCGTCAGAAGCCACGCCTGTCGTTCAATTTTGGCGAGGTGATATTCGGAAACGGCTTCGTGTCGGCGAGGGTGCGGCATCCCGCAAAATAGGAATATATTCCGCATGCCGTCAAGGCACATAGACTTCGTCCTGCCCTCAGCGCCTGCTCACCGCGGGCATTTTGCGGGGAAGCATGAAAATCAAGTTATGTGCGTTTGTAGCCATCAGCGTTTTGTCGGGCTGCGCTACTCGCCCAGCCGACATCAAGCCCACGCTGGTTTCGTCCAGCGTATACGCGGGCAAGTCCTGCAGCCAGTTGGAAGCCGAACTTTACCGAAACGAGTTCCGACCTGGCGCCGATAATGGCCGTACAAGACAGGCGCGCGCCGTGACGTGGACGGCGTGTTTTGGCTTGGCTTGCCGGTTGGCAGCATGATGGACAACACGACATCAAGGCACGTGAAGCCAAGACCGGCGAGCTGAAGGGCAACATGAACGCGATCAACGCAGCCCGACGAAAGGGCGGCTGTGTTGCAGTCTGTAAGCCGTTCCAACGTTAAAAATTGTCGGGTTGCTCCCCGCCCTCGCGACTGCGGAGGGGTCGTTTCATCGATTGACTCGCGTGATGGACCGGCAGTTAATCTCCCCGCCAGGGCAAAAGAGGGGCTATGAAACTGGGAGCAAACGATGACTGTCCAAAAAGAAGACTATCGAACCAACAGAGCCGACTACGCCATAGCTGCCATGCATAGCCGAGCGACCGCTGAGGGCGATCGTGACGATTTGCTGACGAGGAAAAAGTCCCTGTGGGTAACAGATCGGCGATCTGCAAAATTGGCTGCAAACCCGTCCGAAAGCTCGCCAGAACCCAAGGCAAAAACGCGCGGTAAGTGAATCGGACGCTAGCCACTTTCTTACCGCCGCGTACTTCGTTCGCATGGTTCGATTATATTAGATTTATCTAAAATACTAACCAGCCAGTCGAGCATTCCCGAACGCTCGCTGGTCAGGCCCAGCGGCCCCCCTAACCCAAGCTGCTGGGCCGCCCTCAGAGCAAAGCGCGATGTATGAGCATACTAGCATTACGGTGATCGTCTCCGCCTTGCCGGCCTTGCTTAGCACCACCTGGAAATCAGTTTCGAATCCCCGAATGTGCGGGGTCCAGGGGCCATCACTAGACATTTCGAGATTTGCGGTTCGAGCGGGCTCCCTTCATCGGCATGAGGGGTGACGGAGTACATCATCTTGGCAAATCAACACAGCCGGCATACTCGCCCCCTCGTTCGGTCGAAAGCTGGGTGGAACAATCAGGTGCGCAACTTGTCATCACTGATATTGCCGCTTCACCCCAGCTTTGAGCGTGCGCCCTTCAGCCTATGCGTGGTTCACCGTTTTTTCACTTTATTAGCGCACGTTCATAAACGGACATGTTGGTGTAGCTTGTACGTGCCCAAAGCCCCGGCGCAACGACCCAGCGCCGGGGTTTTTTTGTCCGCCTGGTAATCCGCGAGTTCAATCCGAGGTCGCTCTCAATTCGAACGCGAGCGAATTACGCCGCAAAGTCCCTTAGGCAAGACGCTGTGGGTCGCACCGCGGTGCGAAGCGCGAGCGCGGAGGAACTTTCTGGCACTCCGCCAATTATTCTGCATGTCCCAAACAGCACACGTCCAACCGCCCCGGCAGGGACGTTTCGGCCTGGCTCCAAGCGGGGAAGGTCAAATATCGTGAGGACATTGTCGAGGGACTCGCGAACGCGCCGATGGCCTTCATCGGTCTTCTCAAGGGCCGCAATTTCGGCAAGCTGATGGTCAGGGTTTCACAGTGAGTAGAAAAGCGTCTCCCAAACCTAGATTGCCGAAACCACATGGAATCGTTCGAGGGCGAATATGCGGGGCGCTTTGCTGTCATCGGTGAAGGGGCAAAGACTCATTCACGCCGTGCATCGGTTCGTATCTTGCAACGCCCGTAGTATCTGCCAAGGATACGCGATCCTGATCCGATGGAGCACGGGATGCCGAGCCAAATGAGAAAGCTGACCTTGACCGCGGACCACGTCGCGCGGGTCCACAAGGTCGTTCAGGACCAGGGTTGGACGCCAGGTGCCGAGCTACACACCGATGCCGACTACGACAGCTGGGTCGAGCAAATGATCCGAACTCATCCGGCCCCGAAAGCACCGACCCGCCTGTTCGCCTACGGCTCCTTGATCTGGAAGCCGGAGATCGAGCATATCGGTGAGCAGGTAGGCCTCGCTCGTGGGTGGCATCGCGCTTTCTGCTTTCGCATGACCCGTTTTCGGGGCACGCCGGAGCAGCCAGGCCTTATGATGGCCCTCGATCGTGGGGGGCAATGCAGCGGCGTCCTGTACGACCTGCCAAAGGACAACCTCGAACGCCAATTCGGCAAACTCTTTCGACGCGAATTCACCTACAAGCCGGCCAACAGCATGCCCCGGTGGATCACGGTGGCGACCGCTTCCGGGCCTATCTCGGCCTTGGCCTTTGTGATGAACCGCGCGTCACCTCTCTATGCCGGTCGTCAGTCGCTTGAAGCCGTTGCCGATGTCCTGGCCCTGGCCTGCGGTCATTGGGGAAGCGGGGCCGAATACCTGTTCAACACGGTTTCTCACCTCGAAGCCAAAGGCATACATGACAGCAGCCTCTGGCGGCTTCAACGCCTTGTGGCGGAGTTGATAGAGCGAAACCCGGCGGAGCGGAACGTTCTTTGAGCCAACGGACCGGTCATTGCGCACTTCGCTTCAAGCGTCCGCAGTTGGCGCGAACACGACCTGCAGCATTGTCACCCGCGATGTCCGCTTCCGGGCGGAGGCTGAAGAGACTGCCACCGCACTTTTCAACCTCGCCAAGGAACACCTCGAACAGCTCAAGGCGAGGCCATCGACTTAAGCCTAGCTGTGCGTGTTTCGACATTTCGACGTCGCGGTGTCGGATTATTTGCATGCAAACCAGTTTTACGACGCTATCCTCCCATCCTCAACGGAAGATTCTGGGAGGAATGCATGGCTGCGCATGAGCAACATGCCGTTGAAATCATTAGGGACAAAGAGTGGTCGGTTCGCGTGACGGTCAACGGCACCACCACCACGGTCCCTTTTACATCTGAGAGCTACGCGCGTTCGTTTGCAGACGGTCAGGCGTTCCGACTGGGCGTTCAGGTCGCGGAGATCAAGAAGGCGGCCTAGCTGCGCGCTTGCCCCAAGAGCCCCACAGCGATTGAACCTCGAGTGACCAAAGCCGGTTGAAATTAGCCGTTGCGCGGCATAAGAGCTTGTGCCTATAGTTAGTACGTGGCTCGCACGAACAAACAGACTGACTGTGACGACCTGTAGATGGGCCCAAGCTGGGCTGCTGCGCGGTCTGGAGGTGAGCCGGAACACTCGGTCAACAGGGGATACGCACAGTGAACCGCTTTCAGAAACTCTCGACCGCAGCGCTCGTCGCAGCATCCTTCACGTCGGCCGCCCTCGCCGCGAATGACAAGCTGACGATCGGCATCGTCACCTTCTCGACATCCGACGTCGACACAAACCAGATGGTCGACACGATGAGCCAGGAAGCCAAGTCTAAGGGCTGGTCGGTGGAAACGCTCAATGCCAATGGCGATCCTTCGCAAGCGATCACCAGCATCAAGCAGCTGGCAACCAAGAAGGTGGACGCCATCATCGTCACGGTCTTCGATTCGACGGGTCTGGCGGCCGGGCTCCAGGCGGCGGCGGACGCAAAGATCCCCGTGCTTTCGGCCGGCGGCGGCATGGCAGACGGGATCGCGCTATCTGCAAGTACCGGTGCTGCGCAACCGCTGATCGACTTGATGCTGAAGGACATCGGCAAGTCCGGAACTGTACTCGACCTCACCTACCATCCCGGCATTCCGTGCCGCGAACGAGCCGACGCCTTCGATGCGGCGGTCAAGGCAAATCCGGGGCTCAAGGCGACCTCGCACGAGATCAGCATCCCGGGTGCTGCCGAATCCTCGCAGGCCGCGACCAGCGCCTGGCTTGCAGCCAATGCCAACGCCAAGGGGCCGTTCGCCATCTTCAACTGCTATGACGACAACGCTATGGGCGCGATCGCGGCGCTGAGGCAGAACGGCCGCAGCGACGTGAAGGTCTATTCGTTCAACGCCACGGCGCCCGCTGTCCAGGCTGTCAAGGACGGGACGATGACCGCCACGCTCGGTGTCGATCTGACTTCGGCAGGCAAAATGCTAGTCGATCAGATTCCCGACATCCTGGCAGCCGGCGACCAGTGGAAGCCCAAATCCTTCGTGCCAGGCTATACGCTCGTCACCAAAGAGAACGTCGACAAGTTCATCAAGGACAATCCGCAGTAAGCTCTCCTGATTGTGGGTCTGGGCCGGACTTGCCTGGCTGGGCCGGAGTGCTGTCATGAGAGCCGCCATGTCCGCTAATCATTCCCTGCCCGAAACCCACGCTCCGGCAGAGGCGCCCCGCGTCCTGCCGTCAACGCAGACCGGCTATGCCTCGCCCAATGCCCGACAGCGGCGCGCGTTGCTCATGCGCCTGCTTGGAACCTACGGCACCATCATCGTGCTGGCGTCAATGCTGGGGATCTTCTCGGTGCTGGAGCCGGGGACCTTCGCAACCATCGGCAATTTTCGCAACATCGTAAACGACATGGCGATCGGCACCATTGTCGCGGCCGGCCTCACCGTGCCCCTCGTCGCCGGTGATTTCGACCTCAGTATCGGCTATGTCGCGAGTTTCTGCGGGCTTCTCGTGGTCGGGCTGTTGAGCAGCAGTGGCTTGCCGATCCTACCCGCCATCTTCCTCGTCGTCGGCCTCGGAACGGTCATCGGCATTGTCAACGGCATTGTCGTTTCGAAGATCGGGGTGAACGCCTTCATTGCCACGCTTGGCACGGGCACCATCGTCGTCGGGCTGAACTACGCCTATTCGGGCGGAATTCCGCTGCAGCTCACCCAGTCGCGCGAATTCACAAATATCGCGATCGGCCGGATTGCCGGAGTGCCGCACCTCGTCATCATCATGGCCGTCGTGCTTGCGCTGCTGTGGGTGATCCTCAACCGCACAGTGCAGGGCCAACACATCAAGGCCATTGGCGTCAGCCCGGAATCAGCGCGCCGCGCCGGCGTCGCCGTCGATCGCAGCCGCATCGTTGCCTTCGCCATCGCCAGCACCTGTGCTGCTATAGGTGGCGTGCTGATGGCCTCCAATCTCGGCTCCGGCCAGGTGACGGCGGGTGACAGCTTCATGCTGACGTCGTTTTCGGCCGCCTTCCTCGGCTCGGCGGCGCTGCGAGAGGGTCAGTTCCATATCCTCGGCACCTTGATCGGCGTGCTGACGGTCGCCGTCGGCAACAATGGGCTGGCCATGATCGGCGCGCCGATCTTCACGCAGTTCCTGTTCACCGGCTGCCTTCTCGTCGTCGCCGTAGCGCTCGGCGGTATTGGCCGCCGCTATGCGAGGGGATAGGCCATGGCGCAGAAGATGCTGCTCAGCCTGCGCCGGATCTGCCGCAGCTTCGGCGGCATCCAGGCACTCGATGACGTTTCGCTGGACATCGCCAGGGGCGACATACTCGGCCTCGTTGGCGACAATGGTGCCGGCAAGTCGACGCTGATCAAAATCCTGGCCGGCGCGCATGACCCAACTTCCGGCGACGTGATCCTCGAAGGGCGGCCGCAAAAGTTGTCGCCGCCGTCCGAAGCGCAACGCCTCGGCATCGAGACGGTCTATCAGGACCTGTCGCTGATCGGCACGTTCACTGCCGCCGAAAACTTCTTTCTCGGCCGCGAGATTGCGCTTGGCCGCGGCCCGGCGCTGCTGCGCTGGATCCGCCGCAAATCGATGGGCGACATCGCGATGCGCGGCCTCGAGGAACTGCACATCGATATCCCCGGGGTGCGCAGCAAACCGGTGGATCGCATGTCCGGCGGCCAGCGCCAATTGGTGGCGATCGCGCGCGGTGCCTTTTGGGGCCACAAGCTGCTGCTGCTCGACGAGCCCACCGCGGCGCTCGGCGTGCGCGAATCCCGTGAGGTGCTCGACCTCATCAAACGACTCGGCGCCCAGGGGCTGACGATCGTCATGGTCACCCACAATCTCGATCACCTCTGGCAAGTGTGCAACCGCGTGGTGGTGATGCGCAGGGGCCGCAAGGTCGCCGATCTCGCAAGTTCCGGCACCAACATGGAGGACGTCGTCGCTTATATCACCGGCGCCAGGCAGCCGGCGACCGCGCAGGCGGAAGCATGAGCGCGACTGAAACGATGACGCTGCGCCGGCTGCTGGGCAATGCGCCGAGCCGCTGGGGGCATTGGGGTGCCGACGACGAGATCGGAGCGCTCAACTATCTGACCGCCGACGAGGTCAAGCGCGGCCTGGCGTCGGTGCGGGACGGCCGCACCTTCACCCTCGGCGTGCCGGTCGGGACCTCTGAGGGCGATGCCGTCTTTCCCGGCCGCTGGCCGGCGAAGCATTTCATGGTCGCCGACAAGGCCGGCTTCGAGAACGGTCATTGGCAACCGCTTGCCGGCGGCCTCGAATTCGCAGACGACTATATCACCGGCTTCGCACAGGCCGGCACGCATTGCGACGCGCTCGGCCACATGTGGTTCGACGACACGCTTTGGAACGGCTTCGCGGCAAGCAGTACCAATGGCGGCATGACCAAGGCCAGCATCATGCCGATCGCGGAGCGCGGGATCGTCGGACGCGGCGTGCTGCTCGACATCGCCCGGTTCCGCGGCAAACCGGCCCTTGAGCGCGCTGAAACATTCACGCATCGCGACCTCATGGAATGCGCCCGGGCCCAAGCGGTCGATATCCTGCCGCGCAGCATCCTTCTCGTTCGCACCGGCTGGGTCGGCGCACTGGCGGCGGGAAGCCAGCGCGTCGGCGATGGATATTGGGAACCCGGACTGACCTTCAGCCTCGACCTCGTGCGCTGGTTCGACGAGATGCAGATCCCCTGTCTGGTTACCGACACGCTGGCCAACGAGACAACCTACGAGCCCGAGACCGGGTTGATGCTGGTGCTGCACGCCGCGCTGATGCGCAATCTGGGCGTGGCGTTCACCGAAATGGCATCGCTCGACCTGCTGGCCGCCGACTGTGCCTCGGACCGCCGCTACGAAGGCTTCTACTGCGCCAGTCCGGTCAAAGTGAGCAAGGGCACCGGCGGCGCGGCAAATCCAGTGTTCATCAAATAGCACCCAACAAGGTGGAACGGCTTATGACTTCTGCAGACGACCAGATCTGTTTCCTGCCGGCCACGGAACTGGCCCAGCGCATCCGGCGCCGCGACCTGTCGCCGGTTGAAGTAACCGAGGCTTATCTGCGCCGCATCGAGGCGCGCAACCCGGTGGTCAACGCCTATACGCTGGTTCTCGGCGACCAGGCGATGGAAGCTGCGCGGGCCGCCGAAAAGGCCGTGATGGCAGGCGGTCCGCTTGGACCGCTGCATGGCGTCCCAGTCGGCATCAAGGACCTCGACGATATGGCCGGCGTGCCGACCTCGATGGGGTCGTGGGCGGTGCACGACCGGGTGCCCAAAACAAGTGCTGTGGCGGTCGATCGCCTGCTCGACGCAGGCGCCATCGTGCTCGGCAAGACCAACACGCCGGAGTTCGGCCATAAAGGTATCACCGACAATCTGCGCTTCGGGCCGACCAGCACGCCCTTCGCGATCGGCTACAATTCCGGCGGCTCGTCCGGCGGCAGTGCGGCAGCGGTCGGCGACGGCATGGCGGCCCTGGCGCAAGGCACGGACGGCGGCGGTTCGGTCCGCATCCCCGCCTCGTTCAGCGGCACCGTCGGCTTCAAGCCCTCTTTCGGCCGCATTCCTTCGGTGACTCGCCCCGACGCCTTCTTGTGGGGACATCCTCTGGTCCATATCGGACCGCTGACCCGCACCGTTGCGGACGCCGCGCTGATGACCAAGATCATGGCCGGGCCTCACAACCGCGACCCGTTCTGCCTGCCGGATCACGGCGTTGACTATGTCGGCGCCGTTGCCGGGCGGACGCCGAAACTGCGCGTGGCCTACAGCCCGCGACTGGGCAATTTTCCGGTCGACGCTGAGGTCGCCACCGTCGTTGCCCGGGCCGTCGATGTCATGCGAGCACATGGCATTGAGGTTGATGAGGTCGAGCTCGATTTCAGGGCCGATCACAAGGAACTGGCGGCGCTTTGGGTGCGCACGATCTCGATCCACTATGCTGCCATCGCCGTGTACTGGAAACAGGAGGGCATCGACCTAATGGGCAAGCACGCCAAGGTGCTCACCCCGCAGTTCCTCGCCATGCTGGAGGGCGGCTACAAGGTGTCCGCCGTCGACCATGCGCTCGACGATCTTTTGCGCACCGGCGTCCTTGACGGCCTCGAGGATGTATTCGAATCCCATGACCTGATCGTCTCGCCGACGCTGGCCGTTCCGCCCGTCAAGAATGCCCCCGACGGCAACACGATCGGGCCGACATCGATCAATGGCGAGGCGGTCGATCCGCTGATCGGCTGGTGCATGACCTATCCGATCAACTATACCGGCCATCCGGCGATTTCGGTTCCGGCCGGCCTTACGGCGCGGGGCCTGCCGGTCGGCCTGCAGATCATCGGGCGGCGGCACGCCGACGAAACCGTTCTGGCGATGGCGGCTCAGTTCGAACGCATGCAGCCCTGGTTCCTAAGCTATCCGGGGCTCGCTGGATAGTTGGGTGTCGGAATACCCTAGGTCGTGAACCCATAAATCTGAGAGAAGGATGGGTTCACGCTGTTGGCGTAAAAATAGGCCTCAAGGGGGAACCGATCTCCCTCGCACATTAGCTTTCCGCCGCTCTCTTCGGCCGTCGGCTGGGATTTCGAGTTCCACGGCCGCTGATACGCTGATATCGGCCCGCAAGTGCGGGCTGATACATACTTGCCTGAACTAAGTAATCGCAGAGGCAGACCCCCCTTTACCGGACTGGTCGGCGTGCTAAGCAAAGCCCGCCATATGTTACGTTGAGTCAGCAGCCCACATCAGCTCCTCTGATAACAGTATTCACCTCGTCGACTGAGCTCGCATCGGCGGGCGTACGTCGGAAACCCACCGCGAACCCGAGAAGCGAACAGGCGGATAACGGGATGAGAACTGGCCCGACTAGCGAATAGCTGGCGAAGCAGCTTGGTAGGCCGTTGCCAACCTGACTGCGAGGTCATCCAGCGCGACCACATCGACTTCTGTGGGAGGCGTGTCGGTCGACGACCTCGGCGTTGGAGCCACCACCTCCAACTCGGGTGACCGAGTTGAAACCGGACAGAGCGGCAATCTCAGGTTGGGCGCCGAGCATCTCCGGGAATTTTGGGCAAGACCGGGCACGACGCAAGTTGATCGTAATGCGGTCATTCCCGAGTGCGGGCTGGCTCCTCGAAGCAGGCGTCGAGCGAAAATCCCGACATTCGCCGGACGTGTTCGGGCGCGGTCTTCTTTGCCTGGCTGGACGTCGACCGAAAACATTATTCCGACAAGTGTTGTCGAGGGGGCCGATCGGCACTCCCGCCGCAACAAGCCTCATGTGGTTTTTTCGCGGCCGTGCCGATTCAGGGTGCTCGCGTATGTGTGAGTCTTCGCGATATGGGCAAGCACCTCGGCTTTGCTTGGCCCGCGAACTATCACTGCCCAGTCGGTCGAGGACGGGCGGGTATCCATTCCAAACGAACGAGACATGGTCTGATCTCCTGTGGTTTCGGTTGTGACGCCTTCTCGGCGCTTACGGGAGGATCGCAGCGTGGCGGCGAAGCAAGCGTTTGAAGGCCCGTCGTTTTGCTGACTGCAGACCAGCGCGGCTCACCGTTGGCTGACGCAAAAAACCTCTCGTTTTCCCACTGTCGTTCCCACTGCACGTCAAACGCTGCCGCCCGAGGGTTAGCCGTCCGGGACGATCCCGGTCGCGCAACATCCGAACCCAGGAGTGAATGACATGCACGACGATACAATGGTCATGGAAAAGTCTGCCGTTAAGAAGGCGCCGCGGGAGCCAAGGAACGGCGTCGACACGCCCACCCTTCTGGCCACCATCAACGCCGTCGCGGGGCAGCCCGAGCTTGCCAAGTTCCAGTTCCGTGCCAAAAGCCGCTGGATTGCCGGCACGCACAGCAGCAGCACGATGGCCAACTTCTTCGGCGCCGGCACCGAGCAGTCTCACAAGACGGCCTACCGGGCTGACAGCGACCATCCAGCCGTCCTATGCGGCACTGACAACGGCCCGACGCCGGTCGAATATCTTCTGCACGCGCTTGCTTCATGCCTCACGGCCGGCATCGCGAACATCGCGGCCGTGCGCGGGGTGACGCTGCATGAGGTGGAATCGACCGTCGAAGGCGACATCGACCTTCGCGGCATCCTCGGCATCTCGAATGAGGTCCGCAACGGCTACCAAGGAATCCGTATCTCCTTCAAGATCAAGGGCGATGCTCCCGCTGAGAAGCTCGAGGAAATCGTGATGCAGTCGCGCACCCGTTCCGCCGTGTTCGACGTGCTGACCAACGGCGTGCCGGTCTCGGTTGCCGTCAAAGGCTGACTTCGGTCCGCAAGAGCAATATCGCCGGCCTCGTCCTGGAGAGGATGGCGCCGGCGATCTGTTGCCCCTGCTTACAAGGCGCGAATCCATGCAGCGTACAGACGTAGCCATTATCGGCGCCGGACAGGCGGGTCTCGCCATGAGCCGGTGCCTGTCCGAGCGCGGAATCTACCACGTCATTCTGGAGCGCGGCCGGATCGCGGAGCGCTGGCGCAGCGAACGGTGGGATTCGCTGCGCCTGCTGACGCCCAACTGGATGACGCGCCTGCCCGGCGGCGGCTATCGCGGGGCCGATCCCGATGGCTTCATGACAATGGCCGAGACCGTCGGGTTCCTGGAGGACTACGCGTGCTCGATCACCGCGCCGGTAGAGGACGGTGTGGAGGTGCTTTCGGTCGAAAAGATCGAGGGAGGCTTCCGGCTGCTGACCGATCGTGGCCAATGGAGCGTGCGTGCGGTCGTGGTCGCGACCGGAAACAGCGACCGGCCCCGAATTCCATCAATCGCAAAGCACATCTCCTCCCGTATCAGGCAGATCGTGCCGCGAGACTATCGCAATCCTCGGCAGCTGGTTCAGGGCGGCGTTCTCGTGGCCGGAGCCTCGGCGACGGGAATACAACTTGCGGAGGAGATCCATCGCTCCGGGCGCCCGGTAACCCTGTCGGTCGGCAGCCATACACGCCTGCCTAGGCTATATCGCGGGCATGACATCCTGTGGTGGCTCGACCGGCTGGGAGCGCTTGTCAAGCCCGTCGCCGAAGTCTCGGATCTCGCCGCGGCACGGCGGCAGCCCTCGCTGCAGCTCATAGGGACACCCGAGCGCAGGTCGCTCGATCTCGCCGGCCTTCAGGAGCAAGGCGTTCGTCTTGTCGGTCGAGCCATTGCCGCCTGCGATACACGCATTCGGTTCAATGGCGATCTCGCCGACACGACCGCGGCGGCGGAACGCACACTGAGGCGCGTACTGGACAACATAGACCGCGCGGCCGTCGCCGAGGGTCGTGACTCGATCGATCCCGGTTCCATTCCGAGCCTGATCCTGAGCGCCGAACCGACCGAAATCGACCTCATCGACGAGGGTATCGAGACCATCATATGGGCCACCGGCTATCGCCGCGAATACCCATGGCTGAAGTTGGATGTGTTCGACACCCGGGGCGAAATCCTGAACGATGGCGGCATCTGCTCGTATCCGGGACTTTACGTGCTCGGCCTCAATTTCATGCGCCATCGAAGCTCCAGCTTCCTCGATGGCGTCGGCCGCGATGCCGAGGCTTTGGCGGCTCACATGGCAATGTTTCTCGACGCCTCCCGCCGAGCCGCGGCCTGACCGTCGAATACAACGTTGGCGCGGCAAAAAATCGACGTTGACTTCAACGCTGACGCTCACGCCCGACCACGACAAGGGCTCCACTGGCGCCGTAGTCAGCGCCCGCAACCATGGAGAAAATCAAAATGAGTGCAATGGTGAACCCATCCCTCTCGCTCACCACAACGCGAGGTTCGCGCTGGGCCGGCGGAACAATGCTGGCCGCAGTCTGGCGTTTCATTCGCATCCAGCGGGACCGTCGACAGCTTCATGAGCTGCCGGACTACCTCCTGCGCGACGTCGGCATCACCCGCTTCGAAATCAACTCGATCACTTGGTTTGCTGGGCGTGATACCAGCACGCGTTCAGGCGTTTTTGAGCGCGAAGGGGGAGGTCATCCGATGACGTATCGACGTTCTGCGTCTCGCTAAGGTGTGCCACGCGCTTGTCATCGTCCTGTACTGCTCCCGGCGGCAGCGGACGGCAATGGCGCAACCTGGCGGAGCGGCTCGATGACGGATACCGGTTCATCCCACCCGGTCTGATCGGGGCGCCGGGCGGCGGCACCTGGACTATCGCCGGCGCTTTCCATCTGGCCGACGAAGCCGCCGGGGTCCCGGAGATGATCGACCACCATGACGGAGTGCATCTTGTTGGCCATTCCTATGGCGGTGGATTGGCCCTGCATACAGCGGCGATGCGTCAAGACCGGCTGGCCGGCCTCTCCCTTTATGAACCGTTGCCTTTCGCCGGCAGCGTAAGCTGGACTCTGAGGGCCACGAGGTGCTCGGCGAATGCCGGCGGTCGCAGCGCGATACACGACGGCTTGATCGGCGGTAGCCATCTCTCCGGACAGCTCGTTTCATCGACCACTGGAGCGGAGCCGGCACCTTCGACGCGATGAGCCAAACTTCAGACTGCACTCGTACAGTTTCTGCGGAGCAGGCTCGACTTCCACACGTCCCTGCCGGCTCGGGAATATGCCCGATTTGGCTTTCGGGTCTTGGTGTTGTGCGGCGAAGTTGCACCGGCTCCGACTCGGCTCATCATCCGTGAGCTGGTTTCCGCATTCCGGCCGCGATTGGGCGATTGTTCCCGGCGCTGCTGACCCATGCGCGAGCTGCGTGACCGCAACTTGCCTGCCCTACAGGCAGCGTAAACCTTCGAGGCAACTGCGTGGATGCGGAGGAGTCACACCGTGGCGGCTATGCGATCGCGCACGATATTTCCGGCCGGATCCTCCGTTTCGAAGAAATCCTCCCGCATCTGCATTTCTGTGTAGAGCTTGGCCGCTTCCGCGAGAGTGGCATCCGCGCCAGCGATCTTGCCGCGCCGCTTCGCAAGCCCGAGAGCTAGCAAGGAGCGGGCAAGCTCCGGCCGTAGTTCAACCCGCCTGGCAAGGCTGCAGGCCTGTTCGAGCCAACTAATGGCCGATCTGGAAGTTTTCAGCTCGGCAAGGCCGCGCAGTGCGACGATCTCGCTCCACGGATCGCGGCGTCCCCGTGCAAGCTCGAGCGCATGGCCGAGATTGGCCGCGGCTTCCGGCTCACAGAGGCGCGCACGCACGCATGCGAGTACAGCGCGCGCGTGACATTCGAACTGGGCAAGATCGAGCCGCTCAGACTCGGTCACCGCCATCTCCAAGGTGGCGCCCGCGTCGTGGTTGCGGCCTAGCAGGAATTCCGCATACCCGAGCACCGTCAACAGCCATGGCCGGAGTAGGATAGATCCGCTGGTCGCGGCTTCGGAGGACCACAATTGCAGCGCCTCGACAAGCGTCGGCTCGGGCCCGCGCAGGACGCCCACCACACCGGTGAAATAGGCGGCCGCGCAGCTGTCGATCGGGCGCGCCACTTCGGCGGCGACCTTCTGCAACTCGCCAAGCGAGCGCTCCGCATCGTCGAACCGGCCAAGGCGCGCTTCCGCCTGCGCGCGGTGCCCCAGGTACCAAACCGCACGCGCACCGAGCTGTCCGAAACGCTCAAGACGCCAAGCTTTGGTGAATCTCTCCTCATGCGGAACAAGCCGCTCCAGCACCTGCCGCGCCTCGCTGCGGATCAGAAGCGCCTGTGAGGCGGCCAGATCCGACTCGCTTATGCAGCGCTGCACGCCGTTTGCCGTCGCGCCGCGCTTGAGTGTATCGGCCGGTTCCAGCGCCTCCTCGTAGCGGCCGTGGGAGCTGTTGAGATAGCTCAAGTGGAGCAACACGTCGGAAATGAGTTGCGGATCGCCCAGTTCCATGGCCAGTTCGCGCGCTTCCAACAGCTGCGGCAGCACCTTCCGATAGGCACCGAGGGCGCCGTAGGCGGGCCGCATCCGCACCCGCAGGTTGATCGCCTGGGCGAGGGTTTTCGGATTTCGGGGCAAAGCGGCGACCGCTTTGCGGGCGCTTTCGAGGAACTGGACCGCGGCGGAATAGGCCGAGCGTTCCTCGGCCCGACCCGCCGCTTGCAGCAGATAATCCGCGGCAGGTTCCCATGCCTCGGCACGAAGCGCGTGTTCGGCCAGTTGCTCGATGTGGTGGTTCAGCGATCCGGCATAGAGTCTTTCCATCGCAACCAATGCAGCCCGATGCAGCCTTTTTCGGTCCTCTGCCAGGAGGGATTCGTAGGTCACCTTCAGCGTCAGCGCGTGCTTGAACGTATATTCCACGTGAGGATAGCTCTGGACCTCGAACAGGAATTCCAAAGTCTGCAGTTTGGCCAGGCATACCTCCAGCTCCGCCTCCGAGAGCGGCGAGAGCGCCCGCAGCAGCGGATACGGAACATTCTTGCCGATAACCGAAGCGAGTTGGAGTGCCTGCCTTTCCGAGTCACCCAGCTGCTGGATGCGTGCGGCGATGAGCGATTGAACCGTCGACGGGATGGTGATGGATTCCACCGGTCTCGTGAGCTCGTAGCGGCCCGACTGGCCGGCAAGGACGCCGTCCGCCACCAGTCCGCGCACCATTTCTTCCAGGAATAGCGGCGTGCCCTCGGCCCGCTCGGCAAGTGATTTCCGCAGTTCCCCCAAACTGGGATCGAATCCCAGCAATTCGGTGAGGAACTGCTCCATTTCGTCCCGCGCGAACCGCTCGAGCCTTATCTGCTGGAAATAGCCGCGGCGGTTCCATTCGTGCCGGTACTGCGGCCTGTAGGTGGCGAGCAGCATGATACGGTTGGCGCCCATGACTTCGACCAGCCTGTTCATTACGGCCTCGCTCTCGGCATCCATCCAGTGCAGATCCTCGATAAGCACGGCTACGGGCGCGGCCCGGCTCAAGGCAACGAGAAAGGCGCTCATCGCCTCGGATACCCGTGAGGTCCGCTCTCGCGCATCGAGATGCTGCCAGGAAGAATCGTTGATCGGCAGGTCCGCGAGGAAGGAGAGCGGCGCCGTGTGACGTGGATCCAGGTTCAGCTCCGCCTGTTTGAAGGCAAACAGGCGCTGGGCCTCCGCCAGGCCGTCTTCGCCGCGAATGCCACAAGCCGAGAGCAGCAGTTTCTTTACAGCGCCCAGAGTAACTGACGAATCAAACTCCAGACCGCCGCATTCAAGCACAGTAAAACCAGCCACCTCGTCGAGGGAGAGAAATTCATGGGCAAGCCTCGACTTGCCCATGCCGGGGTCGGCGACGATCCCGACGACCTGGCCGTGGCCCTCCCTGACCCTGCGCCAGGTTGAAAGAAGGATTTTGAGCTCGAGCTCGCGCGCCACCAGTCCGGTGAGGCCACGGTTGGCCCTCAGGTGCCAGCGCGACAGCGCGTAATTTTCGCCCAACAGCTCGTAAATGCGTTCGTCGCGGCCAAGGTGCGGATGCTCCGAATGCGCCAAGCGGTGCATCTGCACATAGCCCCCCGCGGCTGCGCGCGCTCGGCCTGTCGCGGCGATCGTCGCACGGTGCAAGGCACGCATCAGCCGGTTGGCTGCACGCGGCGCGGCTCCGGCCAGTTCAACCTTACTGGCTTCGGTCGTCCATTGCTGCCGTACGATCACCTCCCCGGTGTCTATTGCGGCCCTCAACTGGATCCCGCCCTGGGAAAGCTCCTCCACTGCCAGCTTGGCCGCAAGCGCGGCGCGGCACGCAAGATAAGCGTGATCCTCGGTGGCGCGAGCGAGGCCGAATGCTGCGGTGATTGTCCCGTCAGCAGCCGACGTGACGACGCCGCCGTGGCTTTCCACGACTTCTATCACCCGATCCTCGACGGGCTGGAATTCGCGAATTGCTACTTCCGGATCCGCCGTTTCGAGGAGATGCACGGGACTGATCACTTCCGCGGCCAGCACTGTTATGTACTGCCGAGAGCGGTTGATTCCCAAGGACGCCGGAGGGCCTGCCAGTTGCTGCGTCTGTTCGGGGTCGGCGAGGAAACGACGCGTTTCTTCCACGAAGGTCGCGAATGCCGGTTCATGGCCAAGCAGCACGTGGTTGACGCTGTCGAGCGCGACGAAACGCGCCCCGGGGATTTTCCCAGCCATCGCCTGGCCATGATCGAACGGAATGACTGCGTCCCTCGTGGCATGCATCACCAGGGTCGGAACGCGGACCCGCGGTAACAGCTCGTCCACGTCGATGACGGCGCCTTCCTCGAAGATGCGATGGGCAATCTCGGGCGAGACGGTATTGCGTTGCAGCTCGTTGTACCAATTCCTCTGTTCCGGCGTTGCTTGCGGAATGAAGAGAGAGGTGAACATCTGCCGGAACACCGGGTCGTCTTGGCCCCAGCCTTCCTGTATCAGCGCTCCCATCGCTTCGCGGCGGGCTATTTCGCGCTGATTGCCCCGTTTGCGCCAGCCTTTGGTAAATCCGCCATACAGCACCATCCCGGCCACGCGCTCAGGATGCCGGACGGCATAGGCTATCGAAACGGCGCATCCCTGGGAAATGCCAAGCAGGGAAACGCGGCGCAGACCGGCCGCATCGATGATGCTCTCCAGGTCGGCGACCATGGCCTCGAAGGATAGGTCGGCGGGATACCGATCCGATAGGCCGTTCCCGCGCTGGTCGTAGCGTATCAGCTGGTAGTGCGCGGACAGGCCCTCGATCCAATGCTTCCATACCGGACTGTCCCATTCGAGCTCGAGATGGGACATCCAGTGGGCGGCCCTTACCAAAGGGGGGCCTTGACCACTCAAGGAATAGGCGAGGCGCGCGCCGTCGGGCGTTGTGCACCGCCGGATCTCCTGCGCAAGGACCCGCTCCGGCGCAGGGGGGAGCTGTATCTCCGCCCCCGGCCAAACCTGGGTCGGAGTGACGCTCTCACCGGCGGGAGCGACCTCCGTGGAGGCGCGGCTCTGGACCATGGCGGATTGCCGTGCTGCCTCGCTCAGCCGACGGATGTCTGCTCGAAGAGCCTCGTCTCCGGGCTCCAGCCCGTGCAGGACATGGGCGTACGGAAGCGCCCGCGCCGGCTCATCCGCCAGCCGGTCGACTAGCACCCGAAGGATGCGCAGATGCGTCACGTGCAGTTCGTCGGCGGTCGCAATGCGCCAGGCTTCGAATTCCGGACAACGCGGCAGTGAGAGGTCATCCAGGAAACGTCCGCGAAACGCTCCGGCGAGGGCTTCCAGCTTTTCCCGTTCGAGAGCCTCTATGTCGCGAGTGCCAAGGCCGCGGAGCGGCGCGATGTCCAGCACGATTTCGCTGGTGTTCAGGCGAACTGCGTTGCGGTCGGCTTGCAGGATCTCGCCGTCCCCGAGGTCGACGACCTGTCGGATCTTCGAGAGACTCCAGCGCAGGGCGCCGCGAGGATCGTCCGGTACCTCCCAGAACATTTCGCAAAGGCGCTCGCGCCGCTGCGGGCGCTCTACGAGCGCAAGATAGGCCAGCAGCGCCCGCGTCTTTTTCGAAGGCGGCAAGGAAACGACCTCGCCAAGGCGAAGGACGGTCAGATCTCCGAGAACGCGAATTTCGAGCGACACTTTGTTGATCCTAGTGCGCCTGCTAAATTAGCGATGGATTGTATCAAGTCCGTGCCGCTGCCGAAAGCGTTCGTTTCCGGAGCGCGAGGTTTCCGCCTGCGCTGATTTGCTCTTCTCTTGGTGGGAAGGCCGACAAGGCCGACACGGACAAGTACAGATGAAAGCCGAGCCGGAACGGGATCACGCCCGTTCCGCTCGCTTGATGGTGGCGACGGCACTCTGAAAAGACCCGGAGGCGGGATCTCACGCTGCCGCGCGCACCCATCGAGGCAGCAGGCTCTCGGGATTTGCGCATGCGCCGGGCGTGTAGTTTGCGCCGACAAACTCCAGCCGGGCGGCGAGCGTGCCGTCCCGCCAGGCCGCAAGCGTATCCATGCAGCCACCGATATGCTCGCCGCCGACAAAGACCTGCGGAATTGTAGGCGAACCGATCCGGGCCCTCAGGGCCTTGCGGATTTCCCCGTCCAGGCCGTTCTTCTGGAATTCCGGAGTATCGATTTCGATGGACCTGTAGGCGATTCCGGCACGGTCGAAGAGCTTTCTTACCGTCCAGCAGAATTCGCACCATGTCAGCGCGAACATGACCACCGGACGCTCCGGATCATGGATCGCCTTGTCGACCATCGCATGCGCCGACTGATCGATTTGGATTTCGTTTACGGGTGCCGATGAAAGGGCGAAGGACGGCGGCCGGTCGAAGCGGTAGCCGGGTGTGGAGCGAGAGATCGCCTCTTCGGCGGGCGACATGTCCTCGCTGATGTGATCGAACAGGATCGTGCTGAGATACCGCTCACCCGTATCAGGCAACATACAGAGCACGTTCCGGTCCGGGCCGACGCGTCGAGCAATTTCCAGTGCCCCGCTCAAAGTTGCTCCGCCGGAGATGCCCGCCAGTATTCCTTCTTCCGTCGCAAGCCGGCGCGCGGTTTCCAGAGCGCTGGCGCCTGAAACGGGTATGATCTCGTCCACAAGATCGTCAGCCATCGCCTTGCCGACAATCTGCGGAATGAAATCAGGGCTCCACCCCTGCATCGGGTGTGGCCGGAACCGAGTATGCGCCCGAGTCGGCAGCCCCTGTTCGTCGAAAGTTTGAGGAATGCCACTCGACAGCAGCGCCGAATTGTCGGGCTCGCAGACGATGATCCGCGTTTCCGGGCGCTCGCGCTTGAGTACTCGCGCCACACCGGCCAGCGTTCCGCCGGTCCCGGTGCCGGTGACCCAGTAGTCGAGTGGACGGTCCTGGAACGCCGCGAGGATTTCGAGCGCTGTCGTGCGGGCATGGACATCGGCGTTGACGGGCGTCTCGAATTGCCGGCAGAGGAACCAGCCGTGCGCTCCGGCCAGCTCGACCGCCTTGGCGAGCATGCCGCTGCCGCGCTCGACGGCAGGGGTCAACACGACCTTGGCACCGAAGAAACGCATCAGCTTGCGGCGTTCGAGGCTGGCGTTCTCCGGCATTACGATGACGAGAGGATAGCCTTTCCGCGCGCAAACCATGGCAAGTCCGATGCCCGTGTTGCCGCTCGTCGCCTCGATCACCGTCTGGCCAGGCCGAAGTGCACCCGAACTCTCCGCTTCTTCGATGATCGCGGCGGCAAGACGGTCCTTGATCGAGCCACCAGGATTGAATGCCTCGATCTTGGCATAGAGCGAAGCGGCACCATTGTTGATGCGGGAAAGGCGGACGACCGGCGTGTCGCCGATCGTGTCGAGAATGCTGTCGTAGATACTGCTCATCTCAGCTGTCCTTGCCTGGTGATGACGGTGCTCCGCCCTCTTCGATCTCTGAGTTTGGCAGGAAGGCCGTGGTTTGCAGCGTTCGAACCAACGTGGAATTAAGCCGAATTTCAACGTTTGAATCAGCGCCTCATCGCAGGATCCGCAAGGCGGCCGCATAATGGGACCTGCGCTCTTGCGCCGGATGATGCCGCCAACAGGCCCAGAACCACGAGATTGGCCGCGCCTGCGACAGATGCCACCAGGAAAGCAGGCCCATAGCTGCCGAAGCTGTCATAGACGAAACCGCCGAAATAGCCGGCCACGCCCATGCCCACCCAGGCGATCAGCATGACGATGCCGAGTGACTGGCCAAAGCGTTCGGCTGGCGCAAACTGGCGCACGCAAAGGATCAGGCACGTCATGTTCCCGGCAAAGCCGAAGCCGAAAACCGCCGACAGCGACAGCAGGCTCAATTGCTGGTCAAGCGCGGGAAAAATCGCAACGCATGCCGTCTGAATAAACGACGCCAGGGCGTAGGCAGAAAGGTTGCCTGCCCGGTCGGCGAGGAGCCCGAATGCGATCCGCCCGATGGCGCCGAACAGCATGGCGATCAACACGCTAAGCGATCCGACATCCGAAGACCCGCACACGGCCGTGACGAAACTCGTGAGGTGCATCAGCGGGACGCCCATGCAGGCGCAGCAAAGGAAGGCTGCGGCAGATAGCAGCGTCACCGGGGAAAGATGGCCACCTTGGAAGCCTGGCGTCGCTGAAAAACGCACCGGTGCGGCAAGGATCCGATCTACGGGCGGCGCCTGAACCGCCGGCATGAAGATCGCCAGCGCAGCCGTCGTCGCCACAGCTATGATCGCGTATGCGAGGCGCCAGCCGACACCGTCGATCAATGCATTTGCGGCGTAGGGCAGTATGCCCTGACCAAGGGCTCCGCCTGCTGTGACGATCCCTATCGCCAGGCCGCGCCGGCGGTCGAACCAGAGTCCGGTTACGCCAAGTACCGGCGCGTACAGACAGGCAAAACCTAGCCCGCCCAAAGCGAAGTTGGCCGCATAGATCTGCCAGAGCGAAGTGGCGAAGGAAAGCGCGGCGAGCGCGATCACCATGCCGGCCGAGCCGATGAATAGCAGTGTTCTGATATTCAAACGGTCCGCAAGCCGGCCCCAGAACAGCCCGCCCAGGGCCATGCCGACGCTCGATAGCGTGTAGGCAAGGCTTATATCGGCTCGCGACCAGCCAAACTCCGCCTCAAGCGGTCTGATGAAGACGGATGTGAGCGCCAGGCTGCCAAATCCGAAAGCCATGGCGGTCGTGGCGCCGGCCGCAGCCAACAGGCCGCGTAGCCGTCTTGCGCTGTCGGGAACCTCCCTGCCTCCAGTTGGTAATGATTGACGATTCGACATGTTCCTGCCCTCGAACGACCTCTTCGAGGCTGTCATCGGCCAGCGGTATGGAAGCAGGCGTGTGCGTCAGCGTGGAAAGCTCCAACGCGGGCCGTGAAAACGGCGGTACTAGATCGGAAGCTGCAGCAGCTCGGAAATCACCAGACCGGCTGCGCCAACGAGGGCGGCCCGGTCGCCTGCATCGCCGGCAATGAATTCGATGGCGCCGCCCGGTCGTGTCGGAACCATGCTGCGCACATGCTCCGCGATTGCGCCCAGCAGGCGATCGCCGCCCAGCACGACATCGCCATGCATGATGAAAATGTTGGGCGCCACCGTCTGCTGGAGATTGGCGATGCCGACGGCGACATTGCGGGCATAGCGGTCGAGCAGTTCAGCCGCCCCCGGCAGCCGCCGCGCCGCCATGTCGACGAGGCGGGCCGAGTCGATCAGGTCGGGTTCGGGCAGAGCCGCGCGGGCGGCCTCGCGCCGGAGCCAGCTCAAGGTGGCGATGGTGTCCCAGCAGCCGCGCCTGCCACAGCGGCAGGGCTCGCCGTCGAGCTGCACGAAAGTGTGTCCCAGTTCGCCGCCTGCGCCTGCCGTGCCACGATAGAGGTGCCCGTCGAAATAGAGTGCGCCGCCCAGAACCTCGCCCGTGTAGACAACCGCGAATTGCCTCACGCCGCGCCCGGCGCCGAACCAGCGGTCACCGACCAGCAAGGCGCGCGGATGATGGTCGAGCTTGACCGGCAGGCCGAAGCGTCGCCCGAGCTCGTCGGCAAGCGGGTAGCGGTCGAGCGCCGGCGCGAGATTGACAGCGACGATCGACCCGCGATCGGTGTCAACCATGCCGCCGACGCCAACACCGATCCCGAGAGGCGTGCGCCGCGCCCTAGAGAGAGTGTCGCCGACGCATTCGGCGATGGTCTCGATGATTGGCCGGACCGGACCCCTGCCGTCCGGCAGGGCCATCTTGCGTTCCGATTCGATCTTGCCGTCGAGCGTCGCCACGCAGGCATGCACGGAATCCGGCATGAGCAGCACACCGCAGATCGGACGGGCATTGGGCGAAAACCACAGCGGCCGGGCCGGCTTGCCGCCGCCCGGACTGGGAGGAACCGGGTCGCTCTCGACCAGCACCTGATCGTCGATCAGCGGCTGCACGATTCCGGAAATGGTGGTGCGGTTGACCCCGGCCAGGCGGGCCAGTTCAGCCCTGCTCGTCGGCCCAAGATCGAACAGGGCCTGCAGCACACGGCCGCGATTGGTCGAGCCGACCATCGAGGACGACAGCAGCGCCTTGCGCCGGCGCGAAACCCGCTCCGCGCCGGACGCATCGCCGGGCGGCGTGAACAGAGCGCTGCGTCCGCCATTCGGGCGCCCATCGTCGGTATCGTCCATCGTCGGGTTTTTCATAAGGGGCATCCTGCCAGTTCTTCTAACCCAGGACCTTACCGGTTTCGAGCACTTTGTGCGAGCAGGCAACAAACTCGTGCATTGCCAGACAAGATGCGTCGCCAATGTTCAAAGACACTGAGATCTGCGGGCCGCCGAATGGGGAATTCACCGAATGCGACAGAGTTCTGAAAGACATTTCGTGTCTCTGGGGTTGTTCAAGCCCAAGGAGACCCCATGGCTTTCGAGTTGCAGACAGCGCCCCCTATCCGTGCGGCGCAGTACATTCGCATGTCCACTGAACATCAACTCTATTCCCTGGAGAACCAGGCGATGGCCATTAGAGAGTACGCGGAGCGGCGCGGATACACTATCGTCCAAACCTACGAAGACGCTGGGAAAAGCGGCCTGAGCATAAGAGGTCGCGACGGACTGAAGCAGTTACTGGCCGATGTCATGACTGGCCAAAAGACTTTCTCGGCAATCCTCGTTCTTGACGTCAGCCGCTGGGGCCGCTTTCCGGATACGGACCAGTCCGCTCATTACGAGTTTCTCTGTCGTGATGCAGGCGTCGCGGTGGAATATTGCGGCGAAGAATTCGAGAACGACGGCAGCATGGTCTCTGCAATCCTCAAGAACATGAAACGGGTGATGGCAAGCGAGTACAGCCGCGAGCTATCCGCAAAGGTCTCCAGAGCGCACCTGCAGCAGGCTCGTCTCGGATTCAGACAGGGCGGACCTGTGCCCTACGGCGTCAGGCGACTGTTGCTGGATAAAGATGGGGAGCCCCGATACCTTCTCGGCTCTGGAGAACAGAAAGGGCTCGCTGGCGACCGCGTTCTCCTTGTGCCCGGCCCGCCGAACGAAACCGAGCTTGTTAGGCGCATCTTCAACATGTTTGTTGCTGAAGGGCAGAGCATGGCCGGCATATCGGTTCGTCTGAACAAGGAAGGAGTGCCCTCCACATATGGCTATGTGTGGACGACCGGGCGCGTCGCATCCCTCCTCAAAAGCGAGTTGATGATAGCTACTATGTCTACAACCGAACGTCGCACAGTATGAGTAGCCGATCCAAGCCAAACTTTCCCGATAAATGGGTCCGTATCCGGGTCATGGAGCCGATTGTGACGGTTCAAATATTCGAGAGGGCACAACTCGCAAGGGGAAAGCGCGGGTACACCTATACAAAGCCCGAAAGGCTCAACGAAATTCAAGACGGATCAGCGCAGCGGAATCGCCTTAAATTGAAACGCGCACGGCTCTATTCTGAATGCGGCCGAATTCTTATTGGCCCACGTGAGCTCCGGGCATTCTTGATACTCTTTGACAGAACCGCACTGCCCGTGTAGGTGTCCGTGGTCCTCGGACAGCGGACAGCGGATCGGAATCAAATGAAAAGCCAGGACATCGTCGTCCTGCTCAAGCTCGTCAGCCTTCAGGAGCAGGAGAAAGAAAAAGGTGTCGAAACTCTGCGCCGAGAAGCGCAGGGCGAGGATCCGTACTCGGTGCGCAATCTGGAGTCTTCTCTTGGCATAAGCAAGACGGAGGTCAATGCATCCATCAATCGAAGTCTTGCATCCGGTATCGCGGCCAGGGACAGAGACACGGGCCGAGCGAAGCCGAGCCGCAGGAGCCTGCAGAATTTCATCGTGCACGGGTTGAAGTTCGTTTTTCCAGCGAAGCCCGGAGCAATGCAGCGCGGAATCCCGACCGCTTTTGCGGCGCCCATCCTAAAGAACGCGCTAATAAGCGCTGGCAGCTACATCTATGTGTGGCCCTATGCCAGCGGCCGCGACATGGGACAATCGGTGACGCCGTTGTTCAAAAGCGTACCTGAAGCCGTTCAAAAGGATGATCGGCTGTACGAGTATCTTGCCCTTGCGGACGCAGTAAGACTCGGAAACCAGCGCGAGGCTGGCCTCGCGGCGGAGCGTCTTGCGGAAAGGCTCGGGCAGAAATGACCAGCATCCAAGGCCAGCTACTAGCAATGCTAAGGGCTGTCGCGGAAGCTCTAGGCGATGACCTGCGCAAACGTCTTGTGTTCATCGGCGGATGTACGACCGCTCTTTTCATCACCGATGCCATCACGCTCGAGGATGTCAGGGCGACTGACGACGTCGACCTAATTGTCGATCTGGCCGGCTTTTCGGAATGGGGGCAGCTCCTGGAACGGCTTCGAGAGCGGGGTTTCTCGGAGTCACCTAACGACAGTGTCATTTGCCGAATGCATCTTGGCCAGATCAAAGTCGACTTCATGCCGGACGATCCCAAAATCCTCGGATTCAGCAATCGTTGGTATGAAGCGGGTATTGAGACGGCGGTCGATTGTCCGTTGGACGATAAGCTCATCATCCGCCTCTTAACACCGGCACTCTTCGTCGCGACGAAGCTGGAGGCATATCTCGGCAGAGGTGGGAACGATCTGCTTTCTAGCCGGGATGCCGAGGACATACTTTTGATCGTCGACGGCCGAGAAGAGTTGGTCGCTGAGCTGGGAGCCGCGGAAGAGGAGGTCCGTACCTATATCGGCGACCAGTTCAAAGACATGCTTGCAGCCCCAGATTTCGACGACTTTCTGGAAGGCAACATCAGAGGCCCCCAAGGCCGGGTCGAGATTGTGCGCCAGCGATTCATCGCGATAACCCAATATGCCAGCGGTGGCTGACCTGGTCTTCGAAGTCGACCGGACACCAAGCAGGACACATGAACTCCGGACAACCGCGACCATGGTCCGACGCCCCTGCCGCCATGCTGACGCGAAGGTGCTCGAATTCTAGTGCGCCACGGTGTTGAGATCGAGCTTCGCCGTTATGGACCGGGGAGCGTTCTCCGCATGAACTCGACGCTGTCTCTTTCCTTGCTTCCCGGTGTTGATCAGGCTTTACCTCGGTCTTGAGGAGGGGCTTCACCCACTCCGTCAACGGTCTCCCCTCACTGTCTTCATTGTAGTCGGCTATTCCGATATCGGCCTCGCCCCAGCCGGTCCGCTCCTCGAGCTGAAAGAGTCAGTCTGGCGTTGAACAGCTTTACCCTAACCGACAACGAACCCAACCGGCCACGTGCCATCGGATCCGGTGCCCTGCCCTGCCCTGCCCGCCGGCACTTGCATCCCGCATCTGAGCGTGCCTGATTTACTGCCGTAAAATATGATCCTTATGACAGAGAAAACATGCCGTTAGCTTGGATAGCAGGACAATACCGCGTTCAAAAAACTGAGCAGCCTCCGTGACGGTAAGAGCAGCTGAGAGCAAGAAAAAGCCAGTCAGGCCCGTTAACCTTTTGTTAACCTAAAACTTCTTGCCGGGGCCGGCCGAATCGGAGCTTAATGGCGCTTGTTGAGTGAATTGCTCACAAAAAGCGCCAATTCAGGTTTCGACAGAAATGAATATATCCATGCGGCTGCCACGCTTCGAGTTCGATGACAAGATCCTCGAGCAGGGCGCAGAAATATCGCGGCGGCTTAACCAGCTCCGCATGGAGAAGTTTCCGCCAAACGCAACAAAGACGCTTCGTCCTTTTTCGCTGGCGGAAGTGGCCCACTACCTCGGGGTCTCGCAGAACAATCTCAAGCGCCTCCATCTGGAGGGCAAGGGCCCCCTGCCCGAGCAGATACCTTCCGGACGCCGTTCCTATACCGCCGAACAGATGCTTGAACTGCGCCATTTTCTGGATCGGCATGGCAGGACCGAGGTAAAAAAATATGTCCCGCACCGCAAGCCTGGAGACAAGCTCCAGGTGGTTGCTGTCGTCAATTTCAAAGGCGGCAGCGGCAAGACGACGACTGCGGCCCACCTCGCCCAGCACCTTGCGCTGACCGGGCACCGCGTGCTTGCCATCGATCTCGACCCGCAGGCGTCACTTTCGGCTCTTCATGGCTTCCAGCCGGAACTCGATCGCAATCTCTCTTTGTATGAGGCGATCCGGTACGACGACGAGCGCAAGCCGATATCCGACGTCATCGTGCCTACCAATTTTCCGGGCCTGGATATCATCCCGGCCAACCTCGAGCTTCAGGAGTATGAGTACGACACGCCGCTTGCCATGCAGGACAAATCATCCAGCATTGGCCGCCAGTTCTTCACCAGGATTGCAAAGGCCTTGTCCGAAGTCGACGAGCGCTATGATGTGGTCGTGGTCGATTGCCCGCCGCAACTTGGCTACCTCACCTTGACCGCCATGTCGGCGGCGACGTCGGTTCTCATCACCGTCCACCCCCAGATGCTCGACCTTATGTCGATGAGCCAGTTCCTGCTGATGCTGGGCGGCATATTGAAGACCATCAAAGCTGCAGGTGCTGCGATCGAGCTGGATTGGTTCCGTTATCTGATCACGCGCTACGAACCCACCGACATTCCCCAGGCGCAGATGGTGGGCTTCATGCAATCGATGCTTGCCGGCCAGATCCTCGAAAACCCGATGCTCAAGTCGACGGCGATTTCGGATGCAGGCCTGACGAAGCAGACGCTCTACGAGGTGGAGAAGTCGTCTTTCACGCGCTCAACTTACGAGAGGGCGCTGGAATCGCTGGACGCGGTGAATTCCGAGATTGTCGCGCTTATCCATCGCGCATGGGGGCGGTCATGACGGCGCATTTTACGGCAGTAAAAAGTGGAAATTTCGCTCGTGAAATCAGCCGACTAGCTGCGAATCGGAGTGATTGAATGGCGCGCAAGGATGTATTCGGCAGCGTGATGGGCCCCGCGACGTCAGTCGCCGACAGCGGGGATGTCTCGGGCTATGCGGTTCGCGGGGCATCCCGGTCGATCATGCAGTCATTCGAGGAGCTCTCTAAGAGTTCGGTCGTCGATCTCGATCCGGCGTTGGTCGACACCTCATTCGTCTCGGACCGCATGGACGATGACGATGAAGCATTTCATGAGCTGCTGGCGGCGATTCGCGAGCGAGGGCAGGATTCTCCGATTCTGGTCAGGCCCCACCCGGATAGTTCCGGCCGGTTTCAGACCGTGTTCGGCCACAGGCGCGTCAAGGTCGCACGCCAGCTGGGCAGGCCCGTTCGTGCAGTCGTCAAGAAGATCGGCGATGAGGACCATGTCATCGCGCAGGGCCAGGAGAATGCTGCCAGGGCCAACCTGTCCTTCATCGAAAGGACGCTTTTTGCCGATCGCATTCTCAAGCGGGGCCATTCGCCGGACACGGTGAAGTCGGCCCTTGCGCTCGACGATACGACCTTCTCGAAGATGCGCTCCGTGACCAACAACATTCCCGAGCAGGTCATTGTGGCCGTCGGCGCCGCCAAGAGCATAGGCCGGGACCGCTGGTGGCAGCTTGCCAAGCTCATGGAGCATCCCGGGACCGCCGCACGGGCGGCAGAGTACGTGACAAGTGCCGATTTCGGGCAACCGGGCAGTGACGCTCGTTTTGCTCGTCTGTTCGACTTTTTGAATGCGCCGGTGAAGCAGCCGCGAGCCGCATCGAAGCCTGAGGAAAAGGCCTGGGTGCCCCAGGACAGGTCGGTCCGAGCCAAGATCACCGACACGGGAAAGGTGTTTACGCTTGCCTTGAAGTCAAAGGATGCATCGCCCTTCGGCGCATTCATCGCCGACAAGCTCGACGAGCTTTTCGAGGCTTTCAGGGCATCGGAAACGGCAAAGAAAACAGGAGACTGAAACCGCAAAAGAAAAAGGCCCCCGAACGTCACCGTCGCGGAAGCCCTTCTCAGGTCTGTAGCAAGCTGAGAATCGCATTTCCCCGAATCACTGTCAAGAGTCGTTGGCGTCGTTTCGACGAGCAGTTTTCTTTTGCCTGATTGAAAGGCGAGGGAAATGGAGAGTGGTTATGCGACGACGCCCTTTGGGCGGCGGCCGATGACGCTTGCCTTGGTGCAAGCGAACACGACATCACGAAAGATTCCTGAAGGGGCCGCCGTCGAGAAATGGCAGGTGTATCGCTGGCTGTGCGAGGGCAAGACGATCATAGGCGTGGGAGATCGCGCCCTGGCCGTCCTCAGCGGACTGCTGTCGTTCTATCCGGACGATCAGATCAGCGAAGAGAACGGGCTGATGGTCTATCCTTCGAACGCGCAGCTGTCACTGCGGGCGCACGGCATGGCCGATTCCACGCTGCGCAGGAACCTGGCCGAACTGGTGAATAGCGGGCTGATCATCCGCCGAGACAGTCCAAACGGCAAACGGTTCGCTCGCAAGGCAAAGGGCGGCGCAGTCGAGGAGGCGTTCGGGTTCTCGCTGGCGCCACTGCTTGCACGGGCCGCGGAGTTTCAGGAGGCTGCCGAGCAGGTCCGCGCCGACAGCCGGGCGCTCAAATTAACGCGGGAGCGGATCACCCTCCATCGGCGCGACATTCACAAGCTGGTCGAAGCCGCGATCGACGAGGGCGCGCCTGGCGACTGGGGAACCATTTGGAGGCGGTTCAGAGCAATCGTGGAGGCTATTCCTCGGCGGGCAGGGCTGTCGGATCTGGAAGCGATTGTTGCGGAGCTCTCCTTGCTGCACGACGAAGTGGATATGATGCTGGAAAGCTTCATGAATTCCACGAATCCTAGCGGCAATGAGTCCCAAAACGAGCGGCAGCAATCTGATTCAAACACAGACTCCACTTTTGTATTTGAACCAGCTTTAGAACAAAGCAGGGCGACGGTCGAACCAAGAACGGCCTACGCCGAGAAGCCGAAAGGCTTCCCGATAGGACTTGTGCTGAAGGCCTGCCCCGAACTTGCCGACTATGCCGCCCATGGAATCGCAAGCTGGCGCGATTTGATGATCACCGCCGCCCAGGTGCGTGGCTACCTTGGCGTGTCGCCCTCCGCGTATGAGGAGGCTTGCCATGTGATGGGCCAGGAGGTCGCCGCGATCGTGATTGCCTGTATCCTGCAAAGGGCGCAGCATATCAACTCGGCCGGGGGCTATCTGCGCGTGCTGACTGAAAAGGCGAGGGCAGGACAGTTCTCGGTCGGACCCATGCTGATGGCAGCACTCAAGGCCAATGGCACGACGGCAAGAATGACCGGCTAAGGGCTGAAAACTCTTGTGCGTAATGCTGCCGTTGCTGGTGGTCCGCGCGCGGTCGATGAGGCGGATGGCAAGCGGGTCGTACGCAATCAGAAGCACGCCATGCGCCTGCGGGCTTGAACCAGTGGAAAAGCGCCCTTTGCACAGTGAAGGCGGCTGCTAATATGACAAGGAACTCGATGGGGCAGGCCCTCAAGAAATCCGTGCAGAATGAACCCCTGGTTTTTTGTCCTATATGGACCGGGCCGGGAAAATTGCCGTTGGCCAGGTGGCCGACAGCTTTGGAATGTCCAAGGGTCAGTTGGCTCAGACGGCCGGGCTTGCCCGTGAAACCCTCTATCGGCTGGAGCGCAGCCGCACGGCCAAGACGCAGAGCCGTCTGCGCGAGATGCTCGAGATCATCAGTCGCGTGACGGAATGGGCCGGAGGCAAGGAACAGGCCATGGCCTGGTACCGAGCCCAGCCGCTGCCGGCATTCGGTGGACGCACCGCCGAAGCCCTCGTGAAGGACGGCAAGGCCGCTGCTATTCGCGACTACCTCGATCACATGGCCCTGGGTGGCTTTGCTTGAGGTTTGTCGGAACCTGCTACAGGGCGCATGATCCACGTTGGGCATTCAAGCCGAGTTCCGGTGATGGAGCGGCGATCAGGGGCGCTCGATTCAATCCCAAAGGTGTGCCCGCGCTGTATCTGGCATGCCGGCTGTCAAGGAAGCCAACCAGGGCTTCGCGCATCGCATCGATCCCTGCGTGCTGTGCTCTTATGAGGTGGACTGCGAGGACATCACTGATCTGGCAACCGAGCAGGGGAGGGGAGGATCTTCTGTCACGCTTGCGGACATGGGCAGCGCCTGGGCCACGGCTCTCAGCAACGGCGAGCGACTTGGATCCTGGTCTATCTATGACCGGCTGCGGCCTCAAGGCATCGCTGGAATTCTGGTGCCGAGTTTCGCTCCGGGCGCGGAGACGGAGGACCGCAATCTGGTGCTATGGGACTGGGGCCCGGATCTTCCGCACAAGGTGAACGTGTTCGATCCGAGCGGTCGGCTGCCGAAAGACCAGCTGTCCTGGCGATGAAACAGGCCGGATGGGCAGGGGCGGTCCCGAACGACAGAAGTGACCAATTCATTTAGCGAAGATGCCTGGTCAGGGTGCAAGGCCTGCGCGGATCCCGAGAGGCAAGAACGGCAGGGGAAGGGGCTTTGCCTCCTTAGAGGCCGGACGCCTTGGTCAGGTTGATGCGGAAGCGATCTCTGCGGCGCTGATAGCGGCGGGTCATCTCCGCGGAGGCATGGCCGAGCTGTTTTTGCACATAGCGTTCGTCGACCTCGGCCGACGAGGCGAGGCCGGCGCGCAGTGAGTGGCCGGCGAATTTCTTGGCCCGTTCGCCCTCCGACAGATCGCCGCGCACGCCGGCG
>NZ_JAMYNR010000026.1:0-82392 GCF_040319155.1 Mesorhizobium sp. M0954 | reverse complement strand
GCTCAGTCTAACGTCTCGATTGGTCATGGCACTTCCCCTTCCACGGGAATCGGTGATCGCAACGTCACCACCGTGCCATGGCCGCTCGCCCCTCAGAGCAAGCGCCGTTCTCTCTCCAAAACTTTTTGCAGAACCTTCAGCACACTATCGCCGGTGGCGGGAAAAGTCATGCTCTCCTAAAGGGAGAGACGAGCGCCTTTGTCGGAATGTCGCAGTGGGGTGGAAACCGGAAGTTCGACGCGAACCCAACAGAGAGCTTGCCGGCTGTTCACGGCTGCTCTACGCGCTCAGTCCTCAGACAAGCCGGCCAGAGAACTGTCCTTCCAGAAGCGAAGGGGTCAAGGGAACGTCGCCTCGCCGGGCATTGCAACCGCGACGATCACTCCGGCACGCCGGAGATGCCCAGCGCCTCGACGTAACGCTCGGCGAACACCTCGTCCAGCCACGGGTTGATCTGTCTCTGCAGGGTGAGCGTGTAGGTCGGGAACGCCTTCATAAGCCGCCGCGCCGCCGCCTGCGCTTCGTCCAGCCGGTTGAGTTTGATCAGCGCCATGATCACCACCCGGTGCGAGGAGCCGTAGTTAGGCATCTCGTGCAGCGCACGTTCTCCCCATGCCAGCGCTTCCTCGTAGCGCTCGAGCATCAGGTAGCTCATCCCGATGCCGGAGAGCGCGATGCCCTTTTCGGGGTCGACCGGGCTCAGCCGCATTGCCCTGTGAAAGTGCTCGATGGCGACGAGCGGGCGGCTGGAATGTGCGTTCACCCAGCCGCTGCCCGTATGGCCCTGCGCCGAATTGGGGTTGAGCAGCAGGGATCGCTCGATTGTGCGCAACGCCATCTCGTAGTCCTTCGCGCTGTAGGCGATCACCTGCGCGGCGAAGCGTAGGCTCGTGGGATCGTCGCGCGCTTCCGCCAGTACCTCGCGCGCCATGCGGGCGGCGACTCGGATATCGTCAGGCTCGTGCCAGCACTGGCTCACGGACAGGCTGCGGATATAGGCGCCGAGTGCCTTCGCCAAGTTGAAGCCAGGGTCGATACTGAGCGCCTCGTTGGTGAGCCGGCGCACGTCGGCAAAGCCTTCGCGCGTCATGCTGTAGAAGCGCGGCAGCGCGCGAAGGTAGAGGTCGTAGGCGCTGATGTACTCGGTCGGCTTCATGCCCGCCTGCTTGATTTCCTGCAGCCGGATGCTCGGTTCGACTGCGCCGACGACGCTCTCGGTCACCTTGTCCTGCAGGTCGAAGATGTCGCTCACGTCGCCCTCGAAGCGGTTGGTCCAGACATGATGCCCGCTGATCGCGTCCACCAACTGTCCACTGATGCGCACCCGCGATCCTGCTCTGCGGATGCTGCCTTCGAGCACGTAGCGGACGCCCAGCTCGCGCCCGACCTGGCGCAGGTCCACCGCCCGGCCCTTGTAGGTGAAGGACGAGTTGCGGGCGATCACGAAGAAGGAGTTCACCCGGCTCAATCCCGTGATGATGTCCTCCACCAGCCCGTCGGCGAAGTATTCCTGGTCGGGGTCGCCGCTCATGTTGGTGAAAGGCAGAACAGCGATCGAGGGTTTCTCGGGCAAGGGAGGCGGTGCAGCCACCGAGGCGCTGGCGTCGGTCTCGACGCGGTAGGCGCGCACGGGCCGCTCGATGTTCTTGAGGCGCAGGTTGCCGAGCGGCGTGAAGCCGCAATCGAGCTTGCCCTGAAGGTGGTCGTAGGCGGTGCCCGAGACGACCACGGTGCCGGGATCGGCGATGCTTTCGAGGCGGGCGGCGATGTTGACCCCGTCGCCGTAGAGGTCGCCGTCCTCCCCGCAGACCACGTCGCCGAGATTGACGCCGATGCGCAAGCGAATCCGCTCTTCCTCGGGCATCTCCGCCTCGTGTTCTGCCAGGGCCTGCTGGATCGCCATCGCCGAGGCCACAGCGTTAACGACGCTCGCGAACTCGCACAGCATCCCGTCGCCGGTGAGCTTGACGATCCGACCCTGGTGCACGGAGACCAGCGGTTCGAGGAGGTCCTTGCGATAGATCTTCAGCCGCTCGAGCGTGCCGCGCTCGTCGCGCTCCGTCAGGCGCGAATAGCCGACCACGTCGCAAGCCAGGATCGCTGCCAGGTGGCGCTGCGTGGTCATTGCACCGGCAAGCCAAGCGCCTGCACGGAGGCCGCCCCGCGTCTGTGTCCTGCCAACTTCCTGACGCCCCACGTGCATCGTATCCATCTTTCCCAGTCGCCGGCCGTTGCCCCAGTCGCCGGCCGTTGCCGATACAGAACGCAGAATGCAGCTCGACCTTGCCTTCACGAGATTTCGCTATCCTGCTTGCGAGGCGTGGAGCGTTCCAGTCGCGGCGCTAACAGCCAACCGAGACACGCCCACGCAGCCTCTAGAGACGCTGACACGCCACTCCCAGAAGGCCGGAGATATTTCCTGCCCTGCGTAACCGGTTGACGCCACCGTGGCGGTGCTTTTGTCACCGCGATGTAACAGGGAGATGCCCTACGAACGCGCGCATCGGGCATCACACCAGACGTTCGCGCTTAGAGGTGCTGAGGTTGGCAAGTGGCGCTATCGACTCCTTGCTGAAGGCGCCGCCCGAGTACCGAATCCTGCTGGAGGCGAAGGAATGACCCAAAGCGGACACCACTTTCGCGGCGCGCCTGAGACAGGTATCAATATCGCATGCTCGACATCGAAGCGGAAGCAGCAGCGTTGGCAGGACTTTTCGGCACCGGCCAATCGGCGCCCGTTCTTGACTGCTACTCATCCATCCCTCGACATGCCCACCGCATACCAGATTGCAAATGTCGTGCGGATGAAGCGGCTTAGCCGGGATGGCCCCTCGATCGGCCGCAAGATCGGCTTCACCAATCATCGCATGTGGGAAAGATACGCCGTAAAAGCGCCCATCTCGGGCTATATGTATGAAAGCACCGTTCAGCAAAATTGCTGAGAACGCTCAGGTCTCTCTCTCCGGTTTCCCCGAACGGAAGATCGAGCCTGAAATTGTATTTGGACTTGGGGCCGCTCCTAGTCTGGGGATGAGTGAAGCGGAACTTCTCGGATGTGTCGAGTGGGTCGCATTGGGCTTCGAAATGGTCTCATCAATCTATTCCAGATGGCATTTTGCGCCGGCGGACGCGGTCGCTGCTTACGGCGCCCATTTTGCGCTTCGCGTAGGTGAGAGGATCCCCACAAAGGCCTTCGACGACTGAGCGGCGTCGCTAGGGTCATTTCGACTGGACCTGTTTCAAAACGGAGAGCGCGTGGCCAGCGCTGTTGGCCAGAAGCCTCCGCTCAAGCCACGAGAGGTCTGGAGCAGCTGCAAGTATCAGATGCGGAACGCGATCTTGCACTGTTCAATCTCGCGATCGACAGCAAGTTGCGGGGTTGCGACCTGGTTACGATCACCGTCGGAGACGTCGCCCCGTCCTTATCGGCTGCCGGAGAGCCAATCGCTCTCGAGTGCAGGCACTCCAGTGGAGTCCAGACGTTGGAAAAGGCACACGGAGCTTCGGGTCGGGCTACGACGGCATTCCGAAGCGATCGCTTCGGCGAGAAGGCGTCGTTCCCAATTGGGCGACGGGGGATACATCGGCGAAGACGGCATAAGGGAGCATGGGCCAGACCGAGCCGACGGAAAGGTCGTGGCCAAGGCGTTGGAGCGCATAGCGCCTGGCCGGGAGGGCGCCCGCCAGCCAGACTTACGCGGCGCGTCGTTGAGCGAGGTGGAGACCCGAACGGGCTCGACGAGGGTCCACGGCGGTCACGATGTTGTGGTGGTGATCGCAGTAGACGCGATCCGGCGAAGTTGGCCCAGCACAAAAACGATAGCCGCCGGGCACTGACGGGTCTTCGCTCACCGGGAAGCGGCACTGATAGAGGCCTAGCTGAATGAGAGGGACGTCTCTCGAAGTTAGACGATCACTGATGAACGACCCGTCAACCAGGGCTGGATCCAGTTCGACAATTATCTTGCCTTCCGCGAGCTGCTTCTCGAGGTCTTGCGCCCGTTCGAACTTCTGCGTGATGTTACCCAGGGTTCTTGTGATGCCCCCGATGGGAGCACTGCGAACCGCTGGCGCTACAAAGCCTGCGATCGGCCTGACATCCGCCGTAGGAGTCGGCGCTTCTTCTGCAGTTGAGACCTCAATGAGATTCTTGCGGGCCATTACTTTCTCCCCCAAGTTGTCCTTAGCAGACCTTCGATTTCGGAATTCACGGCGTTTAGGGATTCCATCGCCCTGTCATAGGTACCGCGCGTGAACTGTTGTCGCTCGACCTCATACAGTGTCTGCTTGGTGACCCCGGCATCGGAGATTGCCGTCGACTTCAGCATGTGATTGTGGAGCATTCGATTGCCAAAAATCGCCCGCATAAAGCCGGTCATCTGGCTTTGCGGACCATCGTTCGGCTCGTAGCGAGTAACCAGATAGCGCATCCAATCGTAGCTGGTACGACCACCCGCCCTTTCGACGACCGCCATCATCTCACTAGTCATCGCAAGAAACTGGCTCATCGACATTACATCCAGCATCTGCGGATGTACCGTTATCAATACCGACGTCGCCGCACACAACGCCGACATCGTTAGGAAGCCGAGTTGTGGCCGGCAATCGATAATTACGACATCGTATAGGCTCTCGATGTCTGTCAAAACCTCGCCGATGCGGGCGAAGAACATGGATTCCGCCGAACCCGACGTGATCGCTCTCGGTGTCTCATGTTCAAACTCCATGAGTTCGAGATTTCCCGGCACGATATGTAGGTTCTGGGTGTAGGTGGCCCGGACAATTTCAGCGATCGATCGTGGCGCTTCATAGCGGATCGCCCCGTAAAGAGTTTCGCCTTCGCCCACATCGAGCTCGGGTTGATGTCCGAAGAGCGCGGACAAAGAAGCCTGTGGGTCAAGATCGATTGCTAGAACCCGGTGGCCGCGCAAAGCAAGGTACTGGGCCAGGTGTGCGGAAGTCGTCGTTTTCGCCGAACCGCCCTTGAAATTCATGACGGCCACGACTGTAGTTTCTCGCCAGGCCGACGGGTCGGAACGTATTTTGGTGTTCCGTTTTTTTCGTCGAGGCACCGACGGATGTTTTCCATGTCGGCAGGAGAATAGACCCGGCGACCGTTGGCCAATGGTTCCGGCCCATGCCCATCCGAGGCCACCTGTCTCAGGTATCCCTCACCGATGCCGATATAGTATGCAGCTTCTGCAGGTGTGAAATGCCGGATTGTTTTTTGGGACGCTGGGGGAAAGATCTTTTGTTGGTGCAACTGAAGCTGCCGTGACAATTCGAGAGAATCCGCGGACAACATCGACGGCAGGTGTTCCTGCCCGCTAGTTTGCATATATGTTTATAGCATTGCTCGCCTCGAACTACGCAGTTGATGCAGATTTCATTCAAACTGCGCAGTTACAGTATGGTCCGATTCGTAAACATTTTACAAACGTTTAACCATGAGTGGAGTTGACCCGGGAGTTGACCCTCTGACACTGGCAGTTGTCCGCGGACAACCCGCGCGCGCTGCTTCCCTTAGATGTTGGGATAGCCCAAGAGGCCGGTTATTTGGCGCAGGCTGAGCCGCTTGACGGCCGCCCAGAAGTCCTTTGGCAGGTGGTATTGCGCACCGGAGACGCCGACGCCGCCTTCTGTGCCGGCGCCCGCCTTGAGCACGCTCGAGACGCTCGCGCGCACGCAAGCCGGCTGGGCCGGCGCCTGGCGCCAGCGGCTGGCGCTGAAATGCGCCGCCAGCATGCGGCTGGCCGGGCGCTCGGAGGACGAGGCCGCCTTGCGCGACGCATGCCATCTGCGCCAGGCCGGAGCCGATCCGGGCCCCGCCGGCGCCACATTTGGCGCCTGGCGGCAGTTGGCCCGGGCAGCCGCCCGCCGCCAGCGCCGATCAGCTCGAAAAGATCGTCGACCAGCTGGGTCTCCATTGGGACGTCGAGGCGCTGACCGCGGTTTGTGAACACATCGACGACCTGGCGCGCTCGGGGCGGCCGGCGCCGTTCGCCGCGGCGGCAATCGCCGCTCACGTCGTCGCCATGCAGTCCGACGCCGAGCTTTTTGCCTGGCGGCTCGCCGACCTGGTGCTAGCGCAAAACCTGCGCTGGCCGCGCCCGCTGCCGCTGCTGATGGCACACGTTTTTGGCCCGGCGTTTCGGTCCAAGCCTGGCGGCGGCAAGCGGATCCGGCCAGGCGAAAAAGGGTTCGAGCGAGCAGTGTGCCTGGCGCTGGCGCAGGCGGTGGCGGACGCCTGCCGGTTGGCCGCCGAGCTGTCGCGGCGCGCGAAGCGGCTCATCGCCGTCGCACCGAAGCTCAGGGCAAAGGGGGGCGGGCGATGTGATCCAAAGACTGCTCGACGACGGCGCCCTCTCCGGATCGCTGACGACCAAAAGACTGTCGCGGTTTGCGGCGCGGCGCCTGTTCGAGCGGCTGCAAAGCTCGAGGCGCTGCGCGAGCTCACCGGCCGCGCCTCGTTCCGACTGTTTGGACACTCTAGCGATGGGCGAAGCCTCCGCCCGCCGCAAGCCGAACGAACAGCCGGCCTTGCTCGACACCGAGCTCGAACATTTACCGGCCGAACTGCGCTGGCGCGAGTGGATGGGCCGCGTCGAAGCGGTTGTCTTTGCGGCCAGCGAACCAGTGCCGCGCGAGGTGCTGGCGCGGGTCGTCGGCAAGAACTGCAATCTTGAGCTGATCATCGACGACATCCGCGCCGAGCTCGCCGGTCGCCCCTATGAGCTGGTCTCGGTCGCCGGCGGCTGGCAGCACCGGACCAGAAAGGTTTTTGGCGATGCCATTCACGCAGCCTTCGGCACGGCAGCGGGCGAGGGGGCAAAAGAACTGCCGCAGGCGGAGGCGCTTGTCTTGATGTGCATTGCCTACTTCCAGCCGATCACCCGTGGCGAGCTCTCCAGCTTTTTCGGCAAGGAGGTGTCGCGCGACCTGATCGGCATGCTGCGCGCGCAGGATCTTATCGCTTCGGGTCCGCACTCGCCGCAACCTGGCGCGCCCTATACTTATGTGACGACGAAAACTTTTCTGTCGCAGTTCGGGCTCGACACGCTGCGCCAGCTACCGGATTTCGAGGCGCTCGAGGACGCAGGGCTGCTGTCGAAGGAGAAGCTGCTGGCCGGCGATATTCCAGCCGGGCTGGCGCGCGGGGAGGGCGACGGCTAGGACGGTGTCGTTGGGGACCAAGCGCCGTGACGGGGGCGTCGTCGCGTTGCGATCCCAGAGATAGTCGATAACTCAGGACCAGGACGACTGGTCGTGCGGCAGCCGTTGATCGGGATCGTGAACCGCGACATGGTCGCCGTCGACAAGATTGGCCGGAAAGATCACCAGATTGGTACCGCCGGCGTGACGCAGCGACGGAAAAAGGATGCCCCGAAGCCCGGCGGTGATGACCAGATCCGCGAGCTTCCACGACGGCGGGATCTTCTTGTCGATGCGAGCGACCTGGCGCCAGGCACAATCCCACTCCTTCCACGGGCCATCCCAGATGTCCGGATCGAACCCCTGCGAAAGGTCGGCCACCTCGGCGAGCGTGATCTTGTAAGCGGCAAGGGTGGCGGGCGGGGTGATGCTGGCACCCTGCTTGTATTCATCAAGCGCCGTCTGGGTCGCACGCGACAGATAAAGTGCTTCGATGCCCGGCCGGTTGAAACGACCGCCGTCCATCGCCGCGCCTGCACCGCTGGTGGGCAGGAAAGCCCATTTGGGAGTCAGATAGCGATGGAAGATTTCGTCTGGACCCATGCGGGTGATCCTCACCCGCGCGCCCCATTCTCGAGATCCCGGATAAAGGCCAGAACCGCCTCGACCCGGCCGTCGGCGACGAGCTCGGCTGCGGTACGATGGCCATAGTCGGCGATCGGTTCATTGCGGTACCAAAAGATCGCCTTGTTGACATCGCCGGTGAGTTCCGTCGCCGCCGAGATCACCTTCACCATCTCGCGCATCCGGCCCTGCAGGCGCTCCGATGACGGGTTGCGGAGCGTGTTGCGGTGGACACCGGTCAACTGGGCCAAGTTGGCCACCTTCACGCCAAGCGCCTGCGACAGGCGCTTCGGCGAGATATAAGGCGTGCGCGGCTCCTGCAGGCTATCGACAAAGTCTGAAATCACCGTGGAATGTGCGAGCTGTGCGTGGGCCATGACAAATCTCCGACCTCTCATATGCACAATATATGCACATTTCGACGCATAGCAAGTGTTACAGAGGCCCGACGCATTCCACCACACTGCTTGCCCTTCTTCATCCCCGTGGCGGTTGTTAGATAGCGGCGGCAATGCCCCCAATGTCAGCCGTAAGATCAGCTTTGCTGCTTCCCAACTGCAGACCTTGCAGGCAACGACGCTGTAGGTCGAAGTTGCGCCGCATGTCGGCCGTTGAAGTCAGACCTGCCATCCCATACAGCTCGGCGACCGAGGTCGCGGCCGCGCCATATGCCGGCCTTGAAATCGGGATGGACTTGGAGCGCCGGAGCGCCAGAGGTTCATCCATGGTGACCAACAGCGGGGGCTGACCACTCTCGCCGCTCTAGCACGGACCGGTGGGCTTCGACGCCGCGGGCCATCCGAAAAACACGCCTGGAGGATTGGGGGGCAAGGGGCGAGAGATGGGTAAGAGCAGAAATTGCCGCGAGACTCAGACGGCCCCTCGACATCGCTTTAGATATGTCTAATGTTAGGAGCGAGACGCCGGAAGTCTCCGCGCCGCTTTGGGAAGCGTCACCGACACTGCCGCGTAAGACCGAGTGAGGCGCGCAGTGTGATGCTGCCAAGTGTGGGAGCGCGGTCATGGACCGAAAGCTTGCTGCAATTCTTGCTTTGGACGTCGTCGGCTACTCCGCACTGATGGAGCACGACGAACAGGGCACGTTCGAGCGAGTCAAGGCCGGTCGCAAGGAATTGTTCGAACCCGAGATCGCGCGCCACCATGGCCACATCTTCAAGCGTCACAAAAATAAGGGCAAACGTGACCAGCGCGCCAGAGACGTACAAGATCGTCCTGACACTACTACCGGAAGATGATGCATACCGGCTTCGTACCGACCGCTCCGACAACCGTCGACGAACGTTTGGAAACAGTCCCGTCACGGTCTCAGACATGCCTAACAAACGGTTATTCGATGTCGACGCAGCTCATTCGCTCATCGCATGAAGCGCGTCGTGCCTGACGATCACGATGCTGCGCAGATTGAGCAGGCGGATGACGCCCTTGTCCTTCAGCCGGGTGAAAACCCGTGATACGGTCTCGATGGTGAGGCCGAGATAATCGCCGATATCCATGCGCGACATCGGCAGTTCGACCTGCCGCAACCCGCCCTGCCGCTCCGCCATGTCGACCAGGAACGCGGCGACGCGTTCGATGGCATTCTGGCGACCGAGGACCAAAAGATGTTCCTGCGCTCTCGTCAGGCCCTTGAGAGCCAACGGCAGCAGCTGACGGGAGATATCCGCACCATTGGTAAAGCGGAAGACGCGGACACTCGTAGCATTGATGGCTTCGGCGAAGAAATGATGGGTGGTGTCGGCTTCGAAGCCGAATGTCTCTCCAGCCAGATGGAAGGCGCTTATCTGCCTGCGACCGTCCGCAAGCAGGCGGTAAACACGGACGGCGCCAAACTCGACCCTGTAGAAGGCTCCGGCCTTTTCACCTTGGGCATAGATTTCCGAACCGGAGGGAAAGAAGCTGACCGGCTGTAGCGGTGTCAGATCGAATGCCGCAGGCAGGCTCGACTGCACGGAGTGTGACGGCAGTGAAATTCTGGAGGTCGATTGGGCGTGCATGGCTGTTTTCCCGGTTGATCCGCGACGCAGCAATCGCGCGAATCCGCGGGTCGCGAAATTCGGTTATGTCCCTACGGGAAACTACCTAGCGCAGAGGCGCTAGCGGTCTGGCCCAGTGCTGCACAGGGCTTGGATCGTCAGGCCGTTGGGAGCAGAGCCGAACGGTTTTCGGGATGTACGATGCACAACCCGGGAGAGGAGGGGGCGCCGGACCGGCTGCGTATCCCACAATTGACAGCATCCAAATACAGCGACCGATGTTGTCACTCAGGGATATTGAGGTAAATCAACCTGCTTCCAAGCGAGACAGGCCAATATTCGTCCGTCCTTTTGTGGAGCTTTTGCAATGAGTCGAATTGGCGGTTTGCTGCTGGCCATGGTCATCGCCATACCACCGGCCGGAGTCGTTTTCTTGCTTTACAAGAACGAGCTTGGCCGCATGCGCGACGCCGCCAGCCGAGGCGGCGTGGTCGCCAACCTCGACATAGGCCCGATCGAATACGCCGACATTGGTGTGGGTACTGCGCTCCTATCGATCCACGGCGCCGGCGGCGGCTTTGACCAAGGGCTTGCCAATGCAGCAGATCTTGTGGGTGAGGGCTTTCGGATCATCGCGCCGTCGCGCTTTGGCTATCTGCGCACCCCCGTTCCGCAGGATACCTCTCCAGCCGCGCAGGCCGATGCGCATGCGGCGTTGCTATCCAAACTGGACGTACCCAAAGCGATGGTCGTCGGTGTTTCGGCAGGCGCGCGTTCTGCGGTCGAGCTCGCACTCCGGCACCCGGACAAGGTCACCGCTCTCATTCTGATCGTCCCAGGTCTTTATTCGCCCACCAATCCGGTCTCGATTGAAGCGAGCCGCGGCAACAAGTTCGCTTTCTGGGTCGTCAATGCGGGCGGCGATTTCGCATGGTGGGCCACGGAGAAGATCGCACCGTCAGTGCTCGTTCGCTTCCTCGGCGTTCCGCCAGCGCTGGTTGCGGCTGCGCCTCGGGCCGAACGGGACCGCGTCATGAGCATCGTCAAGAGCGTTGAGCCGTTGTCGCTGCGCTTCCCTGGAATCAACATCGACAGCACCCCTGCGTTGCATGAACTGCCCTTGGAAGTAATTACTGCGCCGACGCTCATTATTTCTGCGCGCGACGACCTGTTTGACACGCTACCGGCAGCTGAGTTCGCCGCAGCCAAGATCCCGGGTGCCAAACTGGTCGTCTACGACACTGGCGGACATCTTCTGGTTGGACAGCAGCAGGATGTTCGCATGGCAGTTCGCACGTTCCTAGCTGGCGCCGGCCTCATCCCGTCATCCGACGTATCAAGACAGTGATACCACATCCGCTTGGGGCGGTACCGCCTCACAGATCGTTCGTTGCTGTCGCCGATCGAAAGAACAATCGCAGGGGGAGAGGGCAGCGCATGGTGCCGGCGCTCGCCTTCGTAGCCGCTTGCGAACTAAAAGATTGATAATGATCCCAGGACTAACCGTTTCGTAGCCTACGCGCGGCTCCGATTTGTCTTTTGAATTGTCTTTCGGGATCACGCTGGATGTCTACGCGCGCTGGTGTACTCGCCGGATGGCGAAAGACGCAGCCGGTCATTTCGGAAAGACCGGTGCGCAGGCCACGGCCTGAGCCTCGGCCCGTCTCCCTGGCCAGATCAGGCCGAAGCGCTGGTTTGGAATGCTTTTGGCACCTTGGGTGACATTGGGTAAAAACAGCTAGGATAGCTCAGTCGCCTGGCGGCACCGGCTCTCACCAGTCGGCGCAGGCGCGCATGGCTGTTTCCCGATTGATCCGTGGCACAACAACCGCACGAAAATCCGCGGGTCGCGAAACTCGGCTTTCCCCATGAAAAACTACTTAGAGCTGTCGCGCCGGACAAAGCCCGGTGGAGTCGCGCGGCTTGAGCGATCAAATATTCGGTGGCTGGACAACCACGGCCGACCTTATCTTACCTGATTGATCGTGGCTAAAGCGCCAAGCCACCGAGCTTGCGCATTTGTTCGATCCACTTCGCCCGTGTCGAATCCCTGGCACCCGCGACCATGCCGAACAACGTCTCGCGTACCGGACTGATGCCGACAAAATGAAGGATGCTGCGCCGCATGCCGGCAATGCCGTGGCCGAGGAACCAGAGCCGGTAAAGAACGGAAGGCATGCCCATGGTCACCACGACGCGAGAGGAGCGGCCGCGAAGCAGCGTCTTGGTGAAGCCTCCGCCTTTGTCCGGATAGGCAAACGCCGTTCCCGGCCGAATAACCTGTTCCAGAAACGCCTTAAGCATGGCCGGCATGGTTCCGAGCCACAGCGGAAACACAAACACGATGTGCTCCGCCCAGACGATCGCTTCGGCGGCGTCCTTCAGGCTGTCGGGGATCGCGCCGTGCTCGAACTCCTGCATCGTCCGAAGCATGGGAAAATCGAGCGCCGCGAGATCGATCCGGCGGACGACATGCCCCGCCTGTTCCGCGCCTTCGGCATAGGCCTTGGCGAGACCACGGCAGAGCCGGTCCGGGGACGGGTCAGGATGGCCGACAACAATCAAGATGCGTCGTCGCGGCATGAGTTACCTCTGAGGCGTCTTGGCAGCAACCGGACGTGTCGGAATTTCGGGGTAAGATCCTTCAAGCTGATCATGGCGCACTCCTTCGCGGAGTTTCATAGAGCGGCTGTACGGCTTGGCCCTTGATCGGCATCAAAAGAGGCCGGTTCTCGGCGCTATCGAAAGGTCAGTGGCAGCAACACCGCACCGTAACCGGCTATTGCGGCGATCAGGGTTGCACCTGCCAGCGGCAACCAGAAACCTCATCGGACCGGCAAATACTGCCAGCGACAGGCGGCCGATCGCGTTTGCTGCCAGTGCCGCGAGCACCGCCTGCCCACCGGTCTCGACAGCGACCGAATGCTTGACCAGGCGCAAAGCATTGAGCACCGAGACATCGACATCGAATGTGCCCGCAAGCGCCGAACTCGCCAGCAAGCCGCGTCCGCCGAATTGAGCAGCCAATGCAGCGCTCGCGGTCGCGACAATCGCAAAGAGCAGGGCGAAGAGCAGCAACGGCCCTAGTTCGAACGGATTGCGCGCGATCGCGCCGCCTTCGTGATCCCCGCTGTCTCGAGTCAGCAGCAATGCTCCGAGAGCCGCGAAGGAGAGCGCCGCGGCAATCGCCGGAATGCCATCACGACCAAAACGCTTGGCTCGACGATCAGCACCACGGCGCAAACGCGCAGCACCGAAACCATTGCCGCCAGCGAGTGCCATGGTCACGGCGGTGGAAGAGACGATGGCGCCGGCGAGCGAGCTGACGAGCAGCCCGCGCGTGGTTCCCAGAACGCGAACGGCGACATAGCCAGCGAACGATATCGACGCCATCAGCACCGTGAGGAACCAGACTTCCTACGGGTTGAAGCCAACCCACGGGTCCATCGTCCGGTTTGGCAGCAATGGCAAAACGATCGCGGTCATCACGGCCAGGATCAGCGCAGAACGAAGCTCGACCCAGGTCAGCCGATCAAGGGGCCGTGCAGGATCTCGCGACTGGCAAGGACCGCCGCCAATGCCGCCCCCCGGCTGCGGCGACGCGGTAGTCAACGGCGACCGAAAGCGCACCGAGCGCGAACACGATCACCGCAGTAACGCTGAAGTCCTCGTCATGGGCGGCCTCACGCGCCTTGTACCAGGCGAAGATTGCCGCAAAGGCGACGAAGCCGCCGACTAGCACGGAAACTGCGTCGAGCGCATCGGCCAGAGCTGCGAGAATACCGCCGAGCAGACCGGATATGCCGAAAGTTCGAATTCCGGCCGTCCGGCTGCGATCAGGCGCGTCCCGTTCCCGCCAGCCGCGCTCCAATCCCACGAGCAGGCCTATTGCCAAAGCGAGACCGAGCCGGGCGATGAGCGAATCCATGGTGTGGCTGCTTTCAGGCCGTGGCCATCGGCAGGTGGTCGCGAACCCACCTGACGATCTGCCCGGCCGTCATTGCGCCAGATGTGCGCGCGACCTCCCGCCCGCCATGGAACAGGATCATGGTCGGGATGCTGCGAATGCCGAGCCTGGCTGAAACGGCCTGCTCATTGTCGGAATTTAGCTTGATCAGGCAAACATCCGGCTCCAATTCGTTCGCTGCCGTCTCATATGCCGGCGCCATCATCTTGCACGGGCCACACCATGGGGCCCAGATATCGACGACAACGGGGATACTGCTGCGCGTGATGTGGTCATCGAAAATCCGACCGTTGACGTCTTCAGGGTGACCTGAGAACAGCCTGTTCCCGCACTTTCCGCATTTCGCATTCTTGGCACTGCGGGCCGGCGGCAGGCGGTTGACCCCACCGCATTTGCTGCAAACCACCAGATTCTGCTGAGCCATAACCATTCACCATTGGTATCATCTTTATGTGCGTGGGAGATCGCCGTCGCCAAGTGCCTCGCATGTCCAATGCTTTTGGCCACGACGGGGACCTTAAGGTGAAAACGGCTGGGACAGCTCAGTCTGCTGGCGGCCCTGCTTTGCAAAACCCAGCGGGCGGAACGGTTCACTCGCTTGCTTCCCGGCCCGACACCTGCTCGATGAGGATCCTGAAAAAGACGTGCGGAGTGCTGTCCGAAACGGCAGGCGTCACTGGCTTGAGGGCACCTGGCTCCCACCAGTTGGCGTGCCTGCTCAACACTGACCATGCATAGTCGCGCTGAACCTTGCAGCCGATATGGTCAGGCAGTTCTTCATAGCGGCCGTCGACAACCACGCTTCTCCATCCCCGCCCTTGGCCGCGTTCGTCGACCTGGACGGACACCAGCGGGTTGGCCCGCATCCAGTCGATCTTCTTGCCCAACATGGAAAATGCATAAAGGTGATTGTCCGGGTGGGCATAGTGCAGCGGGACGACATAAGGCTGCCCGTCCTTCGCGCATGCCAAGCGGCCGACTCGATTGGCCGTTAGCAATTTCGTACATTCCAAGGCGGAAAGCGTACGGATCAACATCAACGCGATCTCCTGTGTTTCGTGACTGCAAGGGTGTCGCCGTGCTTCATCGACTCTGCTATCCGGCATCGCGGATCTCGTTTGAATCTCGATCATAGCGCCTGCTGCCAGGGAGGTGATTGATCACGATCAAGGAGTCGGTCATCCCACGGCGACCCAACGACCATGTCTGGCCGGTCTCGTCATTCGCATGGCGGCCACGCCACGCTGTCAGTGTCGATGCGGGAGTGGGCGATTTCTGAAAAATGATCCAGATCAAGGCGGGGCCCTGCCGCTTCCACGCATCATAGGGGATGATGTGGAAGCCAATCTCAAGCGCTCCGTTCGGTCGTGAGCTCGAACTGGCCGTCCTCGACGAGGACGGCGAACATACCCTTGTTTTCCCTTGCATAAAGGAGCGGGAAGGCTGGAAGAACGCCGCCACCCGCTCACGCGTTGACATCCACCCGACCCACTGGCGCGACTGGATGCCGGATAGGATCCCGGCAAACAACCACAAGTCTCATGGTGACTCGCCTTAACGTTTGGATTCCACGACCAATGCCATGCGCACGAGATGCGACAGGCTGCTCGCGGCCATTTTGCTCATGACATTGGCGCGATGGATCTCGACCGTGCGCGGGCTGATGCCAAGATCGTAAGCAATCGTCTTGTTTGGCAGGCCGGACACAAGACCGTCCAGCACCTGTCGTTCTCGCTCGGACAGGGCCGCCAGACGACCGCGGATTTCCACGCTTTGTGGGTGTGTAGCATCCGCCTGGTTGCGATTGTCCAAAGCGGAGCGGATCGCCTCGATCAGCACCTCGTCGTCAAACGGCTTTTCGATGAAATCGGCGGCACCTTCCTTCATCGCCTGAACAGCGAGCGCCACGTCGGCATGGCCTGTCATGACAATGACCGGAATAGTATGCCCGCGGGTCCGGAGCTGCCGCAGGAACTCGATGCCGTCAATGCCGGGCATGCGCACATCGGTCACGATGCAGCCGTCAAGACTGCTCGTGGCCGTAGCCAGAAAAGCTGTCGCCGATTCGTACAGGCGCACAGCGAAGTCAGCCGTCGCCAACAGAAAACCAAGCGATTTGCGAACGTCGACGTCGTCATCGACCACATGCACAAGATGGCTATCGGCCACTGGCGACCTCTTCCTTTTCCACGATGCGCAAGGTGAACCGGAAGGCGGTTCCTCCGGACGGCATTGCCTCGGCCCAGATGTGACCGCCGTGCGACTCAACGATCGTACGGCAAATAGAGAGGCCGACGCCCATGCCCTGCTTTTTAGTGCTGACAAATGGCTGGAAAAGCTGGGCGGAGACTTCCGGCGCGAGACCAGTGCCTGTGTCGATCACGCTTACCTCAGCCATGCCGTCATCACGGGCCACGGTTATGATTTGCAACTCACGGCGTGGTACGCCTTGCATGGCTTTTATCGCATTGCGCATCAGGTTCAGCAGGACCTGCTGAATCTGGATGCGGTCCGTCAAGACCAGTTCGGCGGCCGGATCGAGCTTATAGCTGACACGCACGTCTATTTCTCTTGAGCCGACCAGTGCCAGTGACGAGGCTTCCTCGATAATCGCCGGCAGGCGTTCGACTTGACGCTCACTCTCGCCTCTTGCGACGAAATCCCGCAGGTGGCGAATGACGTCTCCGGCCCTCAATGCCTGTTCCGCTGCCTTTTCGACGGCTTCCCTCAGCATCGGCGCATTCTCTTCCGTGCTTTTTTCGAGAAGTCGGCGACTGCCTTTCAGGTAGTTCGTGATTGCCGTGAGGGGCTGGTTGATTTCGTGGGCAAGTGTCGAAGCCATTTCGCCTAGCGCGGTAAACCGCGCCATATGGAGAAGCTCCTGCTGCTGCTCCTGTATCCTTGCCTCTGCTCTGTGGCGCTCCGTCAAGTCGCGGCAGAAGCCGGTAAAGAAGCGGCCGGTTCCAGGATGCATTTCACCGACAGAAAGTTCCATCGGAAAAGTTGAGCCATCCTTGCGCATTCCAGTGACGGTGCGGCCGAGCCCGATGATCCGGCGCTCACCGGTTGATAGATACCGGTGCAGATAAGCATCATGCTCTTCGCGGTAGGGTGACGGCATCAGCAGATTGACGTTCTGACCGATGACTTCGCTCGACTGGTAACCGAACAGCGTTTCGGCAGCCGTGCTGAAGGATTGAATACTGCCCTGTTCGTCGATGACGACCATTGCGTCGGGCACCGTCGCCAGGATCGAGCGCAAATGATCTTCACGCAAACGAAGTGCCGCGTTCGCAAAGGAGAGCTCGCTGACGTCGGTGCCTTGGACAAAAATGGCCGTGATGCGACCATCGTCGGCTTTGATGGGCTGATAGACGAAATCGAGGATGCGCTCTTCGACCGGCTCGTCATCCTTGTTGCGAAGAGCGACCTTTACGCCCTGACCTCTGTAGGGCTCGCCCGTTTCGTACACCTGGTCCAGCAGTTCGTAGAAACCCTGGCCTGGGAGCTCGGGAAGGGCTTCGCGTACCGACTTTCCTATCACTTGCCTCTGGCCAATCAGGCGTTGATAGGCGGCGTTGGTCAGCTCGAAGACGTGGCCCGGCTCACGCATCAACGTGATGAAACCAGGGGCCTGCTCAAACATCTGGGAGAGCCGGTCGTGTTCGGCCGTGCCCCGCCCTTCGGCGCGAACACCAGTCGACAAGTTACGTGGTTGTTTGTCGTCCAAATCAAGTCCTATGATCGGGGAACCCGCAACGCAGTCTTGTTACCATCCATTGCTCGTTCTGCACACGGAAAACCCATGAAGCCAAATAGTCGCGGTCGAGCCTGCTGGACCTTTCGGAGCTCACCCCATCGGCCTGCCGGCTGCACCCTTATGTGGTATAACCGCCGGTCACATAGGAACTTCAAAGTTGTCACCTTGCGGCATTCACGCCAGCCCCAGTCGCCACGAGAGGGAGTGGCCTGTTGACCGAGATCAATGCAGCTGTCGCCGACATGGCGATGATCTGCCGGGAAACGGGAGTAAAACGACATGAGTTTTCTCGAGTACCTGATTTCAGTTGACGCCAGGACCGCCTTGATGGGCCGCATGATGCAGGAGCTCGGCGTCGACAAACAATTGAAGGTCGTTCCGGACCATGTTGGCGTAACCAATCGGGCGGTGGACCGGTGTCGCTCCTGCGGGCACCAGGATGAATGCTCGACTTGGCTTGATGAACACCAGCAAGCTGATGATCCGCCAGACTATTGCCGCAACCGCGACCTGATCGCACGGCTGCAGCACGCAGCCGGCCACCGATAGAGCGTTACGCAGGCATACCGCAGTTCGCGTCACCAAGGCCGCCGCGAATGCCTGCAACTCCACTTTCATGTAAACAGCCGACTGGCCCCACGGGCTGCCCGCTTGTTATCAAGGCTGCCATGACAGGAACCTGCAGCGATGCCCCGCAGAGGCGCGCCGCTAATGACACTGCGAGGCGCCGGCTTTCAGATGCGATCCGATCTATGCCGACAAAGGCCTCCTTTGAAGCCAAATGCATCGATCCCATCGTAGACGCGACTTCACTCGGCGCGTCGCGGGCCTGTTTGAGGGCGGGTATCACCTTGAGGTCTTTGGGCCCTCGAAAAGCAAGGACGTGCACATGACTGCGAAGGCTCGGAGCAAGAGAACGATCGTTGGTACTCCGTTGCCATACGTGCTTGACGAGGCCATGATCCGTCTTGTGGTTCACGGCTTCTATGACAAGATTCGCCGCGACGACCTTCTCGGCCCCATCTTTCATGACGCTATCCAGCCTGAGGTGTGGCCGCGTCATCTGGCTAAGATGTGCGACTTCTGGTCCGCTACGCTGCTCCGGTCGTCCCGTTATGAAGGCCGTCCATTACCGCCACACCTGGCGATCTCCGGCCTTGGAGTGGCGCATTTCCGGCGTTGGCTAAAGCTGTTTCGCGCAACCGTGCACGGCATTTGCCCACCCGAGGTTGCGGCGCTGTTCATGGATCGCGCGCTGCGCATCCCAATTAGCGTGGGTAAACCCACAATCAGCCGCAACGCCGCGCGATGCGCGTCTGCCTGTCCGTGGAGACAAGCATGACTGACTCAAACAAAAACGACACACCGATGGCCAAGCAATTCGTCCGGCGTCGACCTGAACAACACACTGCTCCCTATGCTGATCGGCGGGCTTGTTCTGATCGTCGTCGGTGCAATCGTGGTCATGACGTTCGTCTAGTTTTCCTGGCAGACGCTCATCAAAGTTGCGAAAGCGCAACGAAGGCAGCCCGCGCGCGATTTATGACGAGACCTCGCATATCGCGGAGACTTCATCGTGAAGCAGCGCAGTTCGATCAACTCTGATATGGTCGTTGACGAGATCATGAGAAAATGGCCGGCAACGGTGGCCGTGGTGGTGAACTACAGGATGCTTTGCGTGGGCTGCCCGATCGGCAGTTTCCATACCGTGGCCGAAGCATGCCGCGAGCATCGGATCAACCAGACCTGCTTCATTTTGGACCTGGAATCGGCTGTTCGGCGCGAAAGCTGAAGGTCAGCCCTTGTCCCGGTTCTCGGCGAGAACCACAAGGCGATGAGCATCCTTCACGGTGACTTTCTGGCGCCCGCTGACAATTATTCCGTGGTCTTCCCACTTGCTGAGCAGACGGCTTACGGTGTGCAGCGTCGTTCCTGTCATCTCGGCAATGTCCTGCCTCGAAATCGGGAAGTCGATTTCGATACCGCTGTCGGTCTTTCGGCCGGTCTGGTTCGCCAGTCGCAGCAGCGCATGGGCAACCCGCTGCTCCACCTGTGCCGTGGACATCTCCACCACCCGCGTCTGGGTCTCCTGCAGCCTGGTTCCAACCGTCCTGTAGGTGGTTGCCCCAAACACGGGGAACCGTCGCGCCAGGTCCGGCCAGAGAGCGTTGGGCCAGGCCAGCACCACGCAGTCCACCGCGGCGACCGCACTGGCGGGGTAGGTCGTTCGCCCTAGTACTGCGGCGACGCCAAAAATTTCGCCTTCACTGATGTATCTGGCGATGACCTGCTGCCCGTCAGGCGTGGTGCGGACAACGCGTATGTGCCCGGCGATCAGCACGAAAAACGAATGGGCCTCGGCTTCCTGCTCGAAGATCGCCGTGTCCTTGGCATAACGAGACGACCGCGCATTTTGTACGATCTCGCTCTGCTCGTCGGGCGTAAGCCCCTGGAAGAGGGGCAGTCCAGAAATCACCGATCGATCCAACGCAGCCAAGCGGATCCCTCACAGCCCTACGGTTCCGCATCAGTCGTGCGGGAGACCTTTCTTATCCCGAGTTTGCGCCAGCGCAAATTGTCCCCGGCCGCATCAAGCTAAATGGCATGGAACGGCGCAATGCCGCGAAGACGAAACAAAGGACAAATCGATGAAACTCTCCATCCTCGCTGCCGCAATCTCCCTCCTCGCGCTCGCCGGCGGCGCAAGCGCGGAAGAGCATGTGGTGCAAATGCTCAACAAGGGCGAAAAAGGCGCCATGGTTTTCCAGCCGGCCTTCGTCAAGGCGGCACCCGGCGACACGGTCAAGTTCGTGCCGATCGACAAGGGCCACGATGCGGAGTCGATCAAGGGTATGATCCCGGATGGCGCCGAACCTTTCAAGGGGAAGCCCAACGAGGAGATCACCGTCACACTGACCCAGGAAGGTGTGTACGGCGTCAAATGCGCGCCTCACTACGGCATGGGCATGGTCGCGCTGATCGTTGTCGGCAAGCCGGTCAACCTCGACACAGCCAAGACGGTCAAACATGCGGGGAAGGCAAAGACGGTGTTTGCCGACCTGTTTACCCAGGTCCCGGCCAACTGACCAGCATGCCTGCCTGCCACAAAGGGGGCGGGCGCGGGCCGGACGAACCGAGGGCGGCGGTTCATCCGGCCCTTTTCATTTGAGGATATAGTCATGGGGATTCCACGCCTTCGGGCATACGCCGGGCCCGCGTTTCTTTCCTACGGGTTCAGGCCCTTCTTCTTCCTCGGATCGCTTTATGCCGGACTCTCGATTCTGCTTTGGCTGCCGATTTATGCGGGCGAATTCAATGCCCACAGTGCATTCGTTCCCGTCGACTGGCATGTCCACGAGATGCTGTTTGGTTATCTGCCTGCGATCGTTACCGGGTTCCTGTTGACCGCGATCCCGAATTGGACCGGCCGGCTGCCTGTGCAAGGCCTGCCGCTGCTGGCGCTGGTTGTCTTGTGGCTAGCGGGCCGTATCGCTGTCTTCTTCTCGGCGGAAATCGGTTGGGAAGCAGCCGCTGTGATCGACGGTTCTTTTCTGCTTGCGGTCGCCACGGCGGCGGCACGCGAAATCGTCTCGGGACGGAACTGGCGCAATCTGAAAGTACTGCTGCCGCTTGCCGTCCTGGCTGGCGCCAACGGCACGTTCCACATCGAGGCGCATCTTCAAGGCACATCCAACATCAGCCGCAGGCTCGGCATGGCCGCGGCGATCATGCTCATCTCGTTGATCGGCGGGCGCATCATTCCGAGCTTCACCCGCAACTGGCTCGTCCGCGAAAATCCTGGCAGGCTGCCTGCTCCGTTCGACCGTTTTGACATGGCATCGATAGCCATCTCAGCCATCGCGCTGGGAGCATGGACGTTCGCCCCCGACAACAGCGCCTCAGGAATGCTCATGGCCGTCGCCGCGATCTGCCAGGCGTGGCGTCTGTCGGGCTGGGCTGGCGAGCGCACATTGCGGGATCCGCTCGTGCTCACCCTCCATCTTGCATATGCCTTTGTGCCTATCGGTCTTGCCTTCGTTTCGGCGTCGATCTTCTATCCTGCCATCGTGCCGGCTGCTGCAGGGCTCCACGCGCTCGGAACTGGTGCGGTCGGCGCGATGACGCTTGCCGTGATGACCCGCGCGACGCTCGGGCACACCGGGCGAGAGCTCAAGGCTGGGAAAGGCGCCTCGTTCACCTTCGTGACCGTCCTCCTCGCAGGATCATTGAGAATCCTGGCTGCCTTCGTCCCCTATGACATAGTGATCGACATGGCCGGCACCGCATGGGTGGCGGCATTTGCCGGCTTCATTCTGATCTATGGAACTGCGTTGATGAGGCCAAAGGTGCGGTGAGGCGGCGGGGAGACAGGCGACCGTCGAAACGCGAATGAATAAGCCGCTTCTGATTTGTCAGGCAATACCGAGGTAGCCGACGATACGCTTCGCCCACCCCCGATGGTCCCGGACCAGCCTGAAACCCAGATTGTCGGGAGGCGTGCCAACGGCACAGCCGCCGCTTTTTCCGTCGCTGACGAAATTCGACATGTAGGCTCTGTGAAGCCCTTCAAGGACGTGGACGCCGCAATTGTCGACCGAACTCGCAACGCCGCTTCCATCCGCAGCCAATGTGGTGCGGACATAGCAAGTCGAAGTCCACTCCCAGACATTGCCGGAAAAGTCGGCGAGGCCCAGGGAATTGAAACCAAAAGAGCCACGGCTCTTGGGCAACGGGTCCGGTTTGCGATTGAGGTCCACCTCGGCCTTGTAGCTGGTGAGCCAGCGTCTGGCGGGGTTGTTGGCGTCGTTTTCGACACCCTCAAACTCCCCTGCGAACCGCTCCGCCGCGGCAAACGCCCATTCTTCGTCGGATGGCAGCCGCCATTGGTCCCCGGTCACTTGCGAATACCACCGGGCGTAGGCATTGGCATCGAGATAGCTCACTCCAGTTACGGGAGCGTTGCTTGGGATCGCGCGCGTCTCCTGTGCCGGCTGACAGCCTCCTGCCGAGACGCAGTCTGCATAGTCGGCCGCGCTGATCTGGTAGGCCATGATTTCGAGAGGTCTGTTGAGTTGCCGCTTGAGGCGGGGATTGGCTTGCGGGCGTCCCTCCATCAGGAACTCCCCTGGCGTCAGATAGGTGATCGAACCGGAAAGCAAGGTAACCGTCATAGCGATGGGGTGAGGTTGTCGATCCCCGAAGACCGTCTGTATCGAGAGCCCTGCCGGAACGGCAGCGGCGACCAGGGCGACCGGAAGAACCTTGAGGATCAATGGAGACATCGCTTTGTCCATGCCCGGACAGCATCGCTGTCCGGGCAAATTGGAGTGCCGTCAGTTGGTGGCGAGGGGTGTCGGCGCTTCGACCTGCGTCATCAGGTCGTCATTCCATTCGCCCTCGACCATAAAGTGAGCGGTCGCACCGAGCTCCACGGCCTCGATCAGATTGTGATTGACATAGGCGTAGACGCCGGGCTGCAGGAACGTGTAGAGCGCCGACCCCGCGGAGCCGCCACGGATGAACCAGGTTTCCAGATCCTTGGCCGGCGGATTGGCGAATTTGCCCTGTTCCCAGACATAGTCGCCGTGGCCACCGATCAGATGCGGTCGCGTATCGCGGTTGGCCTGCGAATGGACGATCAACACGGTCTCGCCGACCTTCGCCTTCATCGCATTGGCGCCGGTCAGCGAACCGACCTTGCCATTGAACACCACATGCGTCGGGATCAGCCCGCGCATGACCTTGACGATGTCGTCGTAACCGTCGCCGGCCGACTCGTAGGTCTTGAAGTTGCCCTTCTCGTCGCGCGGAATATAGAAGTCGTTCTCGCCGATGTAGAAGATCTTGTCGTACTTTACCGGTTCGCCCTTGTCGTTCCTGAGCCCATCGCGCGGCAGGATCATGATGGCGCCGCTCATGCCGGAGACGACATGCCATGGGATCATCGCGCCGCCAGGTGCGCAGTGATAGACGAACGTACCCGTTCGGGTTGCCTTGAAGCGCAAGGTCACCAGTTCGCCGGGATTGATCAGCGTCAGGGCGCCGCCGCCCAGCGCGCCGGTTGCGGCGTGGAAATCGATGTTGTGAGCGAGTGAGTTGGTGTCGGGATTGATGAGCGTCAGTTCGACATAGTCGTCCTGATGCACGACCATCAGAGGGCCAGGAATCGAGCCGTTATAGGTCATCGCATTGAGCGTCGTGCCGTCGGCATCGATGACGACGGGCTTTTCCTCGATGGTCATGGTGAACTCGACGATTTTCGGTCCGCCCGTGGCGATCTGATCGTGCGGATGCACAAAGGGCGGTGCCACGAGCTCGATCTTTTCGCGGGCGAGCCCTCGAATGTCCGTCTTTGTCACCGTTGCCGAAAATGCCGGCAGTGCCGCCACGGCGGCAGCGCCAATCGCTGCTCCGAAAAGGGCGTCGCGTCGCGTGATCATGTCAGTCTCCTATCTCTCAACCGTTGCGGATGAGCAGAAGGTATCTGGCCTGACGCAGCGTTTCTTTGCGCTGGCGCAAATTGGTGGCGTTCAGTGTTAGGCAGCAACAACCCCGGAAACAGCAATCGTGCGCAGCATAGTCGCAGGGGGAAGGGTGTGGGAGCGGTTGGCTGCACCGGCGCTGTTTGTCAGCCCTCGGCCCTGGATCAGCGCTCCAGTCTGTCTTCTCGATCGATAAGGATCCGCTCGGCAGCTCCGTCAAGATCTTCGTACTGGCCACTCCTCAACGCCCACAGGAAGCCCCCCAGGCCAAGCGCACCAAGGAACAGGGCGACAGGGATGAGGTAGGCAAGGGTGGTCATGAGCATTGCGCCAGTTTGCTGCTGTCGGACAGCCTGTCGTGCCGGACATCTTTCGCCGGCGAATCTGGCATAGAACCTCGCAGACGCAGCGCATTCCCGATGACAAGCAGGGAAGACGCGGACATCGCGATCGCGGCGATAAGAGGGGTGACGTGCCCCAGGATCGCGATCGGCACGGCGACGGCATTGTAGACGATGGCGATCGTGATGTTCTGGCGAATCAAGCTTCCCGCCTTGCGCGAGACGTCCAGCGCGAGGGGGATTGCCAGAAGGCTTTCGCGCAGGAATACGAAATCCGCCGCATTGCGGCCAATGTCGGCGGCCGTGGCCGGCGCGAACGAAACATGCGCCGCGCTCAGCGCAGGCGTGTCGTTCAAGCCGTCGCCAACCATCAGAACCCGGTGTCCCTCTTTCGCCAGGGTTTCGATGCATTCGACCTTGCCGGACGGCAGCAGGCACGGAACGAAATCGCCGATACCCAGCATTTTCGAGATTTCGCCGCAGGCGCTCGCGCTATCGCCCGACAGCATCTGAACCGACATCCCGGCATCGTTCAATCGCTCGATCGCCGCCATGGCGTCGGCACGCAACGCATCCTCGAAATTGAAGGTCGCGACAACGATCCCGTCTTTCGTCAGGACCGTCCCGCCATAGCCATGTTTGCCTTCGCCGCCGGTGCGGGCCTTCCATCCAGCCCATCCGCGTCTGCCCAGCCGCCAGATACTTCCGACGTCAGTTGCCTCGATCCCGAACCCCGGATGCTCGGTGACGGCATCGAATTTGTGCTGCCCGCCGGCAGCGGCAAGACCGGCTATGGCCTTTGAAAAGGGATGACGCGAATGCGCGGCCATGTCGGCCGCAATCGTCAGCATGGCCGGATCGATCGAGGCCGCATTGACGAGACGGGGCTGGCCGAGCGTGAGCGTGCCGGTCTTGTCGAACACCGCTGCATCAATCGTTGCCAGGCGCTCCATGGCCGAACCATCCTTGACCATGATGCCGTTCTCGAACAGCCGCCGCGCGGCGACCACCTGGACGATCGGCACGGCGAGCCCGAGCGCGCACGGGCATGTGATGATCAAAACGGCAATGGCGATGGTTATCGCCCGATGCCAGTCGCCGGTTGCCGCCATCCAGCCAAGGAATGTCACGAAGGCGGTGAGATGAACAACTGGAGCATAGAGTGCTGAAACGCGATCGGCCATGCGGCGGTAATGTGCGCGACCGCCCTCGGCGGCTTCCATCAGCCGAACCATTTCCGCCAGGAACGAATCCTTCGCGGCAGCTGTCGCCTCGATGGTCAGCGGGCCGGTAAGGTTGAGCACGCCGGCCTGGATGGCGTCATTTGGCGCCACGCTTCTGGGCGTGCTCTCGCCCGAAACCAGCGAGCAGTCGACGTCCGATGTCCCACGCGTGATCTTGCCGTCGACGGGGATCCTTTCGCCGGCCGCGATCAGCAACAGCATGCCCGGTTCGATCTCGCCAACCGGCAGATAGTCGCGTGCGCCATCGTCGCGCAGCACCATGGCGCCACGCGCGGCCAGTTGTGACAGGCCTTTCACCGCGGTGCGGGCGCGTTCGCGCATCATGTGATCCAGCGTGCGGCCGATCAACAGGAAGAACAGCAGAGACACCGACGCGTCGAAATAGGCGTGGTCGCCATGGGTGATCGTCTCATAAAGGCTCATCGCATAGGCCAGCGACACGCCGACCGCGATCGGCACGTCCATGTTCATGCGGCCGTGACGCAAGACATTCCAGGCCGACTTGAAGAAGATGCCGCCGGCGAAGGCGAGTGCGGGGATGGCGATCAGTGCCGAGACCCAGTGGAACAGGTCGCGGGTCGCGCCCTCGGCACCGGACCAGACCGAAACCGACAGCAGCATGATGTTGCCCGCCGCAAATCCGGCAACAGCGACGGCGCGGATAAGCTCCGAGAGCGTTTTGTCCTTTTCACCAATCTCTGGTTCGAACAAATGCGCCTGGTAACCCAGCCGCCCCAGCATGGCGACGAATGGTGGGGCCTCGTCCCCGCGCCACCGGACCGAGACCCGCTTCGTTGACAGGTTGACGCGAGCGGCCTCGACGTGATCGAGTTTTGCCAACGCCGTCTCGATTGTCTGGATGCAGGCTGCGCAATGAACCGTCGGAACTGAAAGATCGGTCTGGCTAAGGCCATCGCCAAGCGACAGGCTCGCCAGCTTGATCTCTTCGCTGGAAGGCCGGACGGATGTAGCGTTGCCCAGATCCAGCGCCATTTCAGCACCTGGTGCACAGCAGCTCATTTCAGCGCTCCATCGGAGATCATGATCCTGCGCACGTCGCGGAAAGGCCTTGCCAGGCCGGCATCGGCGTCGATTTCGACGATCCACACACCGTCCCTTGGCATGTGCTGCACGGCAAACTCCTGGCCCGAGGCGGCGGCGAGCGTGATGGACTCATCTTCTTTCTCGTAAGCGGGATGGCGAAACAGCACCTTCACGCCATGCAAGGGAACCGACTTGCCGGCGGCGTCGGTGAGGCCATAGCGGACTTCGCCCCATGAGATGGTCAGCTTGCCGGTCCAGCCGAGGGCTGCCTGCGCGCGCCCTTCCTCGGCCTTCCTGTTGAATTGCTGGCTCGCCACATAGGTGTTTTCGACGACAAGGCCGGTCCAACTCGTCTTGGCAAGCGTCGCCATGGTCAGATTGACCGCGATGACCACGCCGAAAAAAGCAAGGATGATGGCCAACATGTGCCTGCCGGTGAATTCGCGGGACTTTCGCGTGGTGGCGTTCATCTGGCGATCTCCGGCGCGTTGAATGTGGCGGTGTATTCGTTCGACTCGAAACTCGCTTTGTCCTCGACCCGGAATGTGAAGGTCTGCGCTTCGCCATGGACCTGATCAGCAGGCAGGCGCACGAAAACCTTCAACATCTTCAGCCGGTCGGGTTCGACCTGGATCGCAAAAGAGCGATCGGCGGGGAGGTCGACACCAACGATGCTCATCTCTGCGCCTGGCAAACCCGCAATGCTGACGACGATCGTTCTTGGTTCGGGGATCATGTTCAGCAGCTTGACGGCATAGCCGTTGCGGATCGAGCCGTCGGACAGCGTTACGAATTGTGGATTGCGGTCGTGCAAAACATTGATTTCGAGCCGGTCACGCGTCAGCAGCGAAAAGAGCAGACCCAGGCCGATCAGCGACCACATGGCCATGTAGACATAGGTGCGTGGCCGAAAGATCTTGCGGACATGGAAATGCGCCACCCTGTCCGAAAACAGGCCGTCATCCGTCCTGACCAATGACGGATCGACCGAACAGGCGCCGCCCGCGGTCGCCAGCATCATGTTGGCATTGTAGTCGGAGAGTGTCGCGTAGGAGATCAAGCCGCGCTCCTTGCCGAGCTTGTCCATGACCCCGTCGCAGGCGTCGATGCAGAGCGCGCAGGTGATGCATTCGAGCTGCTGGCCATCGCGAATGTCGATCCCCATCGGGCAGACAGCCACGCAGGCGTTACAGTCGACGCAATCGCCGACTGACTGTCCAGCGGCCTGGACCTTCTTGGTGTGACGCGTGCGCAGTTCGCCGCGCCAGTCATTGTACGTGACGGTGAGCGAACTTTCGTCGAGCATGGCCGCCTGGATGCGCGGCCATGGGCACATATAGGTGCAGACCTGCTCGCGCATCAGCCCGCCGAATGTATAGGTCGTCGCTGTGAGCACAGCGACGGTGATGTAGGCGACAGGCGCTGCCGTGCCGGTGAAGAGTTCGACGAGCAAGGTCGGCGCATCGGCGAAACAGAAGATCCAGGCGCCGCCGGTCGCTGCACCTATGATCAGCCAGATGGCGTGTTTCGATATTCTCAGCGCGAGCTTGCGGGCGGTCCAAGGCCCGGCATCGAGCTTCATGCGTGCGTTGCGGTCGCCCTCGATAGCTCGCTCGACGACCAGGAACAGATCGACCCACACGGTCTGCGGACACGTATAGCCGCACCAGGCACGACCGACAGTCGACGTAACGAGGAAAAGACCGACGCCGGCCATGACCAGAAGGCCGGCCACATAGTAGAATTCCTGCGGCCAGATCTCGATGAAGAAGAAGTAGAAACGCCGGTTGGCGAGATCGAGCAGCACTGCCTGGTCAGGGGCAAACGGGCCACGATCCCACCGCAGCCACGGCGTCAGATAGTAGATGCCGAGCGTGATCGCCATCACCAGCCATTTGAACCGGCGAAAGCTGCCCGAGGCCCGCTTCGGGAAGATCTTCTTGCGCGCGGCATACATCGGCTGTCGCACTTTGGCGGAGTTGACCGCCTCGGCTTCGAGCCGTTCTACCTGCGTATTGTCCAGCACTGGTTTCTCCCGTCGCGCAGCTTTGATTTCGCCGGGCAAATGTCCTGACTGGATGCAGGCAGGTCAGCGAAATACAGCGTCGAGCGGATTTTGCTGCCGACTGGATTGCGCCGCGTTGATGCAGGTCAATCGCCTGGCCCATGGAAAACAAATCGAGGCCCGGCAGAGCCGGACCTCGTCGCTTCGGCGGTGAGGGCCGGAGAATAGGCCCCCGTTCCTATTCTCCACCGCCTAGCGAATGCACGTAGACCGCCAATTCCTTGACCCTGGTTTCGCCCAGGCGCGCGCCCCAGGCCGGCATCACGCCTTGTTTCGGCGCTGTGACCTGGGCGGCAATGGCCGTTTCGCCCGATCCGTAGAGCCAGATGGCATCGGTCAGATCAGGAGCGCCGAGCTCCTTGTTGCCCTTTGCGTTGTCGCCGTGACAAGCAACGCAGTTTTCCGCAAAAACCTTGGCACCGGGCGCCACCAAAGATTCGTCGCTGACGGCTTGGGACAGGCCGGCAATATAGGCGCTGACCTGTTTGATCTGGTCGGCAGTGATAATGTCGCCAAAGGCTGGCATTTCCGAAAGTCGCGTATCCGGATCGGATGCGAAGCGGATACCATGCGTGACCGTCTGCTGGATCTGATCCGCCTTGCCGCCCCACAGCCAGTCATCGTCATTGAGGTTGGGGAAGCCCTTAGAGCCCTGGGCGCCGGAGCCATGACATTGCACGCAATTGACCTTGAACGCGGCGCCGCCAGCGGCGATCGCGAATTCGCGCAAACCATCGTCCGCCGCGATCTCCGAAACACTCTTCGATTCTATCGCCGCGACATATTTGCCCTTCGCCGCTTCAGCCGCCGATAGCTCGTTCTTGACTTCGTTGCGGCTCGAATAGCCGAGCACGCCCGTTGTTGCCGAATGCAGCAAAGGCCATGCCGGATAGGCGATGGTGTATCCGATTGCCCAGATAATGGTGGCGTAGAAGGTTACGACCCACCAGCGCGGAAGCGGGTTGTTCAGCTCCTGAATGCCATCCCATTCGTGGCCGGTGGTCGAAACGCCAGAGATTTCATCGATGTGCTCGTCGCTCATGATCACTCGTCCTTAAGGGGAATCCGGGCAGCTTCGTCGGCCAGCTTGCGGCTGCCGGGGCGCAGGGCGAAGGCAATTGCGCCGACAAAGAAAAGCGCCATGGCGACCAGGCCCCAGCTGTCGGCAAACTCTCGCATCAGATTGTAATCCATAAATAAAACTCCTCAGCGATAGCCGGCGGCTTCGTCGTAGTTCTTGAAGTCGACCAGTGTGCCGAGCATCTGCAGATAGGCGACGAGGGCATCCATCTCGGTGACCCGTTGCGGGTTGCCGTCGAAGTCGCCGATCTTGGCTTTGGGGTAGCGGGCCTCGAGGCCGGATGTGTCGGCGTTGGGATCAGCCTGCGCCATCAAGTCGGCGCTGGCGTGTGCGATCATGTCGTCGCCGTAGGGGACACCGACACGGCTGTTGGCGACCAGATGCGTCGAGAAATCCTTCACCTCGATCGGCGTGTCTTTCAGGAACGCATAGCTCGGCATGATTGATTCAGGCACCACCGAACGCGGATCCGTAAGGTGCTCGACATGCCATTGATTGGAATAGCGGTCGCCAACCCTGGCGAGGTCCGGTCCGGTGCGCTTCGATCCCCATTGGAAAGGATGATCGTACATCGACTCGGCCGCCAGACTGTAGTGACCATAGCGCTCGACCTCGTCGCGGAACGGTCTGATCATCTGGCTATGGCAGAGGTAGCAACCCTCGCGCACATAGATGTTGCGCCCGACAAGTTCGAGCGGCGAGTAAGGGCGCATGCCCTCGACCTTCTCGATCGTGTTGTCGAGATAGAAGAGCGGTGCGATCTCGACGATGCCGCCGACAGTCACCACAAGAAGAGAGCCGATGAGAAGAAGCGTGGCGTTCTTCTCAATGAGCGCGTGTTTGTCCATCAAGCTCATTTTTCTGGCTCCCTATTCGGCAGGCTGAAGGGCGGGAACAGAGCCGGGCATCGGCTCCTCCTCGCGCTGGTATCCGAGAATGGTCATGGCGATGTTCCAGGCCATGATCAGGGCGCCGGAGAGATACATGGCCCCGCCGATGGCGCGCATGACATAGTAGGGGTGCATGGCGGCCACGGTTTCGGCGAAGGAGTAGACCAGGAAGCCCTGCTCGTCGTATTCGCGCCACATCAGGCCCTGCATGATGCCGGACACCCACATCACCGCGGCGTAGACTACGATGCCGAGCGTCGCCAGCCAGAAGTGCCAGGTGACGAGCCGCAGCGAATAGAGACGTTGACGATTCCAGAGCCTCGGCACCATGTAGTAGATCGCGCCGAACGAGATCATGCCGACCCAGCCGAGTGCGCCCGAATGGACGTGCCCGATGGTCCAGTCGGTATAGTGCGATAGCGAATTGACCGCCTTGATCGACATCATCGGACCTTCAAAGGTCGACATGCCGTAGAAGGCGATGGCCATCACCATCATGCGGATGATCGGATCGGTGCGCAGCTTGTCCCAGGCGCCCGACAGCGTCATCAGGCCGTTGATCATGCCGCCCCATGACGGCATCCACAGCATGATCGAGAACACCATGCCGAGTGTCTGCGCCCAGTCGGGCAGGGCGGTGTAGTGCAGGTGATGGGGGCCGGCCCAGATGTATAGAAAGATGATCGCCCAAAAATGGACGATCGACAGGCGGTAGGAATAGACCGGCCGGTTCGCCTGCTTGGGCACGAAGTAATACATCATGCCGAGGAAGCCGGCGGTGAGGAAAAAGCCGACGGCGTTGTGGCCGTACCACCATTGCGTCAGGGCGTCCTGGACGCCGGAAAAGGCGGAGTAGCTCTTGGAACCCAGGAATGATGCCGGTATCGACAGGTTGTTGACCACATGCAGCATCGCGATGGTGACGATAAAGGACAGGTAAAACCAGTTGGCGACGTAAATATGCGGCTCCTTGCGCTTCAGGATCGTGCCGAGGAACAGGATGAGATAGGCGACCCAGACGATGGTCAGCCAGATGTCCACATACCATTCGGGTTCGGCGTATTCGCGGCTCTCGGTGATGCCGAGCAGGTAGCCGGTCGCGGCCATGACGATGAAGAGCTGGTAGCCCCAAAACACGAACCAACCGAGATCGCCGCCGAACAGCCGAGCGCGGCAGGTGCGCTGGACGACATACAGGGACGTGCAGAGCAGCGCATTGCCGCCGAAGGCGAAGACGACGCCGGACGTATGCAATGGCCGTAAACGGCCGAAGTTAAACCAGGGCTGAATGTTGAGATCGGGGTAGGCAAGCTGCAGCGCAATGACGACGCCGACCAGCATACCGACGACACCCCAGAACATGGTGGCGATGGCGCCATAGCGGATTGGCCCATCCATGTAGGCGGACGGGTCGATCGAAGCAGCCACTTCGAAATTCGTGTTGCGGATGAGGATGGCGACAAAGCCGAGCAGCACAAAAAACAGCACCCACATATGCTGCCGGAAGGGCTCGTCCACACCGAACCCGGCTGCCACAAGGGCCGCAAATGTGAACAGGCCCAAGGCGAAGATTTGCGTGCCGAACTTCATGACCTGTCCCCGACCTCGGATTGGGATGCGCGGACACCGATCCGCTTGACACCAATTCAGCAGTCGCGTCGTCGCTGCCTTGATCCATGTCAAAGCCATTTGCTTTTGGATTGGGCAGCTTCGAACTCGCAAACGATCAGGAGGCTTTCATTGGACGGGGAGAACGAGCGGAAATCGTCGCTGTTTGAAGCCCGCCGCGAGATTTCCATGCCGGTCGGACGGTTCGATCGAGAGTTTCTCCCTGGCGCTGTGATGAAACGTGCCCATGGGGAAAAGCTGCGGCTCTGTGACGCCTTGGAAAAGATCGCCGATACGTTGCCGGCCGCAGATCGCCTGAACTGTATTGGCGTGGCCAACGCGATCGTTCCGCTGCTGCGCAACATTCATCAATACGAGGAGACGGTTATTTTTCCGGCCTACGAGGCTGCTTTGACTGGCAGCGATGCCAAACTTGCTTCAACTCGTCGATTGCGCGCAGAACACATCGAGGACGAATGCTTTGCCAGCGAGGTGACTGAAATCCTGCTGGCGATCGGCCATGGCGAGACAGTCGAGAATGCCGAGGCTGTCGGCTTCATGCTGCGCGGCTTATTCGAAAGCTTGCGCCGGCATATCGCCTTCGAACGCGAGCACGTCTTGCCGATGATCGGGGTCGTCGATGCCGGTTAGGCGCCGGAGCGTCGCTGCAGCCGGCTCATGTTCTCCACAGTCATGTGCCGGTTGTTGTCGATCCGGATTACGCTGTCTGTTCTCAGCCTGGTCAGTTGGCGGCTGACCGTCTCGATCGTCAAGCCGAGAAAATCGGCGATGTCGGCGCGCGTCAGCGGCAGGTCAAAGCTTGTCGACTGGGCCGCCGGGTCAAGCGTAGGATCGATATTCCTGGCGATCATCAGGAGAAAGCTCGCCACCTTTTCCGCAGCACTCTTGCGCCCCAGCGTCACCATCCAATCTCGTGCTTCGTCTAGTTCATTGAGCGTCTGCTTGAAGAGACGATGCTCGAGCTGTGGTGATTCCTTCATCATGCGTTCGATGGCGGCTTTTGGAAACGAACACAGGGAAACGGTCGTTGCGGCTTCGGCGTTGATCGCGCTCTCCACCTTGAAGGGCCTGCCTAGAAAATCGGGGGCAAACTGGAGGCCGACAATCTGCTGGCGTCCGTCCGACAGGCTCTTTGTGAGCTTCACCACGCCGGAAAGCACGTTCGAATAACGGTCGACGGTCTCGGTGTCACCAATCAGTTCTGCGCCCGGTTCAACGGTATGCTTCGATGAGGTCTTGGCGAGGCCCACCAGTTGATCGGGATCGAGCGCGCCGCAGACGCCATGGTGGCGCGCTTCGCATGATCGGCAAAGCACTGGAATGCCGGTGCTGTGAATATCCTGACGCACTGTCATCATGATCGTCCGAGGACCCAAACTGCCGGCAAGATAGCATCGGCGGCAGGAAAATTCTTGCGGCAGTTTGTCCACAGCGGACTTTGACCGAAATCAAGGCTGCCGGCCAGTAATGTGGTCAAAGTCGGGCCATGCAAAGTGGAGCGGATAGAGGCGTGCGGCCAGAATTAGTTGCCAGGCTTGGTGAGAACGTGCCGCGCTATACGAGCTACCCGACAGCGCCGCATTTCAATGCAAGCGTCGATGCTGCCGTTTGTCGGGGCTGGCTGCAGGCGCTCGATGAGGGCCACGAGATATCGCTCTATCTGCACATCCCGTACTGCGACAAGCTTTGCTGGTTCTGTGCCTGCCATACCAAGCAGACACGCCACTACGAACCGGTGAGCACGTATCTTCGCTCGCTGCATGCCGAGATCGCCACCGTCGCCAGTCTTGTCGCAGGCAAGGGCCGCGTGCGTGCCGTCCATTTCGGCGGCGGTTCGCCAACGATGCTCAAACCGGAGGATCTGGTGGCGGTGGGAACCGTCCTGCGCAACAGCTTCACCTTTCTTCCCGGCGCCAAGATCAGCGTCGAAATCGAACCCAATGATATGGACGATGCCCGCCTCGACGCACTCGCCGAAATCGGCATGAGCCGTGCGAGCCTCGGCGTCCAGGATTTTGACCCGAAGGTGCAAAAGGCAATTAACCGCGAGCAGAGCTTTTTCCAGACCAAAGCGGTAGTCGACGGCGTTCGTTCGCGCGGCGTGGAATCGGTCAATCTGGACCTGCTCTACGGCTTGCCACACCAGACCAGGGAGAGTGTCTCCTCCACCGTCGCGCAGGCACTAACCCTGGAACCGGATCGGATAGCGCTTTTTGGCTACGCCCATGTGCCGTGGTTTAAGAAACATCAGACGATGATCGACGAGGCATGGCTGCCGGGTCCGGCAGAGCGGTTTGCTCAATCGCGACTTGCGGCGCGGGCGATCGTGGACCAGGGATACGAAGCAATCGGGCTCGACCATTTCGCCAAACCGGGCGATGCCCTCGCGCTTGCCGCCCGCGCCGGAACACTGCACCGGAACTTCCAGGGCTATACCGAGGATCGCTGCGAGACCTTGATCGGCCTTGGCCCGTCATCCATCAGCCAGTTTCGCCAGGGCTATGCACAGAACATGCCTTCGACCGCCGAGTACGGACGCATGGTTGCTGATGGCGGGCTGGCAGCGGTCCGAGGCATTGCGCTTTCCGAAGACGACCGCGTTCGCGGCTGGATCATCGAGCGATTGATGTGTGACTTCGCCTTCTCGGCGATTGAGCTGGTGGAGCGCTTTGGCGAAGCCGGCCAAAGACTTCTCCTCAAGGCGAGTTCCACGGCTCTTCATGGTCCTGCGCGGCTGCTTGAACTTGATGGTGACCGCTTCGTCGTGCCGGCGGAAAGCCGGCCCTTTGTCAGAAGCACCGCAGCGAAGTTCGACAAATATTTCGAAACCGGTACAGCCAGGCATTCCGTAGCGGTCTGAACGATCGCCCGTTCAGAAATGCTCGCCGGCCTTGAACGGGCCGATGCGGGTGCCTGCCGCAATCAGGTAGGCGGTCGACCAGCCGATGAGCAGAAACCCGTTGACGCCTTCGAGCGCCGCCAGGACACGCCACGCGTGAGCGGGCACGATGTCGCCATAGCCGACGGTCGAAAAGGTAATGGTCGAAAAATAGAGCGCGGTTTCGAAGTCAGCGAAGATATCAAGCAACCGGTACAGGCCCGCCCAGAGCCAGACCTCCGTGGTCATGACGGCAAAGAGTCCCATCACCACGCTGATCATTGCGACGATACGGCTGCGGCGTCCGTGCATGCGAAACCGGGCGACCAGGTGTCCCATCGCGTGCGTGATGGCGATCAGACCGAAGGTATGGATCAAGACCGTCAAACTTATGACGACGGTGCCGATGAGCAGATTGAGGATCATCTTCGGAAGGTAGAGATTGCGGCGGCGCCTTCCTTGTTCGAAATCAAAACCGGCAGGTTTCACCTATACGGCACAGATTGTCGACCGCGTCAGGAACCGCTTCTCGCGCCCGTTGTCGAGCGAGAACATGCCGCCGCGACCAGGCACAACGTCGATGATGAGATCGGTATGCTTCCAGGCCTCGAATTGCGACGCTCCGATGTAGAACGGCGCGTCGCCGATATGGCCGAGCAGCACGTCGTGGTCGCCGACGATGAAGCCGGCACGCGGGTAGCACATGGGCGAAGAGCCGTCGCAGCAGCCGCCGGATTGATGAAACAGCACCGGACCGTGCTCGGCAACGATCTCGGCGAACAGTTCAAGGGCTGCCGGTGTCGCCGTGACTTTTGGATGCATAGTCTAATCCGGTTTCCAGTCATTATGGGCGCGGCCCCTCGCGGGCCGCGCCTGTGAGACAAAGAGGTGATCAGAAGAAGCCGAGCTTCTTCGGGCTATAGCTGACCAGCATGTTCTTGGTCTGCTGATAGTGGTCGAGCATCATCTTGTGTGTCTCGCGGCCGATGCCAGACTGCTTGTAGCCGCCGAAGGCCGCATGCGCGGGATAGGCGTGGTAGCAGTTGGTCCAGACGCGGCCGGCCTGGATCGCACGGCCGAAACGATAGGCACGGTTGCCATCGCGGGTCCAGACCCCGGCCCCGAGGCCGTAAAGCGTGTCGTTGGCAATGCTGAGCGCTTCGTCATCGTCCTTGAAGGTCGTGACAGAAACCACCGGCCCGAAGATCTCCTCCTGGAAGATGCGCATCTTGTTGTGGCCCTTGAACACCGTAGGCTTCATGTAGTAGCCGCCGGCGAGATCGCCGGGCAGGACGTTGCGGGCGCCACCGGTCAGCACCTCCGCGCCTTCCTGGCGGCCGATGTCGATATAGGACAGGATCTTCTCCAACTGCTCGGATGATGCCTGGGCGCCAATCATCGTCGCCGGATCGAGCGGATCGCCCTGCACGATCGCCTCGACGCGCTTGAGGGCGCGTTCCATGAACGTATCGTAGATCGATTCATGGATGAGCGCGCGGCTCGGGCAGGTACAGACCTCGCCCTGGTTTAGCGCAAACATGACGAAGCCTTCGATCGCCTTGTCGAAGAAATCGTCATCCTCGGCGACAACATCCTTGAAGAAGATGTTTGGCGATTTGCCGCCCAATTCCAGTGTTACGGGGATAAGGTTCTGGCTGGCATATTGCATGATCAGCCGGCCCGTCGTGGTCTCGCCGGTAAAGGCGATCTTGGCAATGCGCGGCGACGACGCGAGCGGCTTGCCGGCTTCGAGGCCGAAGCCGTTGACAATGTTGAGCACACCCGGCGGCAGCAGATCGCCGATAAGGTCGGCCCACAGCAGGATGGCAGCCGGGGTCTGCTCGGCAGGCTTCAGCACGACGCAGTTTCCCACGGCAAGCGCGGGAGCAAGCTTCCAGCATGCCATCAGCAGCGGAAAGTTCCAGGGGATGATCTGGCCGACCACACCGAGCGGCTCATGGAAATGATAGGCGACGGTGTCGTCGTCGATCTGGGAAAGGCTCCCTTCCTGGCCGCGCACGGCGCCGGCAAAATAGCGGAAATGGTCGATGGCCAAGGGCAGGTCGGCGGCGGTTGTTTCACGGATCGGCTTGCCATTGTCCCATGTTTCAGCGCATGCGAGAAGATCGAGGTTCTCCTCCATGCGGTCGGCGATGCGATTGAGGATGAGTGAGCGCTCGGCCACGCTGGTGCGCCCCCAGGCGTCCTTGGCGGCATGGGCAGCGTCTAAAGCCGCCTCGATGTCCTGGGCATCCGAGCGAGCCACCTCGCAGAGCAACTGACCATTCACCGGCGAGAAGTTTTCGAAATAACGGCCCGAACGCGGCTCGGCCCATTTGCTACCGATGAAATTGCCGTAGCGCTTATCGAAGGGCGCCTTGACCGGGCGTGAGAATTCTACCTTGTTCATGTGTCTTCCTCCCAAGGCTGACGCCGCGGAATGCGACGCTTCGGGAAGACACTTGCGATCTCCCACCGCTATTGCCAATACGCCGGGGACAGTGGGCGGGCGGGATGTGTCGCAGAATTGCGACAGTCATGCGACGTTTCAAAAGTCAGTGGGACCTGTGGACGTCCAGGCGGTTGAGCTTGCGGTGAAGCGTGGCGCGACTGATGCCGAGCGCATGGGCCGCGGCCGAGACATTTCCGTCTGCCCGCGCCAGCGCCCGCTGCAGGACGCCGCGCTCCGCCTCGGCGAGGACTTCGGGGCCGCTCTCGGCCCAACCGAGCAGATCGGCCGCAGGCATCGGCTTGTCGAGACACTGTTGCGTAATTCCAAGCGCCAGGCGAGCCGAACGGGTCGCGCCGACCACAAGGTCGTCCGCATCAACCGCGATCAACGCGCCGGAACCCTTGTCGGGCACCGGCGCCAGCAGAATGCGCGCCTTGGGGAATGCCATCTTGAAGTTCTCCGCCTCGATCCGACGCGCCGCGTCGACGACGGCCATAGAAATAAGGTTGGAGAAGACCTCGGTCAGATCAGCCCGGCAGGAAGACACGTCAAGCGCAGCCACAAGGTCTCCACGGTGATCATAGATCGGAGCCGTGGTGCAGCTCAGCCCGGTGTTGCGCGTGTGAAAATGCTGATCACGGTGGATCGTCAGGACGCGCTGTTCCACCAGGCAGGTGCCGATACCATTGGTGCCCTCGCTCTCCTCGTTCCAGACGGACCCTGTCCATAACCCCCAGGAACGAAACGTCTCGTCGTCCACAGGCGCGCCGCGCCGTTCGACCGGCACGCCGTCGCGATCGGCGAGCAGGACGCAGCATCCAACGCCGCCCACCGCAAGATAGAGCCGGTCCAGGCTTGATTGAGCAACCCGGACGAGCGGCCCGATGCGTTGCCGGGCCTGTCCCAATTCCGCCTCTGTCAGGTAGCGTGGGGGGCTGCAATCGGCCGGATCGAGCCGGTGCAGACTGGAAGACCGTCGCCAGGAAGCGACCAGCGCGGACTTCGCCGCCGCGTCCGAAGCGATCGCGGCCTGAACGCGGTCGGCGTGATGACCGGATAGATCCTCACCCATGCTTGTCCTCCCAAGCCCAGTTCTTCCTTTCGGCTACTAGACCACGGTTGCTTCAAGACAAGGCAACGCGGGTGTCGTATCAGATTTCGCTTTCTATCAACGCACTGTCAATTCGACAGAAGAACCAGACATCCTCTATGTTTTCCTGTCAGTCAGTGACGTTTGGCCAATGGATAGTCGTCCTCGCCTGTGCATTCTCTCTCTTCCAGGCAACCTTTCGGTTAATCCCCTAAAAGCCTATCGGCATGAACTGGGCATTCATTGATCTAGAGCAAAGACGACCGACCATAATCAGCCGCGGGACCGTGCGGAACAATACGGGAAGATTTCTGATTTTGGCCAACGAAAACGCCAATAAAATCAACGGTCACGGGTACGTCTCCGGCAAAGACGAGTAGCGACGTGCGCATCGGAGGGGCGACGGACGGCGGAACGTTCCGCTGCAAATTTCGGGGGTTCGAGTCGCTAGAGCGCTACCGCCTTCCTCACACTCATCGAACTCCCAGTTCCAATTTCGCTGCTGCGGCTGAGCGAGGCGCGCTATCCTAATTGCGGCCTGGCGGGTGACGGCATGGGGCCCAGAAGCCGACGTTCACGAAAGTGAAGTCAAGTTTGGACAGCCCCATCAATTTCCAATGCGATACGCATCAGCTGCTCGACAAAGTCGCTAACTACTCTCGATGGACGTCGGTTGGGTGGCAACAACAGAAGGGTTCGGAAGGAGATTCCCGGGAGAAATGGACGGAGGCTGAGGTTTCCGTTGAGATAGGGAAGGGCAGTTAAAGGATTGACCATTCCGCATCCAAGCCCCGCATTGACCATCGAGCAGATGGTGGTGGAATAGGGGGTTTCTAGAACCACTTTGGGCTTGATGCCGTGATCAGCGAAGATGGCCTCTGCTTCCCGTCTCGTAGTGTCCTCCGGAGCCAACGCGATGAAGGCCTGCCCATGGAGATCGGCGGGACGGATCACTTCCCTCCCCTCTAGCGGATGGCCCTTGGGCATGGCGATCGCGACCCGGTAGTTCCGGAATGGGTGGGCTTCGACGCCCGCAAGATCGATCTCGTCCGCCGCCAGGCCGACGTCGAACTGGCCGGAGGCGACGAGTTCTTTGACTTCCGAGGATAGCCTTGCCTGAAAGGTGATCGCAACGTCAGGGTGACGGTGTTGAAATGCCTTTAATGCCTTTGGCATTACATTCGTACTTAATGCGGAGAGACTTGCGATCCGGATTTCCCCCGAACCGAAGTCGCGAATCCGCGCCGCGGCCCCTTTCAAATGGATGAGGCCGGAGAATGAGGTCTCCACTTCCCTGAAAAACAGGTTGCCTTCTGCCGTCGGCGACATCCGTCCTTTGATGCGGTGGAAGAGCGCGAAACCGATGTCGCGCTCCAGTTCTTGGACGGCCTTGCTCACCGCAGGTTGTGAGATGCGTAGTATCTCCGCGGCGCGTGAGGCGGTTCCAATCGTCATCACGGCGTGGAAGACCTCGATCTGGCGAAGATTCATGGCGCACCTATAACCTGAGAGAATAGCACATCCCGATCTTGATATTGGACGGAATAGGTTTTGTCATGCTGTAACTGTCTCCAACACATGAGGAGCAAGCATGAACGATCTCACCCAATGCGTTGTGACCCCCAAAGTCAAAACAGACGGCTTCGAGGCTCTGGGTGCAGCCGTCCATCGGGCTTCGACGATCGTATTCGCGGATGCCGCAGCCTACGCCACTCGCGGCCAGCGAGGGCCTGACGGCTATTCCTACGGCCTCTACGGCACCCCGACGACGCGTACACTGGAGCAAAAGATCACTCAGCTCGAGCAGGGTCACCGGACGCTTCTCGCGCCATCGGGCCAGGCCGCAAACGCAATCGCAATGCTCGCCGTCCTCAATGCCGGAGACAAGGTACTGGTGGCGGACACGGCCTATCCCCCGGTCCGTGATTTTGTGAACACCGATCTGGCAAAGTTTGGCGTCCGAGCGGAGTACTACGATCCCACTTCGCCCGAGGGGCTCGAACGTCGGATCAACGGGAACACGAAACTGGTGTGGTGCGAGTCCCCCGGTTCGACGACCATGGAAGTCCAGGATCTGCCGCGGATTGCCGAGATCGCGCATCGGCACGGCGCGCTCGTCGGATTCGACAACACCTGGGCGACCCCTCTTAACTTCAAGCCCCTCGTACATGGGGCCGACATCGTGACCGAAGCGCTCACCAAATATATCTCGGGCCATTCCGACGTGCTGATGGGATCGATCACGGTGGCTTCCGAGCAGCTTTTCAACGCGCTCAAGGCGACTATGGGGCGCGCCGGGATCGGCGTTTCCCCCGACGACGCCTCTTTGGTGTTGCGGGGCATGGAGACTCTTGGCGTGCGAATGAAACACGCGCACGACGGCGCGACGGCGATGATCAACTGGTTCCGCGGCCACCCAGCCGTCGAGCGTGTGCTCTACCCCGCCCTGCCGTCTTGTCCCGGGCACGAATTCTGGAAGCGCGACTTCCTCGGCGCGAGCGGAGTGTTCAGCGTGGAATTGGTTCCCGAAGCACTGCTGCACGTGCCGGAGGCGCTCAATACGCTAGAGACGTTCGCCATCGGCGCCTCGTGGGGTGGGACACGCAGCCTCGTTGCCCCCATGCCCGTGAAGAGCAACCGCTCCGCGACGACCTGGAGTGGGCAGGACCTCCTTCTGCGGTTCAGCGTGGGGTTGGAATCGCACGACGATCTCATGGCCGATCTCGAGAAAATGTTGGCCCAAATCCAAGCACGGATCGACGACGAGCGGTTCGGCAAAGAAAACATCCGGCAATCAATGCTGTGAGTGAACACAAAAAGGGGAATGACAATGAACAACAACAACGAATTCATGCGAATAGACAGGCGCTCCTTCCTGGCGGGCGTCTCAAAACTGCTGGGAGTTTCGGCGCTATCCTCCATCCTGCCGTCAATCGTTGCGGCATCAGAGGTTAAGGACACGCTTCGCATCGCGATCGCCAAGTCCGCCGGGGATATCAATCCTCACAAATACACCGGCGTGTGGGGCGTTCAGGACCTCGTTTTCGAGCCGCTGGTTAAATACGGCCATGACGGTAAGATCGAGCCAGGGCTGGCGACCGAATGGTCGGTCGAAGACGGGGGCAGGCTGCTTAAGCTCACGTTGCGCAAGGGCGTGACTTTCCACGACGGCACTCCGTTCGACGCCGCGGCGGTGGAATGGAACCTGAAGAGGTGGATCGGACTCGAAGCGAACAACTGGATGAATTCGTCCCGGCTTTACGCCGGAACGGACATCGTCGACGACGATCACGTCAACGTCCGGTTCAAGGAACCGGTCCTCGGCCTGCTCCAGGAGTTCGCTTACGTCCGGCCAGTCAGGCTCCTCAGCCCCAAGTCGGTCTCTGGGGACGGTAGCTATAAGGCACCCGTCGGCACGGGACCGTGGCATCAAGCGACCGCCGGGAATGAGGGCAGTGCCTTCGAGCGCTTCGACGCCTACTGGGGTGACAAACCCTCTTTCAAATATCTTGAGGTAAAAGTCCTTCCGGACTCGCGCGGCCGCATGGCAGCGTTGCGCGCGGGCGACGTGGATCTGATCGGCGGAGCGTTTGTGTCGCCTTTGACCGCAACGGAAGCAGAGACGCTGAAGGGAGCGGGCATCGACGTCGTCATCCATCCCGGCACCACCACAATGATTATGGCCTTCAACACTTCCCGCGTCGAAGCGCTGAGGGACCCGAAAGTCCGCAAGGCGATCAACCTCGGCATCGACCGGGCTGCGATCTCGCAAGTGCTTTACCGCGGTCTGGCGACCTCCACTGGCAACCTGTTCTCCGAAACCGTTCCGTATTCGGGGAAGCGCTTCGATGTGCCTAGGCGGGATACCGAGACCGCAAAGTCGCTGCTCGAGGAGGCAGGCTGGGTCGGGGGGCCTGTCAGGCAGAAGGACGGCAAGGACCTTGCCATTGAACTGGTCGTTAGCGAGGAGCAAGTACCGGGGTCCCGATCCGTCGCGGAAGTGATCCAGTCCGAGCTCCAGGAGATTGGCGTCACGCTCACGATCCGCTCGGTGGATCATGCGTCGCGGCACAGCGACATTCCGGAGCGCAAGTTCGATCTCGCTTTCTTCCAGACGTTCGGCGCGCCATACGAACCTTTCGGGACTGTGGTGGGCCTGTTCCTATCCACCTATGACAACGGCGTGGACGGCAAGCTCTTCATCGACCCCGAGCACCTCGATCCGTTGGTGCTCGCCGCGATGTCCGCGCCCGAAGGCGAGATGGAAGCAGCTCTACAGAAGGTCTATGACTGGCTGCACGACAACGACGCCATCGCGCCGCTGCTCTTCGTTCCGGGCATATGGGCGCATGCCGCTCGGGTGAAGGGCTTCCAGAGCCCCGCGACCGAGTACGACATGCCCTACGAGAATATCACACTGGCGGAGTAGGATACGGCCGTGTTCGCCTTCATCGCTAAAAGGGCCCGCAACGCAGTCTTGTTGCTGTTTCTGGCGTCCGTTCTATGCTTCGCGCTCGTGGTATCCGCTCCGGGCAACGTGGCGATACTCATCGCCGAGCTGCGGACGCCGACGGCCACCAAAGCCGATATCGCCAAGGTCGAGGAGGAATTGGGGCTCAACAAGCCGCTTCTCGAACGCTACGGCTTCTGGCTGAACGGAGCGATCCACGGCGACTTCGGCATTTCCTACAAGACGGGCGAGGCGGTCGGCGCGTCCCTCAAGAGCCGCCTTGCCGCGACCGCCACCCTCGTTGCGGGCGGAGCGGTCGTGGCTTTCTTGCTGAGCCTGTTCGTCGGCTTCGTAGGCGCGCTCTGGGCACATAGGGCGCCAGACGTGGTCACCCGAGGGAGCGCTCTTCTGGGCGCTTCGACTCCGTCCTTCTTCGTCGGAGCACTGCTGGTCTACGCCTTTTCGGTCACGTGGCACGTCTTTCCGACCTTCGGGTTTGCCGGACCCGTCAGTTGGGTGCTTCCATGGCTCACTCTGGGATTTCTTCCCGCAGCAGTTCTGAGCCGCGTCATCCGAGTTGGCTTCGAGGAGGCGATGGCCAAACCCTATGTCCTAACGGCCATGAGCAAAGGACTGTCAAGGACGAGTATTCTGGTTCGCGACGCGATCCCGAACATCGCGCCGACGTACTTGAACGCCTTGGGAACGCAGATCGGGACGATGGTCGTGGGCGCGGTCGTTGTCGAACCTCTGTTCGCTTGGCAGGGCATCGGCGACCTCTTCCTGACCGGGGTGAGATTCCGCGACTTCATGGTCGTGCAGGCCTGCCTTCTGGTCTTCATCACGTTCTTCATCATCCTGAACGTCGTGGTCGACATCTGCATTACGCTGACCGATCCGCGCCTTAGACTTCAAAGGAGCTGAACATGCAGCCAGTCAGACCACTCCTGAAGGCCATTGGCGCCTTCCCGCGCTCGGCGGTATTTACTATCGGCGCGTTCGTTCTGTTGGGACTGCTCGCACCCTACATCGCGCCACATGATCCCAATGCGCAAGACCTGCTGATCGCTGGCCAGGGCCCGACGCTCGCCCATCCCTTCGGAGTCGACCATCTCGGGCGCGATACATTGAGCAGGTTGATTGTGGCGGCTCGGACGTCGCTGGTCGGAGTCTGTCTCGTCCTTGTGTGCGCGCACGCCATCGGCATCGCCATCGGCACGATTGCCGGATACCGGCGGGGCTGGACGGACGAACTGCTGATGCGCATCGTTGACGTCGGCCAGGCAATCCCCAGCCTCATCGTCTCACTTGCGGTGATCGGCATTGCCGGAGTCAGCTACTGGAACATGATCCTCGCGCTCGCGCTCGCCTGGTGGCCGGGTAGCGCCCGCATTAGCCGGGCGGTGGCTGTCAACACCATGAACAAGCCCCACATGGAGGCCCTAAGAGTATTGGGCGCAAGTCCCGTTCGCATTTACTTTGTCCATCTTCTTCCCACGACGATCGGGGCGGTGCTCGTATATGCCACGGCCGACGCCGGAGCAGTCGCGCTCGCAATCGCAACGTTGAGCTTCCTCGGGCTGGGCATCCAGCCGCCGACGCCTGAATGGGGACAGATGTTGGTCGACGCGCTTCCATATCTCGAGTCCGATCCGCGCCAGGTCATCCTGCCGGGACTGACCCTGACTTTAGCTGTCATCGGATTCAACATCCTCGGTGAAGCGGTCGCCCTCAACAGAGTTCCGAAGCCGCTGACCTCCCGGATGCTCGCGGCCCGCCGCCGGGTAACCGCATTCTGGGCCAAGGAGGCACGGCCATGAGTTCTGAACCGATACTCCGCGTCAAAGATCTGACCATAGACCTGCTGACGGCGCATACCGTGGTCCGCCCAGTCGACGGAGTAGCCTATGAACTGAGCCGCCGAGAGACCCTCGCGATTGTGGGAGAAAGCGGTAGCGGCAAAACGGTCACCTGCTTTGCGCCTCTCGGCCTGATGCCCGTGGGCGTCCAGGCGGATATATCGGGCACCATTTTGTTCGACAGCCGCCAGCTCGTCGGATCGGACAATGAAACGCTTCGCAGCCTGCGCGGAAAATCCATTGGCTTCATTTTCCAGGACCCGATGAGCGCGCTCAATCCCGCCCGCCGGGTCGGACGGCAGATAGCCGAAGTAGCCGAGCTTCACCTCGGCATGACCGCAAGAGCTGCGGAAACCCGGGCGCTTGAACTTATCAAGATGGTCGGGATGTCCGACCCCGAAATACGCCTCAAGCAGTATCCCCATGAGCTTTCGGGCGGTCTCCGACAGCGTGTCATGATCGCAATCGCCATTGCCGCCGAGCCGACACTTCTCGTAGCCGACGAGCCGACCACCGCGCTCGACGTGACGGTCCAGGCGCAAATCCTCCGACTGCTGAAGGAAATCCAGTCCAGAATGGACATGGCCATGATCTTGATCACGCATGACATGGGTGTCGTGGCGGGCGCGGCCGACCGCGTAATGGTGATGTACGCGGGGCGCCACGTCGAAACCGGACCGACCGAGCGTGTACTCTCTCAGCCGCAGCATCCCTATACGATGGGCCTCATCGAGGCAATTCCGAGGAAACAGGACGCAATCGGATCGCGTTTCCGTGGATTGCCGGGCGTTCCGCCCATCCTTGGCGCGCCGATCACAGGGTGCGCTTTCATGCCCCGCTGCGGATGCGCTGTGGATGCCTGCGGCGAGCGGCGACCGCCGTTCTTGCCGACGGCAGTTCCGGGTGTGTCAGCCGCCTGTCCCGTTCTGAATATTCGGGCGAAGGAGTGCGCATAATGAGCGCGGTACTCGAAGTCGAGCATCTGGTCACCAGCTTTCCAAGCGCCAAACGTGGCCAAACGATCAAAGCGGTAAACGACGTCTCAATCCACCTCAATCAAGGCGAGATCGTCGGCTTGGTGGGGGAGTCTGGCTGCGGCAAGTCCACGCTCGGCCGTTCGATCGTCGGCTTGGAAAAACCCCAATCCGGACGTGTCGTTTTTGATGGCATCGACCTCGGCTCCTTGAGTGGACGCCGTCTGCGGGAAGCGCGTCGGGCAGTTCAGTACGTGTTCCAGGACCCCTATGCATCGCTGAATGATCGCCAAACTGTGGGCGAAGCCATAAACGAAGCCCTCATCATTGCAGGTTTGCGTTCGCAAACGGAACGCGAGGGGAGGATCGCTGAGCTCCTCAACCAAGTCGGTCTGGCGACGACGGTCCGGGACAGATTCACCCGTGAACTCTCAGGCGGCCAGAGGCAACGCATCGCGATCGCGCGCTCGCTGGCCGTAGAGCCGCGGGTTTTAATCTGCGACGAACCGGTCAGCGCGCTAGACTTGTCTATACGGGCGCAGGTCATGAACCTATTCCTCGACCTCAGAGAGAAGCTCGGCGTGTCCTGCCTCTTCATCGCGCATGACCTCGCGCTTGTCCGGCAGGCGGCGAGCCGGGTCTACGTGATGTATCTCGGCAAGGTGGTGGAAAGCGGTAGCTCGGAAGAGGTCTACCGGAATCCGAGCCATCCCTACACCCAACTCCTTCTCGCGTCTGTCCCCGAGGCTGATCCTGCCACCGAACGTCGGCGCAACCCTCCGTTGATCACGGGCGAAATCCCAAGTCCGACGAATCCGCCCTCCGGCTGTTTCTTCAGGACGCGGTGTCCCCTTTCAGTGGAAGCTTGTGCGGAGGCTGAGCCTGTGTCGCAAGAAGTAAGCTCAATGCACAAGGCGGCGTGCAGGTTCGCCGGCGACCTATTCGCGAAGCGGGTCTCGGCCGCATGATTAAACGTCAGATCTAGCTGAGCGTGCGGGACCTGATGCGTTGCGCATTCTGGTGGCGAAGCAGAGATTTGCGCTCCTTCCTTCCGGTACCGGGCCGGCAGTGAGTGGGAAAGCGCTCTGTCGGCAGCCCTGGTTACTCAGGCGGGCCGAGAGGAACCTCTTGCCGGTTATTATTCCGCTTCTTGTAGCGTTGGCTTAAGTGCCTGCCATTGCTCGTGAGACATGGTTGGCAGGTCAAACTGGTTGCGAGTGGTCGAATAAGCCGTTATCATTCTGGGCGGCATCGTCTGCCAGATCGTGCAGCTGGTTGTTTCGATCCGCGACCGCGAGATGCTTCGTGTCACCGGCGATCCCTGGGACGGTCGCACACTGGAATGGTCCACGGCGTCGCCGCCGCCGGCCTGGACTTTGCCGTCTTGCCGCATGTGGCCGAGCGCGACAGCTACTGGGTCGCGAAGCAACGCGCCAACGCACAGCAAGCTCAACCGGTGCCACCGCGCCCGTACGAGCCGATCGAAGTACCGAAGAACAGTCCAGTCGGGGTCGTCAACGCCTTCTTTGCCGTCGTCATTGGTTTCGCCCTGATCTGGCACATCTGGTGGATGGCCGGGCTGGGGCTGATCGGCACCTTTTGACGATCCTCATCTTCGCGTTTCGGGGTGAGGACCCCGCCAGCGCCGATGCCGGCGCCCTCGTGCTGGCCATCGCGACGCTCAGCTTTCTCGGCCTGGGCGTTGCACCGCCGACGCCGGAATGGGGCCAGATGCTTGTCGACGGCATGAGCTACATCGAGGAGTTTCCGCGCCTCGATGTCGTGCCGAACGAACTGATCGTCCAGTTCGTCGTGGGTGCCTTTCTGTCGGTGCTGATCTGGTGGCTCGACGGCGGCGCCAAATTGCCGCCGCAACAAGTCGACCAGATCTTCCGGCGTCTGGCCACCGAGGGCGTCCCGTCGGCTTAGATATCAGGCCGAAGAACTGTGAAGCAGTCAGTTGTGCTGCCGGCGTTGCCAATTCACCAACCACCGGCTTTGTTCGACGCATGTCCTTGAGGTCGCGATACACCGCCGTGAGGTCTATCGACCAACGCCTCCGATACGTGGCTTGCGGCCGTCAGACGGCCGTCGGCGTGGACAGCAGCCACAGCCCGAAAACCGTATATCCGACCATAAAAACGGTCAGCGGAAATTGGCTGAGCGCCGCGCGGCTGCGCGCCGGATGCAAACGGAACGCCAGCCCATGCGCGACCAGAACGGCAAGTATATGGCCGCCGATGATCGCCGCCGCCTGAAAGTTCCAGATGATCCACGCTGCATCGGAGCCCATGATCACTCCCGCCCCGACATTCATGTGCGCCGTGCCGAATAGGTTCCATCCCCGATCAAACGGATCCGAAATAGCGACGAGCGCATTCTGGCCGTTCACCAGGAGGGCCGTCAGATAGTGGGAAAAATGATAGGCGAGCGCGATCGGGACGATCGACCAGACAAGGAGCCCGACCGCTTTTCCGAAAGAGATGCTCCCGGCCAACCGCTCACCGACAAACACTGCGGCGAAGAACACGGCGACAAGTGCGATAAACATCAGCACAAGACCGGCGCTGTTGATTCCAACTAATGCCGAGCGCCCCGGAAATTCGAGCGGATTGACACCATTCGCGCCCAGCCAAGAGAAGGTCTTCGACAGACCGTCGAAGGACACCGAGCTCAACGTCAGCAACAGAAAGAGCATACCGCTCGCCGGTAAGGCTTGCGCGCTCCACAATTTCGCTCCAGGCCAGCAGAGTGAGAGGGCGCGCCCCCCGCTTGGGTGGTCCGGCGTCGTTTCGACGATGGCGAAGTGTGACACCATGCGGAAGAACGCGGACAGAAACTCGCCGCGCCGGCTCCAGCCTTCGTAGCCGAAGATGATCATGCAGACGAAGGTCGAGAGCCAGTAGGCCATGAGAGCGAACGCAAGCCGCGCCGGATCTTCGGGCGCCGGATAGATCAGCTCGAACCAGGCGAAGCTTGCAAACAAAATCAACGCCGGCCAGTAAGCCAGTCCTTGTGGCATTGTGCGATCGCGGAATGCCGGGAAGACGCTGGAGAAAATGCGCCACGGCCCGTACCACGGGTTTGTCCACGACCAAACATTGCCGAATACGCCCTGAAGCAATGTCAGTCCGACCCAGACCAGCGTCCACACCGTTAGCGGAAGTGGATTCGACAGCGGATCTCGGCTGCCGAGAATTCCCGCCGCCACGAGTATGGCGAGAACCGCGAAGGCGAGCGTGCTGATCCAAATGCGCGCGGCGTCGCCGAATTGACCAATTGGCAGGCGGGATGCCGAAATGCGTTCGAGCAGCCTGGGCGGGAGGACAGCCAGAACCAGAAAACTCGCGGCTACGGCCACCGCCCCGCCCACGACATAATATCCGGTCGGCAGGAGCATGACATAGCCGCGCTCGGAAGCATGGGCAAAGGCTGGGGTTGTGAAATGCGGCACGAGGGCAGCAGCTGATAATGCGATGCCCAACGCTCTCGCAGAGATGCTTTTATGTTCGCTGTCCGCCGCCATCCATCCGTCTTGCCACATGGCATTTGCGAAGGAAAGCGGACTACTGCTCGCGCAAGTGGAGGTGCCAAAGTGGGTGCCCGACTTCGTGCTAGCCCCCAAAGCCCGCTTGGTGAACAGGTCGTATGATGCAGCTACGACTTCGAGTCGAGAGTTGCGTTGTGGACGACGTTCTCGTCCTCTGCCGTCTGCTGCAATACGTGGCAGCTGTGCCTGCGCCGGCCGGCGGCGCATGATCTTCGAAACAGGACCGGAGCGCCCACCGCCAGGATCGTCGACGTGCAGAAGTTGTGGGCCGAACATCTACCAATGGCCGGAACTCGCGGCGCTGTCGATCCTGTTTCGCGAACGCCTGGTGTATTCCTTCGAGAGTCGGCCGCGCTTGTTCGACATTATCTCGCGCAGCATCGAAGGCGTCGCCGGCCTGATCCTGGGCCGGCGTCGCGGTCTGGCAGGTCGCTGCGCGCTGACCAGGCCCGGATGGATTTCTGATTTGCGTCTGCCCATCCGGCCGGCGCATGGGCTGGCGGGAGAGGTTCGCTAGTTCAGGATCTGGGCAAGAAACAGTTTGCTGCGCTGGTGACGCGGATGCGAGAAGAATTCGGAGGGCGTGTTCATCTCGACGATCTCGCCCTGGTCCATGAAGACGACGCGGTCGGCGACCTGGCGGGCAAATCCCATCTCATGGGTGACGCACAGCATCGTCATGCCATCGTCGGCCAGCGCGACCATGGTGTCGAGCACTTCCTTGACCATTTCAGGATCGAGGGCGGAGGTCGGTTCGTCGAAGAGCATGATCTTCGGGCTCATGCAGAGCGCACGGGCGATGGCGACGCGCTGCTGCTGGCCGCCGGACAACTGGCCGGGATATTTATGCGCCTGGTCCGGGATCTTCACCCGCTCCAGATAGTGCATGGCGGTCTGCTCGGCTTGCCCGCGCCGCATCCTGCGCACCCAGATCGGCGCCAGTGTCAGGTTTTCCAGAATGGTCAAATGCGGGAACAGGTTGAAGTGCTGGAACACCATGCCGATGTCACTGCGGATTACGTCGATCTTCTTCAAATCGTTGCTGAGTTCGACACCTTCGACGACGATCTGCCCCTGCTGATGCTCCTCCAGCCGGTTGATGCAGCGGATCATCGTCGACTTGCCCGAGCCGGACGGACCGCAGATCACCAGCTTCTCGCCGCGATGGACGGTCAGGTTGATATTCTTCAGCACATGGACGTTTCCGTACCACTTATTCATGCCGGTCATTTGGATAGCGGGCGGAGCGCTGGGATCGGTCATGGACGGAGCGCGCGTTGGGGCGGACGATAACATCAAGGCATTTCCTAGTGAGCGGTCGGGCCGCGCCGCTCCAGGAAGTCGGCGAAGCGGGCGAACGAGAAGGAGAGCGCGAAGAAGATCGCGCCGATGAACAGGAATGTCTCGGCCGCCGGCGACGGCCAGTCCGGGTCAGCCAGCGCCGCTTTACCGGAGCTGATCAGGTCGAAGAGACCGACGACCAGGACAAGGCTGGTGTTCTTGATCATGACGATGATGGTGTTGGCCAGCGCCGGGATCGCCACCCGGATCGCCTGCGGCAGGATGACGAGATATTGCGTGCGCCAGAAGGGCAGGCCGAGCGCTGCCGCAGCCTCGTACTGGCCATTCGGGATGGCCTGCAGGCCGCCGCGGATCACCTCGGCGAGATAAGCCGCGGCGAAGATGGTGAGCGCGACCAGCGCGCGCACGAATTTGTCGGGCAACAGGGCCTCGGGCAGGAACAGCGGCATCATGATCGACGCCACGAACAGGATGGACAAGAGCGGCAGTCCGCGCACCGATTCTATCAGGACCACGGCGCCGATGCGTATCGCTGGCATGGTCGAGCGCCTGGCCAGCGCCAAGAGAATGCCGACCGGGAAGGCGACGCCGATGGCAACGACGGTGAGGATGAGCGTCACCGGCAGGCCGCCCCAGGACGAGGTCGGAACCTCGGTCAGGCCGATGCCGCCGCCCATCAGCCAGAAGATCAGCACGAACGCTGCCACCCAGAGCGCCAGCAGCCGCAGGGCCCAACTGGCGGGCCGCACCGACCAGGCAAGCAGCGCCAGGATGAGCAGGCAGACGATCGCCGGGCGCCAGCGTTCGTCGAGCGGATAGATGCCGAACAGCAACTGCCCGGACTTGGCGTAGATGAAGCTCCAGCAGGCTCCGGTGGCAACCCGGCAGGCGCCTGGATTGGGGTCGAACAGCACGGCGTCGATTATTAGCCAGCGCAGCATCGGCGGTACCGTGGCGACGAGCAGAACGCCGAACAACAGCGTCAGGGCGGCATTGAGCGGCGTGCCGAACAGGAGCTTGGCTGACCGCCGCAAGGCGCCGAAGCGGATCTGTCCTGGCATTGGCTCGGCCGGAAGGGAAAGAGACACGGCCTTCATAGTTCAGCGCTCCACGATGGCGATGCGACGGTTGTACCAATTGGCCGCGCTTGACAGGCTCAGGTTGAGGGCGAGATAGACGCCGAGGATGATGAAGACGCCCTCGATCGAATGGCTGGACTTGCTGATGATGGTGTTCATCACCGCAAGGAAGTCGGGATAGCCGACCGCGATCGCCAGCGTCGAATTCTTGACGACGTTGATGTATTGGCTGTTGAGCGGCGGGACGATCACCCGCAGCATCTGCGGGATGATGATCAGACGCAATATTTTGCCGCGTGGCAGGCCGAGCGAATGACCTGCATCCCACTGACCGCGGCCGACCGAAAGCACGCCGCCACGCACGATCTCGGCGACGAAGCCGGTGGTGTAGATGGTCAGCCCGATGAGGATGGTGCTGAGTTCGGGCGTCAGGTCCTTGCCGCCTTTGAAGTTCGACCCAGTGAAGGTCGGCCAGTCGACGGAGAACTTCGCATCGGCAAGCCAGAGCCCGGCAATGCCAACCGTAAGGATCGCCGGCGCGGTCAGCGGTGGCAGCCATCCTCTTCTCGCCGCCGCCCAGCCAGCGGCCGCCAGTGCCAGGGCGAGAGCAATGACGAGCAATCCCGCGGTGGCGACGTCCATGCTGACGGCCGGCACCACAAAGCCGCGCATCGAGGCGTAAACGCCTGGCAGCGGATTGAGCGCTTCGCCGACCGGCGGCAGCACCTTCCACCACAGCGAATAGAGAAAGATCAGAAGCACGATCGGCGGTGAATTGCGTGCAACCTCCACCCATACGCGGCAGGTGCCTGCCGCCAGGGGATTGCTGCTCAGCCGGGTGATGCCGACGACGAGGCCGAGCGCGGATGAAAAGACGATGACGAGGGCGGAGATGAAGACCGTATTGGCGAGCCCGGTCACGATCGCCCAGTAATACGGGTCCCGCGACTTATAGGTGAGGATCGCTTCGGAGATGACGATCCTGGATGGCATGGTCAGGAAATCGAAGCCGATCGGGATGCCGCGGGCCCTCAGATTGGCGAAGGTCGTGCTGACGAGCAGGGCAGCGAAAGCGGCAACCGCGGCCGCCAGGGCACACTGGATGATGATCGATCTGGTCTTGGCATCGCTCAGCATGTTGACCTCGAGGGTTCGCGGCGTTGGCAGGGAAGGGAAGCGCCGGGCCCGTTCCCCTCCATCATGCGGCTCAATCCCAGGGGAAAGGATAGTTGAGGCCCCCGTCCTTCCACAACGCGTTCAGACCGCGTTCGACCTTTAGCGGGCTGTCCTTGCCGAGATTGCGGTCCCAGATCTCGGCGTAGTTGCCCATTTGCTTGATGACGTTGTAGGCCCACTTATCGTCCAATCCGAGCGGCTTGCCGAAGCCGGGTTCCTCGCCGAGCACCCGTTTGACTTCCGGATTGCCCGACACAAGCTTTTCATCGATGTTCTGCGAGGTGACGCCGTTGGCCTCGGCCCAGAACAGGGCATTCAATGTCCAGCGCACGACGTCGAAGAGTTGATCGTCGCCGCGGGCGACCGCGACGCCATTGGGTTCGGCGGCTTTGCCGACCTTGATGATGTCGTAGTCGTCGGGGTTCTTGGCCACCGAAGCACGCTGTCCGGCTGCCGCAGTGCCGTCGGTGACGTATGAATCGCAGCGGCCGCCGAAGAAGGCGTCGCGCGCCTGAATGGTCGAGTCGTAATAGACTTTCTCCATCGCGATCCCGAACTCTTCCTCGGTTTCCTCGATCGCTTTCTCGGTCAGGCTGCCACCGCCTTGCAGACAGACGGTCTTTCCGTCGAGCAGTTTGGGCTCGGTAATATTGTCGGCCTTGCGCACGAGCATGCCGTCCGTGTCGTAGAGATTGATCCAGACGAAGCGGACAACCGTATCGCGACTGTAGGTGATGGTGGATGTGCGCGACAGAACGTCGATCTCTCCGGTCTGCAGCGCAGGAAAACGCTGGCCTGCGTTAAGCGGCACGTAACGGATCTTCTCCTTGTCGCCGAGGATGGCGACCGCGAAAGTGCGGCAGATATCGGAATCGAAGCCGCGATAATACCCCTTCTCGTCGGGCCGGGAGAGACCAGGCACGCCCTGGCTGGCGCCACAGCTGACGTAGCCGCGCTCCTTGATTTTGTTGATGACCGCCTGCGCGTTGGCGTTGCTGCCGCCCGAAGACAGGCTGGCCAGCCCTATCGCCAGACCCGTGAGCCATTTCAGACCTTGATGTTTCATAGTCATTCCCTTCTCGTTGAGGTTCTAATCATTCGGCGGCCTTGGCGTCGGCTGCTGCGGTTCCGTTGCGCCGGGCTTCAGCAAAGAGTTCGAAGGCCTGGGAAAGGTCGGCCAGAAGATCTTCGAGCGCCTCAAGGCCGATCGACAGGCGCCAGACCGGGCCGGGCTTCAGCCAATCGAGGCTGGCGCGCCCTTTGCGCGGATCGCTGACGGCAATCAGCGAATGCACGCCGCCCCAGCTTGCGCCGAGCCTGAACAGCCGCAGGCTGCGCAGGACATCGGATTGCAGTGGCGCCAGTTCCGGCCGCAGCACGAAGGAGAACACGCCCGCCGATCCGGCGAAGTCACGCTTCCAGATCGCGTGGCCGGGATGGCCAGGCTCCGCAGGATGCAAGATCTGCGCGACTTCCTGGCGTTCCGATAGCCAGGCGAGGATCTTCCGCGCGGTGGCGTCGGCATGACGCATGCGCAGCGGCATGGTCATCAGGCCACGCTCGCACAGCGCGCAATCCTCCGGCGAGACCCCGTAGCCGAGGAAGCGCGCCGTGTCCTTCAGGCGTCGGAACAGCGCCTCGTCGCGTACTGAGACTGAACCCATCAGGAGATCGCCATGGCCGCCGGCGTGCTTGGAAAGCGCCTGCATGGAGATGTCGACGCCATGGGCGAGCGGCTTGAACAGCAGATGCGATGCCCAGGTGTTGTCGGCCGCGACGAGCGCGCCGGCCTTGTGGGCCGCGGCTGTGATGGCGGGCACATCCTGGACTTCGAAGGTGGCCGAGCCAGGCGATTCTACCCAAACCAGCCGCGTTCTGCCGTCGATCATCGCCGCGATGCTTGCGTCCAGCCTTGCATTGTAGGAAACCGCCTCGATCCCGAGGGGGCCAAGAAAACGCTCGGCCATGTCGCGCGCCGGGCCATAGAGCGTCTCCGGGATCAGAACCCTTTCGCCGCCACGGCAGACAGCCATGGTCGCCAGCGTCATGGCCGCCATGCCCGACGGGACGACGAGAGCCCGCGAGCCGCATTCCAACACGGCGATATGATCTTCGAGCTGCCGGCTGGTCGGTGTGCCGTAAAGTCCGTAGCTGAACCCGTCGTACAGACGCTCGACGCGACGCTCGAACGATTCCAGATCGTCAAAGACCACGGTCGAGGCTCGCTCGACCGGCATCGCCACCGCCTGGAACGGTTCCTCGGAGCGCTTGGGAGGATGGACATGTGAAGTGTCGTCGCGTCGGTTCATGGGCGAAACTTAGCGGGCTCATCCATTGCCATCTATGACCGCAGAGATAAAGCTAATTCGCTTTTGATATGGGCCGCACTATGAACCTGCGCGACATCGATGTCTTCAACGCGATCATGATCACGCGCGGCGCCGGCGCGGCGGCCGCGCTGCTGGATACCTCGCAGCCGGCCATCAGCCGTTCGCTAGCCAAGCTAGAGGCCGAACTCGGCTTCAGGCTTTTCGACCGCATTCGTGGCAGGCTGGTGCCGACACGCGAAGGGGAGTTGTTCCATGCCGAGGTGAAAGCCAACCTGGTCGGGCTCGACCGGCTGAAGCTGCGGGCGGCCCAGATCAAGGAGGTCGGCACCGGTACCATCCGCGTCGCCTCCCTGTCGGCACTCGGGCATGGGCTGGTGCCGCGCGCCATCGTAGCGTTCTCGCACCGGCATCCGCAGGTGCGAATCAGCTATCAGGTCCGCACCTCCAATATCGTGCGCGACCTGGTCGCCTCTGGCAGTTTCGATATCGGGCTCGCGGCCGACGAGGTCGACACCAGCGGCGTGCTGCACAGCGTCTTCACCACACCGCGCGCCGTCTGCGTGATGCCGAAGAACCACCGGCTGGCGCGGAAGCAGATAATCACACCGGCCGATCTCGCCGACGAGGCCTTCCTGGCATTGTCGCCGGAAGATACGGCGCGGCTCGCGATGGACAAGATCCTGGCCGCGCATGGGGTGCGACCGCGCATCCTGATCGAAACGCCCTACGGCCTGACAATCGCCATCCTCGCAGCCAAGGGCATGGGGATCGGCTTGGTCAATCCCTCCGTCATTGCGGACGGCATGATCGGCAGTATTTTGGCCAGGCCATTCGAGCCAGCCGTCAATTTCCGCGCGCTACTCCTGCGCCCGCCGGACGGCATCAATTCGACTTTGATCACCGACTTCATTGGCGAACTCTATGCCGCTCGCAATATGCTATCGAGCGAGGCATAGGTGCGTTGTCACGGCAACCGCGTGTCAGGGATCGCTGCGATAGATGCGGGGGATGAACACTTCACAGATCAGCTACAAACGGCATCGGTTCCCACCCGAGATCATTGCCCACGCGCTGTGGCTGTATTATCGATTTCCGCTGAGCCTGCATCATGTCGAAGAAATGCTGCTCGAGCGCGGCATCGTCGTTTCCTACGAGACGATCCGTCGCTGGGGCAGGAAGTTCGGGCCGGACTACGCCCGGCACCTGCGCCGCAAGCAGCCCAGTTGAAATGATATCTGGCACCTCGACGAAGTCGCCATCACGATCGCCGGCAAGAAGCATTGGTTATGGCGCGCCGTCGACCAGGACGGCTATGTGTTCGACGAGATCGTCCAGACCCGGCGCAACACCAAGGCCGCCAAGCGCTTGCTGATACGGCTGTTGAAGAAGCAGGGCCAGGTGCTCAAGCGCATGATCACCGACAAGCTCGGCTCCTATGGAGCAGCGCGGCGTCAGGTCATGATGGACATCGAGCACCGGTCGCACAAGGGCTTGAACAACAGAGCGGAGACTTCGCATGTGCCACTGCGAAAACGAGAGCGGATGATGCAAGGTTTTCGATCACCGGGGAGCCTCCAGCGTTTCGTCTCGACCTTCTCTGCAGCCCGCAATCTCTTCGTCCCGCCCCGTTCAAAACGCGCCCCCTTTCAGATCCATCTTCACCGCCTGAATGCCGTGGCGTAATGGAAAGCTGCTGCCGGCGTGATCGCCTGAAATCATTCCCAAAAGTCACAACCACAGCCCATCTCCGTCTATGTGACATCACCGCCGACGCAGGTCCGCAGCAGTACTTGTGCAAGAGATCATCGATTCAGGGTGGCGGCATCGGCTTGTCACTGAGTGTGCGCAAGTACGCGATCAGGTCGACCCGTTCGGTCTCGTCCGAGACACCAGGTATCTCCATCTTAACGCCCGGCGTGGTGAGCATGGGCCCGAAGAGATATCTGTTCAGGTCCTCTTACCTCCACACGCCTTCCCAGCCGAGCAAAGCGTCGGAGTAACGCATTTTTGCCATGGATGCCTTATCGCGGCCGACGACGCTCCACAAGTTCGGTCCGTTTTGTTCCCTCCCAGTGGCTCGGCATTGTGGCAACGGTCACACGCGCGGGTGAAGTAGGTCCGGCCTTTCTCGACATCGGCAGAAGCCAACTTCGTTGAGATCGGGGCCGGTGTTGGCAAGACGACGCCGTGCGACATGAGATAGTCGGCAACTTCGCGTTGCCCCTGGCGTTTTGCCAGATGGAGTGGTGTCTTGCCGCCGGGCTCGACTGTGCGGTCATGCAGCGCGCGCCAGGGGTATCCGAGGCGCTGCAATTGCTACGCGGCTACCTCTGCACACTCGAAAAGCATCCACTCAACGGTTCTGTGGAAGCCCGTGAGATCATCCGCCGGCACATCTTCGATCTCGTTTTGCTCGCCATCACACCGCACGGCCCTTTGGGACAGACCAGTATGAGCGCGGTCGTCGCCGCGCGCCTGGCCGCCATAGTCGACTACATCACGGATTGACGGCAATCGTGGCATTCGCTCGCTCCGCGTCCGGCGGATTGGCGGCAGCGCCAGCTAAAGACGAGTAACGAAGGCCGCGGGGTGCGATTACCGATGAAGGCACGCCGTGATCAAAGACCCGATCCGGAGAAACGTCACTGCGAAGCACTTTCCGATACATCGGGCACGATGATGTAGCCCTGATCGATCAGTTGCAGCCTCGTTTCCTCGAAATGCCGCTTGAAGCCGCTCTTGATTTGCTCGGGTGGGTATCGCCAGCCATTCGCAAAGGCACGGCGCAAGAGATCGGAATAGACGCGGTCGCTGGCAAGCCTTACCGCTTCTATGGAGATTGGCGTTCCCACTGGCGTCGTTTCGCCGGAGAGACTTGGCGCGGTCGAAAGAGCCAGCACCAGCATGCCGGCGACTGCGGATGACTTTCTCATGGATGCCTCGTGACATTTTGCCTGGCCTGGACAGTGAACCGGGCAACGTGTTGTGGATCCGTGGATGCTAGGAGCGGCAACGACTTGGCGGGATCGTACAGATGGAGTGTTTTTGGTGTCGCATCTGTAGTATTTTCGCTGCGTCGCGAAATCGGTACGTTCCCGACCATACGCGCCGCGGATCGGAATGACGCAATGCTTGACGCAGTCGGCAATCCTCTGACCGGGCTTTCGGACCGGGAGCGGGTGGTCGCTGCGAAATTCGCCGAAGGCATGACCTATCGTGAGATCGGCGAGACGCTGTTCATCGCGCCGACCACCGTTCGAACCCATCTCTCGGTGGTCTATCGAAAGCTTGGCGTTCGCAGCAAAGTGGCGTTGGCAAGCCTGCTCTCGAGTGAGAGCCGGCAAGAGTCCGGACAAGCTCGTTTCGAGGGTCTGTCGCCCGGCGGCTCCGGGCCACCGGTCATCGCCGTCCTGCCCTTTGAAAATTTGAGCTCGGACGAGCGTTGGGGAAGGCTGGCCGACGGTTTGTCCGCCGATATTATTGTCGATCTCGCGCGTTACTCCGCCCTTGCGGTGATTGCCCGCCAGACGATGCTGATGTTCAAGGGAAGGCGCGATGATCTGCGCTCCATCGGTCGGGAGTTGAATGCCGACTATTTGCTCGAAGGGAGCCTTCAGGCTACCGGCGAGCAGTTCCGCATTTCGGTGCAGCTTGTCGATGTGAGGAGTGGTGCCGGTCTTTGGGCGGCGCGATACGATCAATCGGCCGACAATCTGTTTGCTACGCAAGACATGGTCACCGAGAACGTCGTCAATGTCCTTGTCAGCTGCTGCGGCAAGCTTGCCCACCTTGGACGGGATGTCATCCGGCGCAAGCCGCCCGCCAGCCTGGGTGCCTATGACTACTATCTGCTCGGCGTCGAACAGCACAATGTGTTCACCCGCACCTCGAACGTGGAAGCAATCCGTCTCTTGTCGCGCGCAGTCGAACTCGACCCGGGGCTGGCGCGAGCCTGGTTGACGTTGGGATTTTCTTACGCCGTCGAAGCCTGGTACGCGAGTAATCCATCCGTCTCGCTGGAACGCTGGTACTCGTGCATGGAACAAGCTCTTTTGCTCGATCCGGGAGACAGCATGGCCCGTCAGGGCATGGCCGACATTCGCGCGGCGCGAGGCGACTTGGGAGCCGCTGCCGAGGAACTCGATCGCGCTTTGGCCGCCGCTCCAAACGATGCCGATACGCTGGCGATGATTGCCGGAAGCCGAGCACTGGTGACAGGTGATCCGCAGCAGGGCTGCGTGTTGATCCAGAGGGCTCTACGTCTCAACCCGCTAGCTCCGCTCTGGTACTTCAGCATGCTTGGTCGCACGAATTTCGTGGTCGGGCGCTACCGGGAGAGCGTCGTGGCGTTCCAGCAGAGCCCGCCCGACTCGCCGGCCACCCTGTTGTTCCAGTCGATGGGACATGCGATGCTCGACGAAGTACCACAGGCCGCGAAGATCGCCGCCCGATTGGCGAGCGAATTCCCCGGCTTTACCGTCGAGGGGTTCATCAGAACCTATCCGGTCACCAATCCTCCCGCGCTTGTCGCCATCCGCGAAGGTGCACGGCGGGCCGGATTGAGATAGCTTCTCCGCTAGCGCTTGCGGCCGGAGCCAGTTCTTGGATTGCGCTCCATTTCTTGCCAGCTTTCATCGATGATGCAAAATCGCACTCGTCAGAAAGACAGTTTCTGAAGGCCGCCTGAAGAAGCACTGGAAATGTGGGTCAAGATCGCGACCTTATCGACCGTTCGTCTGTACGTCAGGATTTGGCGCTCCTTTCTCGTTCCAATCGGCGAGAGGGAAGGCAAAAAAACACCCAACCAAGTCGATTGACGCTCATTTAGGGCGTTCTCGAGGGCGGATGTTCGAACCAGCGGGACGCGCCATTTCGCGCCATTCGAGTCGCGCCTCCTAAGCCGACCTTCACGCACTGGCCGGAGTCGACCCTAAGCGGAAGCTCGCTTGCTCCGGGTCAATTCACGGCCATGACCCTTCGTCGACGTTCAAACCTTGCATTCTGAACGGCTGCTCAGGGTCATCAGTTCCGGCTCCGGAAGGACATTCTTGCGCCGCCATTTCCCGACATGTCTGGTCCTATTAAATTGGACCTTCAGGCTGAGGCCGAATCGACTCTTCTCGGACCCGTTTTCACGCGACCATGATGGGCTTTTGGTGTATGATTGTACTTTCATACAGGAGGGGGACGTGGACGTCGCCACCTGGCTTCGCGGTATCGGCCTGGGACAATACGAGAAGGCCTTCCGCGACAACGATATTAGTGAAGAGGTTCTTGCCCACCTGACGGCCGAGGATTTGACGGGAATCGGCGTGACCTCCGTCGGCCACCGGCGCAAGCTGCTCGATGCGATTGCCTCACTGGCCCTGGTTTCGAGGTCGGCGCCCATTGGCGCATCCGCATCGCTGAAAACGGCGCTGCCTTTATCCGCCCCGACAGAGGCAGAGCGGCGGCAGCTCACGGTGATGTTCGTCGACCTCGTCGGGTCGACCGAGCTAAGCCATCAGCTCGACCCCGAAGAGCTGCGGGCGGTGATGCGGAGTTACCGAAGCGCGGTAACCGAAGAAGTGGACCGTTTCGGGGGGCACGTCGCCAAGTTCTTGGGCGATGGCATTCTTGCATATTTCGGCTGGCCGAAGGCACAAGAGGACGCGGCTGAACGGGCGGTCAAGGCTGCCCTTCGCATTGTGGCGGCAGCTGGTGGAATCAAGACGCAAGAGGTTCCTCACCTTCGTGCACGCATCGGCATTGCCACAGGGTTGGTGGTCATCGGAAGCCTAGGGGGAGGGGAGGCAGAGCGCCCGGACGAGATCGTCGGGGAGACGCCGAACCTCGCAGCACGGCTGCAGCAGGCCGCAGGGCCGGACCAGGTTGTGATTTCCGAAACCACCCGGCACCTCGTCGGAGGGATTTTCGACCTGGAGGACCTGGGAAGGCAGCCGATCAAGGGGATCGGCCCCTCGGTAGCCCTCTGGCGGGTCCACGGCATCGGGCGCAGTGAAAGTCGGTTCGAGGGACTTCACGGCACGATGCTCACGCCGTTCGTCGGCCGAGGCCGCGAGATCGATCTGCTGCTCGAGCGCTGGGGGCGGGTCAGGCGAACGATGGGCCAGTTTGTCCTCGTAACCGGGGAGCCCGGGATCGGAAAATCGCGACTGGTGCGCTTTCTCGGGGATCGACTGAGAGGGGACCGGCTCCAGGAAATCCATTTCGACGCCTCGCCGTACTACGCGAACTCGGCGCTACGGCCCGTCATCTCGGAAATCCGGCGCTCCGCGGAGTTTGCAAGCATTGACCCGGGCGAAACACAGCTCAGGAAGCTCGAGCTTCTTCTGGGAAGGGCTTTGTCCGATACCAGCGGCGCCATCCCTGTCATCGCCGATCTGCTCGGCGTTCGAACCGGCGAGCAGCATTCGTTACGTGATCTGACCCCTCAGCAGAGGAAGGCCATGACGTTTGCAGCGCTGCTGAACTGGGTTGAGGGGCTCGCGACGCGGCATCCGCTGCTCGTGGTCGTCGAGGACGCACAATGGCTTGACCCGACGACGCTGGAACTGGTCGATCGGATCAACGATCGGATCGCCCAATTGCCAGTGCTGCTGCTCGTCACTTTCCGGCCGGAGTTCAAGCCGGCCTGGAGCGGCGCACACGTTGACTGGATCGTGCTCGAACGGCTCGATCCGATTGAGGCGGCCGCAGTGGCCGAGGCCGTTGCGGGCAAGCGTCTTCCGCAGGAAGTCTTGAACGAGATCGTCGCGCACACCGACGGCATTCCGCTGTTCATCGAGGAATTGACCAAGGCGATGCGCGATCTCAACGTCCTTGTCGACGCAGGAGATCACTTCGACCTTTTGGGATCTCTGCCTGCAGTCACGGTTCCCGTGACACTTCAGGACGCGCTGATGGCTCGGCTCGACCGCCTGCCGCCCTCCGCAAGGCATGCCGCGCAAGTCGGTGCCGTGATTGGGCGGGAGTTCGATCGTGCGCTGCTGGCGAGCGTGAGCGACATGCCTGCCGGTGAACTGGAGACGGCGCTCTCGGAACTGATCGGAGCCGAGCTAATCTTGAGCGGCGGCACCGCGGCCAGCCCGGCACACATCTTCAAGCACGCTCTCATTCAGGACGCCGCCTACGAATCGCTCCTCAAAAGGCGCCGCCGGGAACTGCACGGCGCGATTGCCGACGCGCTGGTCAACAGATTCAAGGACACGGCCACAGCTCATCCCGAACTCGTCGCCGGCCACTACGGCAGGGCCGGGCTCGTCGGGAAGGCAGTGCCATATTATCAGGCTGCGGCACGCACGGCGATCATGCGCTCGGCGACAAAGGAAGCGCTGGACCAGCTCGATAACGGTCTCTCGCTTCTCGAAACGCTGCCGGAAGGCTTGGAGCGCAACCGATTTGAACTCGGGCTCCGCCTTGCGCTCGGGGATGCGCTCCGGGCGGCTAGGGGCACGGCGGCGGTCGAAACGGGCACCGCTTATGCTCGCGCCCGATTCCTGGCAGGGCAAACGGGAGCGGAGCGCGAGAACCTCCGGGCCAGCTACGGCGAGTTTCTCTGTTACTACAATCGCGCGGAGCTCGATCGCGCGCGCGAAGTCGCCAACGAGCTGATGCGCGCGGCGGCGCGCGCATACGGCGAGGGTGGCCCAATCGGAGTGGACGCAGCCGGATTCGTTGCCCTTTGGATGGGCGATTTTGCCACCGCACGCTCTTTCCTGGAGCAGCGGGTCTCGACAAGGGCACCTGACCTGGACCCTCTGCTCGGTGCGGACATCGCCGACGCCGGACCGAACCTCTACCTTGCCCGGACGCTGCTCATTCTGGGCTACCCCGAGCAGGGGTACCGGCGGTGCCGGCAGGGTCTGGAAACTGCGGAGAAAACGCGCCAGCCCTTCGCGATCGTGTTGGCTCTCGCCAACACGTGCGTCTACTACCACTTGTGCAAAGACTGGCTCGCCCTTCGGCGCGACAGCGAGCGCCTGATTGCTCTCGCGTCCGAAAAGGCCATGCCTGCAATGTTGAACAAGGGACGGGGCTTTCGAGCTGCCGCACTCATCGCTGAAGGAAATGCAACCGAAGGCCTCGAGACCCTCAAATCCTGCTGCGAGCACGACGTGAACGCCGGTTACCTGGTGATGATGCCGTACTACGAGTCCATTCTGGCTGAGGCTTACCTTAGTAGTGGCAACGTTGAAAATGCGCGACGCGTGCTGGACGACGCGTTCGAGCGTGCGACTTCGACCGGCGAGCGTTGGTTTGATGCCGAGCTGTACCGACTGAAAGGGGAGTTTGCTTTGCGCGAGCCTGGTCGCGACGGCGACTTGGCGGCGGAATCTTTCGACAAATCGGTAGAGACTGCCGGGGCGCAGGCCGCCAAATGGTGGGAGTTGCGAGCTGCGCCGCCCCCCCCACGCCTGTGGGCAGAGCGAGGCGCCGGGGAGAAAGCCCACAGTTTTCTGACACCCGTTCGCGACTGGTTCACCGAGGGTTTCGAAACCGCCGACGTCAGAGAGGCCGAGGCCCTGCTCAGCGAGCTGGAGCGTGCTACGCTATATGACACGCCCTCGGTTCGGCGGGAATAGCCTTGGCCGTTAGTTGGTGGAAGGGGCAGCGCGTTCAACGGGGCGCGGTCGCGCCAATTGCAGTCATTCCAGAACACACGTTTGACTGCCTGCTACTGGCGCACCTTACTCGTTCCAGTGGACGAGGCGAACAGCAACAAACCATCCATCTCGGCCATTGGCGGCAGCCAGTTGGTAGAGTTTGACCCTAGAACGCCAGCGTGTGAGACCACCGCCGCCGGGGCGAGCGCATGCCGGGTCGGCACCCACCGGGTTCATCGGCGGGCGGGGGCGGGATGGTTTGTGGGGCCCCGCATCAATGCGCGTGACCCCTCGCTCACAGACTGGATGATCGCGTTGAAGACGGTGATCACTATTGAACAGAAGCCGCCGATACCAGGACGAAGCCGCGGGTCTTGTTCTCGTTGTCGGAGTCCTGGGTGTTCATGGCATCGAAAAGCTCAGATGTCTTCACCCACACTGGAGGGTATTTATACCGTGCGACATCAAGGATGAGGAAGCGGTCTGATTTCCCATCATAGGCTGCTAGCGGCGAGATATGGCCGCCCTTCTCCTGTCCGATTGCCTTGCGGAGGTAGTTGACGATCACGAAATGGTTCGACTGGCCGAGATGGGAACTCGCCAGCTTGCGGAACTCGTCGACTGAGCTGTCGGCGGCATGATGGACTTCTGCCTTGACCGGCTGCGTCGCAAGAATTCCACCGATCTGATCGAGGGTCATACCTTTCTTCGCCAAAACATCTCGGGCGAGAATGGCGTCCGTTCGTTCATCGAGGACATTGTCCTGCGTGAAAGTGCGATATGGCTCGTACTCCGGAACCGAAGGCGCCGGTACATTGAGCGCGTTCAGCACCATGACGATGCTGGCGACACCGCAATAGGACTGTGTCTTCTGCGTCAGAAAGTTGCTTGCGAGAGGGAAATAGGCCTCCCGTGCATCGCTTTCGACGAAGTAGTTTTCGCCAATATCAGAACTAAAGCCGGCCAGATTGTCAGGAAGCTTCAGGGTTTCGGCGCTTGCGCTGGTGACGAACAGCCCCAATGCGACCACTGCCCCATGAACGAAGTGCTTAGACATGGCAACGTCTCCGCTGGGTGATCGTGCCACTATACCAGAAGGACGGGCGTGTATCACCATCCCCGTTCAGGGTCGAAGGTCGGGTTCGAGAGGAGGGGCCGTATCCGGCGCGCCCGGCCGACAACTTCGTTCAAAGTTCGGGATCTCCTCATGGCCGGCTGCTCTCGCCGCCAAAACCATCCAAATCGCTCTGAACGACCGAGTTCGACCCTTTTTGGCGGTCGTTCAATTGCGAGCGTCGCATGACGCGATCTGACCCAACGCGGACACTAGAGATTGGCGGCAATCGCAATTCTTCTGTCGCATCCTGCAAATGAATGCGACGGTGGGCCTGCTTACTTCCACCGATGAATGGCACGGGGCCCGATCTCACCCCGGCCGAAAGCATCGAGAAGGAACAAGTCATGCCCACCACCAAGCGCCGCGCACTGATCCTCATCTCGTCCGGCCGCCAGCTGCCGCTGGCCGAACCGGCCGACGTCAAGTCGATCTCGACCGGGTTCTTCCTGGTCGAGATGGCTCAAGTGCTCAAGGAGTTCGAGAACGACTACGAGTTCACCTTCGCCACCCCCGACGGCAACGCCCCGCAACTCGACATCAACGGTATGGCCCTGTCCGTGCAATCCATCGAGAAGACCGGCGCCAAGACCATCCCCCTCCGTATGCAGCAGCGCCGCCGCTCGTTCGATGTCAACAGCTTCCGGCAGCGCCACCCCGAGTTGGTCGCCCGCCGCGAACAGGATGTCCAGTTGCTGGAGCGCCACATCGGCCGGATCCCGGTCTCCGAACTATTGCCGAACAGCGAGCCTGAGCTCGCCGAGTACCGCCCCGAACTGATCCGCCGCCTCGACAAGCTGCCCGAGGGCACCTTCCACTCGCTGCAGGAACTCGTCCTGCGTCACCGCGACCCGGCCGATCCGTTCACTTTCGCCGACTTTGACTTCATCCACACCCCCGGCGGTCACGCCCCCATGGTCGACTTCCGTGACAACCCGTGGCTCGGCGAAACCCTCCACGTAGCCCGGGAGAACGGCGTCATCATCTCGCTGATCTGCCACGCGCCCGTGGCGGTGACCTCCACTCGGCAGCGCATCGACGCGCAGGGCCACCCCTACCTCGTCAGCGACAACCCGTTCCTCGCCGCCACCATCTCGACCGTCCCCACGATCGGCGAGCTGTTCGCGCTGCGGTTCCTCTACCCACGCGTCCCCGGCAAGAGGACCCGAACCTCCTACTTTGTCGACACGGCCGTCAAGGAAGCTGGCTTCAAACTTGCGAGCTCCCTCAACATCGCCGCCCCGCTACTGGCCTACGAGCCGTCCGTGCGGCTGCTCACCGGCAACGGCCCGCAGGCCATCGACCAGCAGGCCGCCAAGCTGCGCAGCGTCCTCACCGGCACCCGAGCCGCCCGGCGCGCCAGCGGCAAGCAGTTGAGCGAGCAACCGTTACCGTCCACCCTGCCGATCACACAGTGGGCGACCCGGTAGAGCAGATGGATCACTGGATCGGTGGCGGATTCGGGTACGCTGTGATCGAACTGGGGTCGGGCTAGACGACGATAGGACAGCGGCGCTCATATGCCGCCATTACGGGCGAGTGAAAGGCCTGCCATGACACGGCTACCAATCGACAAATGCAAAGTCCCACAGGCCTTTTGGCGCGCGGTAGAGCGGGCTGGCATCTCACCGGCGGCATTGTTGAGGCAAGCTCGATTGCCTGCGACGCTCCACATTTCCGAAGACGCTTGGGTCAACACCGCCCAATACTTCGACCTCTGGCAAGCACTGGAGGAGCTGTCGGGCGACCCCGCCATCGGGCTGCATATCAATGTGGCGGCAGATACAACGGTCCATCCCCCCGCGACCATGTCGGCCTTCTTCGCCAAGGATTTCCGCGACGGCCTCAACCGTCTTGCCAGGTTCAAGCGGCTTTGCACACCGGAAGAGCTGCACGTTATAGAACGTGATGGTGAGGCTTTTGTGAGCTTCTCCTGGATCCACGCCGTTGGCCCGGAGCCTGACGTAGCGGTCGATGTGACGTTTGCAGCAATCCTTGAACTGGGACGACGCGGAACAGGTCGTCACATCGTCCCGCTGCGAGTGGACATGACCCGAGCAGGCCCGACGACCCGAGCGCACAAGGAGTACCTCGGAGCGCCAATTACCTTCGGGGCGCCCAAGAACCAGCTGGTGCTGCGTGCCGACGATCTGGACCGACCATTCGCTGGGCACAACCCCGAGTTGCTCGCCATCCTGACACCGGCACTGTTGGCCTCACTCGACGAGATCGATGCGCAAAGCTCGTTGCCAGAACAGGTGAAGATTGTCCTGAAGCGGCGGTTGGCCAGCGGCAAGCCCGAACTATCGGACGTGGCCAACGTCCTGGGGATGAGCGAACGCACGCTGCAGCGCCGTATTTCTGAATCTGGGACGAGCTTCAGGCTGCTACTGGAGGCTTCGCGCCAGGAGGTTGGTCGCGAAATGCTGGCCAGTGGCGCGAACGCGACCGATGAGATTGCCTATCTCCTGGGGTATCAGGATACCAGCTCGTTCTATCGCGCCTTCCGCGAATGGGAAGGCGTCACCCCCGCACGGTGGCGCGAGCAGAACACCGAGGCCTCTCGCCTAAATTAGAGATTGGCGCCCATCGCCAGTTTTCTGTCGCAACCTGCAAATGAACTCGACAGGGGGCCTGCCTACCTCAAGAGAAGTGCCCAATGGCACCCAAATCATGAGGTAGTTTAATGTCGAAAATCTGGTTCATCACCGGTGCTAATCGCGGCTTCGGCCGAATTTGGACGGAGGCAGCGCTCGCGCGCGGCGATAAGGTTGTTGCCACCAGCCGCAGGCCTGATGCGCTTCAGACCTCGTCGAAAATTATGGCGACGCAATCCTTCCGCTAGAGCTGGACGTGACCGATCGCAATAGGGCCATCGCCGCGGTCGTAGAGGCACTGGATGCTTTCGGACGACTCGACGTGGTCGTCAACAACGCCGGCTACGGCTTGTTTGGCGCTGTCGAGGAAGTGTCTGACAAGCAGGTCCGAGACCAGATGGAAGTGAACTTCTTTGGTGTCCTGAACGTCACGCAAGCCGTGCTGCCGCAGTTCCGCAAGCAGGGCAGCGGCCACCTCATCCAGGTCACCAGTATGGGCGGTGTAATGGCATTTCCCAATCTAGGCGGCTACCACGCATCGAAGTGGGCGGTCGAAGGTCTCACGGAGTCGCTTGTGCAGGAGGTTTCGAAGTTCGGCATCAAGGTCACCTTGGTCGAGCCTGGCGGCTACGAGACTGACTGGGCCGGCGCTTCCGCTGTCCATGCAGCACCGCTTCCCCAATACGATTTCATCCGGCAAGACATGATGGCTATGGCCGAGCGGATGCCGGCGAATTTCGTGGGCAACCCCGCTGCGACCGGCCCTGCGATCCTCAAACTTGTTGACGCACCGGAGCCACCCTTGCGGCTACTTCTCGGAGTTGCGCCAACCCTGATGATTGGGGACATCTATGCCAAGCGCCTTCAGACTTGGAAGGATTGGGAGCATGTGACAATCGCCGCAACTGGCAAGTAGTGCCAAGCAGCACCAGCCGCACCTGCCAACTGGAAATAGGGACGCCGCGAGTTGCGGCGCCCTTCAATAACAGCGTAGTCCGCAATTGGCGCTGCCTGCTCGTTCCGCTCGACGAGACAGACGGCAGAGAACCACCCAACCAAGCCGTTTGACCCGCACTGGCGGCTGCTGAGTAGGCGAAGTCCGCATCGCCTCGATCGCGCTAAGAGCGGACATGCGCCTTAGTCTTTCGTGAGAGGCAGCCGCCCAGTGTCATGACTAGCTCTAGGCGTGCGACCAGGCGCCTACTTCCGAACGGCTCACGATGACGCTACCCGCCTCGATTTCGCGCTGCATCCGCTGTCCCAAAGTTTCAATATCGACCTCAAAGGCCGTCGCAACGCCCCGGCTCTGGATTTCCGGCAGCATCGTGACAATGAGTTCGGCGGTCTGGTGTGACCAGTCGAAGCCGCCATTGGTTCCCCCAACAACCGCCTCCATACGCATTGAGGGCGCGGTCAATCCAGCCGCGCGGAATGCCGCATCGAGCTTGATACCCATATTGGTCTCGATACCGCTGCGCCGGAACGTCTCGACGATCCATCGACAGCATTGGTCGTAGGTCGGCGCCGGCGGGCTGGATCGACAGCCGTCCCAATCCGGCTCATGGAAGACGATGGTCCCTCCAGGCCGGAGATGACGAGCGACGCCACGCAGCATGGCCACAGGATCGGCTTGAAACATCAAGAGGTAGCGGCCGATCACGGCGTCGAACGGTCGGTCGAACGAAAGTGCCGCGGGATCGCCTTCACGGAAGCTGACATTCTGGATCGGATGCGCCGCCGCACGCCGCTCCGCCGCCGCCAGGGCCGCTGGAGCCCGATCTGCGCCGATGACCTGACCTTCGCTGCCAACCATCTCGGAAACCAGGAATGTAACATCACCCGCGCCACAGCCCACGTCGAGCACGCGCATCCCGGCGCTCATGCCCGCAGAGAGCAAGATTCTTCGCGTGATCGGGTTAATGATGTCCGCCTGATGGCTGAGACGCCTGATCTCGCGATCGGAATGGACGAGAATATACGGGACGTGAACGTCGGCACCAGCGCCACCGGCGACTTCCATGGCCTGCCTCCCCTCATACGACTGTTCCCCAAATGGGGCATCGTGCTGGTCGACGACTATGCGCCGATGCCGCAGCCAGTCAACGAGACTCGCTGTCCACCTCAGCGCGAATGTCGCTTCAGGGTCACGACCGCCGGTTCCGCTAAAGGTCAGCTTTCGGGCCGCCAAATCGCCCCGGGGAAGGGTGGGTTCGGGTCATCGGCGTGAATTCGCCCTCGACGAACGAACTTCCGCTCGGGGTCGTCTTTGCCCGTTGGCGCGCTGTCGCAAATTTGGGCGCCGCCGCATCACGATTGGACCCTCAATCTTTCGCCATTCAACTCTGCTTGACCCCCCTAGCAACCGCGGCGCAGTGTTGCCATGCGTGCGTAATATGCGCAGTCCAATTGGGGTCGTCCTTGGTGAGTGCAGCGGACGTCAATACGGGCAGCCATCGTGACATCAAGCGCCAAGGATCTCATCGCCAAGGGCTATATCGGCGAACTGTCCACCCATTCGCGCGGCTCGACAGTCGAGGTCGCGATCGCGCGGACCGACCACAAGAGCGCGCCGAAACCGGCCTGCGGCGCGACCGATGCCGATATGCTCGATTTCGGCACTGGCTTCGAGTGTTCGACCCGGCGAGCGAAACGGCTCGCCGACCGCTCGCCAGTGAAGTAGCGGCAAACCGCGAAAGACTTGTCGAGCGCGATGCGCGCCGGCGGCTTCAACAATTATGCCCGCGAATGGTGGCATTTCACGCTGGAAAACGAGCCGTTTCCAAGAGAACGCTTCAACTTTCCCGTCGGCGCCGAGTAGCTCCGCCGGCCACCGTGGGATGAAACCCTCGTTGACCCTGCGCGGCCATTGCCGAAGGGCTGGCGGTTTCTAATTATCGCCTCCGGGAGCCCAGGATCCCGAGTCACGCTGTGTGAGGAAAAACATTCCTCATTTAGAGTAAAATAGGCGAAAAATTGCTTCACTAGGCCAAAAAGGCAACATTGAATGCATCTAAATTCTATTAAATCGGTAGATTTGGCGCGTCAACGGAGGCGGAAATGACCAAACCTCATTTCAGGAAACTGCTCGGCGCGCTGGTCGCCACATCTGTCCAGTTCGGCACGCTCGGTTTCGCGTTTGCCGATACCACCATTCTCAACGTGTCCTATGACCCGACGCGTGAGCTCTACAAGCAATTCGACGAGGCCTTTGTCGCCCACTGGAAGGCCGAGACCGGCGAGACCGTGACCGTCCAGCAGTCGCATGGCGGATCCGGCGCTCAGGCCCGCGCCGTGATCGACGGCCTCGACGCCGACGTGGTGACGCTGGGGCTGCAAGGCGACATCGACGCGATCGTCTCGAAAACGAAGAAGATCAATCCCGACTGGCGGACGAAGTTCGAGAACAATTCGGCTCCTTATACCTCGACCATCGTCCTCCTCGTCCGCAAGGGCAACCCGAAGGGCATTCACGATTTTGGCGATCTCACAAAGGACAGCGTCCAGGTGATCACGTCCAATCCCAAGACCTCCGGTGGTGGCCGGTGGGCCTACCTCGCGGCCTGGGCCTGGGCCAACACCAACGATGGCGGCGATGAAGCCAAGACCAAGGAATTCGTCGGCAACCTCTATTCCCATGTTCCGGTGCTTGACACCGGCGCGCGTGGCTCTACCGTGACCTTCGCGCAAAAAGGCCTTGGCGACGTGCTGATCGCCTGGGAAAACGAGGCCTATCTGGCGCTGGACGAGTTCGGCGCCGATCAGTTCGAAATCGTCATCCCGCCGACCTCGATCCTCGCCGAACCGCCGGTCGCCGTTGTCGACGCCAATGTCGATGCCAAGGGCACACGCAAAGTTGCCGAAGCCTATCTGAGCTATCTCTATTCCAAGGAAGGCCAGACGATCATCGCCAAGAACCACTACCGTCCGGCGAAGCCCGACCTGGTGCCTGCGGAAGATCTCGCCAAACTGCCGGAAATCAAGCGGATCAGCATCGACGATCCAATTTTCGGCGGATGGACGAAGGCGCAGCCTTACCATTTCGGCGACGGTGGTATATTCGACCAGATCTATAAGCCAGCGCAGTAAGATAAAATCTAGATCAGGACGACACCCGCCAAGGCGGGGTGGCGGTTCAGGCAGCCGAGCGTCATTCCGGGTTTCGGATTGACGCTCGGCTTCTCGCTTGCCTACCTCACCCTCATCATCCTCATTCCCCTGTCCGGGCTGATCTGGCGCTCGGCGGCGCTCGGCTGGACCGACTTCTGGGCGATCGTCACCGACCGCCGCACCATCAACGCGCTTGAAATCAGCTTCGGCACCGCCTTCATTGCCGCCGCCGTCAACGTCGTCTTCGGCACGATCGTCGCGTGGGTGCTGGTGCGCTACAGCTTTCCAGGCCGCCGTATCGCCGATGCCATGGTCGACCTGCCCTTCGCGCTGCCGACGGCGGTTGCCGGCATCGCGCTGACCACGCTCTACGCGCCGAATGGCTGGGTGGGTCGGCAGCCTATTGGCGCCGCTCGGCATCAAGGTCGCCTACACGCCGCTCCGGCCTGGTCTATGTACTTCTGTTCGGCGCGCAAGGCCTGCTCGGCGCCTGGCTTAAGGCGCATGGCATCGTCATCCTGTTTGCCGTGCCGGGCATCGTGCTGGCCACCGTCTTCGTCACCTTCCCCTTCGTCGCCCGCGAATTGATCCCGCTGATGCAGGAACAGGGCAATGGCGACGAGGAGGCTGCCCTGTCGCTTGGAGCCAATGGCTGGCAGGCGTTCTGGTACGTGACGTTGCCCAACGTCAAATGGGGATTGCTCTACGGCGTGTTGCTGTGCAATGCCCGTGCCATGGGCGAGTTCGGAGCGGTCTCGGTCGTGTCGGGCCACATACGCGGGCTAACCAACACCATGCCGCTGCATGTCGAAATCCTTTATAACGAGTACAATGCCGCCGCCGCCTTTGCCGTCGCTTCGCTGCTTGCCGGCCTGGCGCTCGTCACGCTGGTCTTGAAAACACTTCTCGAGATGCGCTACGGCGCCGAGATCGCCGCGACGCGCGGACACTGACAAATGCATGTCGCCCAAAAGTGTGTAGCGGTTTTTGGACAACGACATGCATAAAACAAAGATTTGATGTCGCCCAAAAGTGGGAACCGGTTTTGGGATAACGGCATGCATCAGCTACAAAAGGGATTTGCATGGAAGTTCGCGTTGCCAACGTGCGCAAGGAGTTTGAGCGGTTTCCGGCCCTCCGCGACGTTTCGCTCGACATCAAGTCGGGAGAACTGATCGCCCTGCTGGGACCGTCCGGTTCCGGCAAGACGACGCTGCTCAGGCTGATTGCCGGCTTGGAGCGGCCGACCCGCGGAAAGATCTTCTTCGGCGAAGAGGATGCCTCCCAAAAGTCGATTCAGGAGCGCAATGTCGGCTTCGTCTTCCAGCACTACGCGCTGTTTCGCCATATGACGGTCGCCGACAATATCGGCTTCGGCCTCAAGGTCCGGCACGGGCCGTCACGCCCGTCGGCGAAGGAAATCCGCCGCCGCGCCTCGGAACTCCTCAACCTCGTTCAGCTTTCCGGTCTGGAAAAACGCTATCCGGCACAGCTTTCGGGCGGCCAGCGTCAGCGCGTGGCGCTGGCCCGCGCCATGGCGATCGAACCGGCCGTGCTTTTGCTCGACGAGCCGTTCGGCGCGCTCGATGCGCAGGTGCGCCGCGAACTGCGCCGCTGGCTGCGCGACATCCACGACGCCACCGGCCACACCACGGTCTTCGTCACCCATGACCAGGAAGAGGCGCTGGAGCTTGCCGACCGCGTCGTGGTGATGAGCCAGGGCCGCATCGAGCAGGTCGGCACCGCCGACGAAATTTACGACACTCCGAACTCGCCCTTCGTCTACGGCTTCATCGGCGAATCGAGTTCGATTCCGGTCAAGGTCGAGGACGGCCAAGTCTGGATCGCCGATCGGCCGATCGGGCTTTCCGCGCCGCACGCACCGCAAGGCGAAGCGACGCTGTTCTTTCGCCCGCACGACGTCGATCTGGTGGAAGAATGCAACGGCTGCATCGCCGGCACGGTCGCCGCCAGCCGCCGCGTTGCCGATACCAGGCGGGTCGAGCTCGAAATCGGCGGCGAACGTCAGCGGGTCGAGATCGAGCTGCCCGTCGACCATCCGGCGGCGCAGAAAAGCCGGGTGGCATTCGGGCCGCGGCGCTGGAAGCTTTTTCCGGCTGCTTGATTACGAGGCGATTACCAACTTGTGCACAACAAGACGTTTCGGCCCGCTCTTTCAACGCGCCTTAGCGAGAGCACAAGGGTCATCGGATTTTTCGGGAAAGCCGCAAAGCCATAGTGCTCGTAGAAGGCTTTCGCTTCGTCCGATATGGCGTGAACAAGAAGGCCGCGAATCCCGAGGATCGTCGCGGCGTAACGCGTGCGCAGAACGGCGTCTTCCAACAGCGCGGCGCCTAACCCCTTGCCTTGCCAGCTTGTGTCCACGCTGCTCGAATGTCGCGCGGTCGACGTCGAGCAGCCTGATGGAGCAGGTCTGCACGGCCTTGCCGTTCAAGATGGCTTTGGTCACCGCGATCACGTTCCCGGCGGAAACTCGCCGTCGGTTGTCTCCCATCCCTGAAAGCCATCCACGTCATCGACCGGAGCAAGCGCTGCGTCAGCGGATAGTGGTGTCGATGCACGCGTCTTTCGCCACAGCGGCGCCAAGAGCCACCATTCCCGGCGCTTCTCCAATACTGACCTTCGCGCGCTACGGCTTGAGGCGATTCGGAGCTGACCTTCAAAACATATAGCGAAGTAAAGAAAACAGCGGTATTTTGACCAATTGAAATTCGTCGGGGGGGTGCTCATGGCTCTATATGTCATTGGCGCAGGCATGGGTCGCACTGGCACATATTCGCTGAAGCTCGCCTTGGAGCATCTTGGGTTCGGGCCGTGTCATCACATGGCAGATGTCCACGCCAATCCCGAGCAGAAGGCGCTGTGGCGCGCCGCCGGACAGGGACAACTCCCGACCTGGGATGCGGCATATGCCGGCTATCTTTCCGCGGTCGATTGGCCAACGGCGCATTTTTGGCGCGAAGTGAGTGACCACTACCCTCATGCAAAGGTTATCCTGACAGTTCGTGACCCGGAAGCCTGGTATGACAGCATGGCGCAAACAATAGGGCTCACGATGGATGCTGCTACCAATGATCCACAGTCCTTTGGTGTGGCGGTGGTTGGAAACACTGTCTTTGGCGGTCGATTTGATAACCGTGATCACGCAATCGCTGTCTATGAAGCACATAACGCTTCCGTGAAATCAACGCTGCCACCTGAGCGCCTTCTTACTTATCAGGTCTCCGAAGGGTGGGAGCCGCTTTGTGCCTTTCTCGATGTACAGTTGCCTTCCGAACCGTTTCCACGCACCAATTCGACTGCCGAATTTCGTGCTCGCATAGGGCGCTGAACGGCGGTTTTCCATCCCGGCCGGACCTTCCCGAGCCTCATCAGGCAATCTGATGTCTGAACGCACCAACCGACCACGTGCGCCAGTAGCAGTCATCCGATCGGACGAATCGAATGACCGCTTTGGCTAGTTCGGTTCGAATTCTTTTGCTCCAGGATGTGTTCCGCCGAACCAACCACGTAGGCAGCTGGTACAATAGCAATAACTGCAGGCCGGGGGTACGCGTCCGAGGAGGGCCGGTGCGTACGTCGCTGCGAAAGCGGCCAATTGCACCCACAATCAGCGAACATTCATGTTCGTCTGAGCGCCGATACGTCTCACAGTGGCGCTATGAACTCGGAAGATGCGAGCAATCTCAGCCGCGGGTGGACCATCATTCAGCATGCCGATGATTTCGGAGCGCTGATCGGACGTGAGTTTTGGGCGATGACCACCTTTTCGCCCGCGCTCCTGGCCACTTGAAGCCCCGCCATGGTGCGTTCCCGTACGATGGCTCGCTCGAATTCGGCGAAGGAACCGAGCATCAGCATCATCATGCGGCCTGCCGTCGTGGTCGTGCCGATTGCCTCGGTCAGTGAGCAGAACCCGGCGCCGGCGGCCTCGATCTTCTCAAGGATAAGGAGCAGGTCTTTGAGTGACCGCATCAGTCGGTCTGGTTTCCGGACAACCACGATGTCGCCTTCATCGAGCTCGCCAAGAAGCCGATGGAGCTCGGGTCGATCCCAGCGTCCTCCAGATGCTCGCTCCTCCGCGAGCCGCTTGCAGCCGGCGGCTTTGGCACCGCAGACAGGCCTGCGCGCTTCTCTGGAAGCCATACTTGGCCTACTCTGTCAGGGGATCAGATGGGTCGCTCGTCACGAAAACGACGACCAAAGGATCGAAGAAATCGCTGGGTCGTCAGGCGCAGCGCGATATTCGGAGATAACGATGAATTTCACGGACAGGCGCCTCTGGTACGGTGTGGCAGCCGTGATCGTGGTGCTGTTTGTGATCGGGTATGCGGCTGGGTGGTTTGGGGGCACACCGCCACCAGCGCCACAGCAGTAAGCGTACTCTGGTTGCGGTTGCCCGGTTTCGTGGACGATGCGAATTGGAGGCGTTTGTCGTCCAAAGAACTGCAAGCGCCTTAGGCTCCAAAGAGATGCGCTAAACATCTTGGATTCGAACGCGCAGCAGTTTTGCCGAATTCAGGAACACCAGGACATCTGGCCCCAAGTGCAAAATCGCTGCCTGGATAGGACCGATCCAGCCCATCAGCGCTGCGGCAATGCCCAAAACGTGCACAACACCGACACCGACAAAGATATTTTCCTGAATTGTCCGGTAAGCGCGTCGCGCAATCGCGCGCGCGCTGACAATTCTTGCCAGGTCATCCTTCATCAATGCGATGTCGGCGGCTTCCAGCGCTGCCTGCGTGCCGCCGCCGCCCATCGCAATGCCGACATCGGCGCGTGCCAGCGCCGGCGCGTCGTTGATCCCGTCGCCGACCATCGCCACGCGATGGCCCTGCTTTTGCAGTTCGGCGATGGCGGCGACCTTGTCCTGCGGCATCAGATTGGCACGCACTTCATCCACGCCGAGCTCGTTGGCGATGGTCCGCGCTGTGGCCTCATTGTCACCCGTCACCATCACCATGCGCTTGACCCCGGTTGCACGGAGCTTTGCCAGCGCTTCGCGCGCACCTGGTCGCAATGTGTCGGCAATCAGAATCACGCCCGCGAATTTCTCATCGACCGCGACGTGAACCGGGGTCTGTCCGCCCTTTTCGATCGCATCGGAAAGCGGCACGCCGGCCTCGCGCAGCAACGATGCATTCCCGACCAGCACGGTGCGTCCGGAGACCGTCGCCTTCACACCGCGCGCCTGCAACTGCTCGTACTGCTCCGGTTCCGGGACATCGATTTTCATCCGGGCGGCATAGTTGACGACCGCTTTCGCCAAGGGGTGAGCGGAGCGCCGATCGGCGGCGGCGGCAAGGCTGAGCAGATCAGCTTCCGAAAGCGTGCCGTCCTGCATTTCCACGCCGACAACCTTGGGCTTGTTCGCCGTCAGGGTGCCTGTCTTGTCGAACACCAGGACGTCGACCTTGGCCAAAGACTCCAGATAGACGCCCCCCTTGACCAGAATTCCACTGCGTGCGGCTCGCGCAATGGCTGCGATAATCACCAGAGGAGTCGCCAATCCGAGTTCGGCAGGCGATGTGAAAATCAGCAGAGTGACGATCATCCGAACGTCGCGGGTATAAAGATAAACCGCAACGAGGAAGATCAGCACGACCGGGATCAGCCATGACGCGACCTTATCCGCCAGTTTCTGGACGGGTGCCTGTTCCGCTTCGGCATTCTCGACCAGACTGATGATGCGGGCAAAGGTGGTGTCGGCACCAACCTTCTCGGTCTCGATGTCGAGGGCGCCGGATTCGACGATGGTTCCGGCAAAGACATCGGCGCCATCGCTCTTGTCCTTGGGAATGCTCTCTCCAGTGATCGATGCTTCGTTGACCGAAGCCGCTCCACCGACGACGTTGCCATCGACCGGGATCTTCTCGCCGGCCCGCACCAAGACAACATCGCCCGCGCGCAAATTCTCGATCGTGACCATGCGTTCGCCACCTGGGTCCCGCACAAGTGCCACCTGGGGCACCGAGCCGATCAGGTCTTTGATCGAGGCTCGCGCACGATCCATATTCAAATCGGCAATGAACTCTGCGATCAGAATGATCACCATGAGGACCGCGCCGGCGACGGTCTCGCCTCCGATCAGCGCTACCACCGTAGCGATGGTGACGAATATCTCGGTACCGATCTTGCGCTCTTTTACGAGGTCAACGGCGCCGGTCTTGACAAGCGGATACAAACCGATGGCAACCGCCCCCCACAAAGCTTGAATGGGAATCAGCTGTTGCCAGTACAGAAAGGCCATCAGGCCGGTAAATATAATGCGAGCGACTTCGGTCCAACGTTCGCGTGTCATCAACACTCGCCAACCCGATGGAACAGCCTTAGGCGCCGGCTCAACGCTTTCGGTGGCTGCTGTCTCGGATTTCACGATTGGCTCGCTATCTGGATTGCGGTCTTGGCTTGAAGCGTGAGCGCATCAGGATCGTGTCCCAGGGAGTGGTGTAGTTGACGGCTTGGTCGCCGCAGCTTCCGGCATGGGCCGGGAATGATCAGCGCGCCACAGCAGGCTGATGAGTGGATCATCGCTCATTTGGCTGATGGTTTCCAGCGTAATGTATCTCGCCCGCTGCACGGCTCATTCATCGTTCTGCTCGAGCAGGATCGCGCCAACCAGACGGACGATGGCGTCATCATTTGGGAAGATGCCGATGACCTCGGTGCGCCGCTTGATCTCGCCGTTGAGGCGCTCGGTAACCGGTATGATCATGATGGTGCCATCTGATCCCCCGCTGGAGATGCGAGATTTTCAGCGTATGTGTGACCATCCGGGACAGCGGCGCCGGGAGCACGCCAAGTGCGGGCAGGCCGATGTATTCGATAAGCTGCGAGCTCGCGTTAGTAGCTGGCCGCCCCTGCGACCTGCCCGGTTGCGCCGAGAGCGCGGATCCGTAGGTGTCGCATCGCCCGCCGGCTCCCGATTGTTCAAGGAGAGAGGGGGCCAATGACGTGTAATTGGAATGGACATCCACCGCACCTTTGCGGAAGTGGTTTTCTGCGAAGATGGCCGGCTGCGCCATCACGGACGGGTCGACATGACCGGCAACGCCATGGGGGTGGTGCGGGTGCTTTCGCCTTTCGTCGACCGGGTGATGGTGCATCAGTATCAGTCAGGTTGGATCACGCAGGATACAGTTGGTTCGCGGGCACCGGCGACCTCGACGAGGCCACGGCGGCCTATTCATTGGCCTATGTTCTGAGCCCATCTACCTCCGATGTTTCTTGCCGCCCCGTGGGAGAGTTCCTTCGTGCGAGCAGTTTGTCGATCCGCCGGCCATCCATGTCCACGATCTTGAAGTGCCAGCCGCCATACTCAAAATGTTCCCCGACCTCAGGCAGATGCCCCAGTCGAAACAGGGCAAATCCTGCGATCGTATGGAAGTCGCCTTCAGTTGGCCGTGCTCGAAAACCAAGGCGATCGAACGCGTCCTGGGCCGACATCATACCATCCACGAGAAGGGAGCCGTCTTCACCCTCGACGACATCCGGCTCTTCGCCTTCGATGTTGGGCAGGTCGCCGGCGATGGCTTCGAGCAAATCGGTCTGGGTAACAATTCCTTCCAGACTTCCGTACTCGTCGAGGACCATTGCTATGCGGACGGGCGCCTTCCTGAACTGCTCCAGCACTTTGAAAATCGGCGTTGATTCATGAACGACGAGCGGCTCACGGATGATCGCCATCGGATCGAGAACCTGCCCGTCAAGAACCTGGTCGAGCATGTCCTTCTTCAGAACCATGCCGAGTGGTTCATCGATACCGCCCTTGCCAACAAGGAGCTGCTCATGGCGGCAATCGCGGATCGTACGAAGAATCTCGGTTCGGTCATCATTCACGTCGATCCAGTCGATATCCGGCCGAGGCGTCATGATGTCACTGATGCGGCGCTCGCCGATGTTGAAGACCCGCTCGACCATCTCCCGCTGCGCCTGCTGCAACAGGCCGCCTTCCTGACTGGCCGAGATCAGAAGCTTCAGCTCGTCTGGCGAGTGCAATGAATCCTCACCGGTTCCCGGGCGCAGGCCGCAGAGTCGCAGAACGAGGTTGCCGAGACCATTCAGCATTAGAATCGCCGGCCTGAGCAGAAAGAGGAACAGACCGAGCGGACGCACGACCCAGAGCGCAGTGTCTTCGCTGCGCTGGAGCGCCAGACTCTTTGGTGCGAGCTCGCCAAGCACGATGTGAAGCGCGGTGATGATGATGAAAGCGATCGCGACGGCGACAGTGTGTGAGCCCGCAGTCGCCAACGACCCCAGCAGCCCGATCAAGAGAGGCTCGACGAGATGCGCGAGAGCAGGTTCGCCGATCCAGCCGAGTGCCAGCGATGAAATGGTGATGCCGAGCTGGGTCGCCGCCAGATTGGCATCGAGATTGTCGACGGCCCGCTGAAGCGCTGCCGCGTTCAGCCGCCCAGCCGCAGCGAGTTCGGCAACTCGGCTTCGGCGCACGGCGACCAGGGAAAACTCGGCGGCGACAAAGAAGCCGTTTGCGGCCACGAGTAGGAGAACCGACAAGATTCCAAGAATGTCGCTCAAACTGCCATCGCCTGTCGGCATGATATCCTCTTAATGACGCAATTGGATACGTCTCTGAAGCGCAAATGATGGCATTGCGCAATCGCTATCAGCATCACGATCGCCAGAAACATAATCCCCTGATGGCGATGGTGGTGCATCTACTAGCGACTGATCACGGTGCGGTCGAATACGTTGAATGCGGCAAAATGCGTGGTCCAGCCGTGGCTTGCAGCGCGGGTCATGCACCGACGCGCCCCGTTCTTGGCGTGGATGCGCAGATCGACATGAAGGCAGACGGCATCACGCAGCCCGTCGATAAAGCTCAAATGATTGGGCTTGAACTGCTGACGGTAACAGGGCTGAAGCCAACGCGTGATCTGCAGATGATGTCAAGCGCCTCTCCGCAAAGAGGTGACGCTTGATAGGCGGCTGCTTCCGTGCAAATGCTCCGGCATCCGAATTCTCCTCGTCGAAGACACGCGCGACGTTGGCGAGGCTATCAGCCGCCGCTTCGAAACGATCGACCACGCAGTCGATTGGGAGACGGACGGCCGTGCTGCCGCAGAAATCCTCGATTTCACCTGCTACGATCTCGTCATCCTCGACGTCATGCTGCCCAGCCTCGACGGGTTCGAAATCGTTCGACGGCTCCGGCAGGCAAGGAATACGACCCCGGTTCTGATGTTGACGGCCCGTTCCGAGATAGAGGACCGCGTTGGCGCGCTTGATCTCGGCGCTGACGACTATCTGGTCAAATCGTCACAGAGTTCATGGGTGCCAACAATCGCCTTGACGGCGTGGTCACCGCCATCAACGGCAACCGTGCGGAAATTGTCGCGAACGGCATCCATCTTGTGGGCAGTGCCCAGCAGGAGCTGACCGTCGGCGCCAAAGTCACCGCACTCGTCCGGCTTGAGCGGGTGACGTGGTCCGGGGAGGACGGCCCTGGACGTATCGCTATGACCTGCGTCGAGAGCCTTTTCCTTGGCGATCGGCATGAAGTCATTTTCGAAAGCAATGACCTGACCATCCGGACAGGGACGCCCTTCCGTCCGGCCGATACCATGTCGAGTTCCGGTTCGAGGATCTGATGGTCTTCGCGGCGGAATGAACTTCGGCGTTCACCACCAAGAGGATCATTCTTGCCAACCGGCATGAACATTCTCGAGCGGCTGACCTGCCACGGGCAATTTCCTCCATCTGAGATTAGAGTCCGGCTCGATTGAAGGGCGGACTGATGAAAAGAAGGCGGTTTACGGAAGAGCTGATCATCGCGGTCCTGCGTGAGCATGGGGCGGGGCAAAAGCGGGCGACCTGGCGCGCAAGCATGGGACCTCCGAGGCGGTTAGCCTTACACACGTGTTGAACGCGTGTTCGCTTGCGCATCACCGGGTATCAAAGCTAATGAAACCCGGAGAGGACTTGGCTGCTTCTGCAGGTGAAAAGTGCTGACTTTCTCATGGTTCTATCTCGCGTCGTGCCTGCTTGCGCTTGTAGCGCTCGTCGGCGTTCTCGAACTCGGGCTGCTTCCGGCACTGCTTTCGGGCCTTCTCGTGTTCAACATCGTTCATTTCGCCGCACCGATGCTCCATCGAATCGGCGTCTCCAACAGCCTGACGAAAAGCCTTGCGCTGACCTTGGTGGCATTGATCTTCACTCTCCTGGTAGCCGCCGCTATCTTTAGCGGCATGTCACAATTGACTGGCGGTTCGGAGAACGTCGTGACGCTCCTCAAGAAGATGGCCGAGATCATCGATACCGCGCGCGTCCATCTCCCATCCTGGGCGATGGCCTATTTTCCGTCGAACATCGAGGAACTGGAAGTCTTCGCGGCCCGGTGGCTCCGCGAACATGCCGGCCAGCTTCAACTCGTCGGGCGGGATGTTGGCGTCCTGGTGGTCCACATTGTCGTCGGCATGGTGATCGGCGGCTTGATCGCGGTGAGCTCGGCGGCGCCATCGCGCGAGCCCGGCCCACTGGCGGTCGCGCTGGCAGATCGTGTCAACATTCT